>NZ_CAMLHM010000003.1 GCF_946479885.1 uncultured Devosia sp.
ACTTCGGCGATGGCGGCATCTTCGATCAGATCTACACCGGCACCCCGGCCCAATAAAATCGTCCTCCCGACGTAGCAACGCCGGCCCTCGTGGCCGGCGTTTTGCTTTGGAAATGGAGCAATCAGGCCTCAGTCGATGCCCCCCCTCGCGGGAGAAGGGGCGCGCGCCGGATGGGGTATGCTGAAAAACGGCGGCTATCAATGCACCGTGTTCGGGCCGATCGGCTCCTGCTCGTCCCCATCAGGACCAAGCTTGGGTCCTGCCCAGAACACCAGATAGAGCAGCTCTTCCCCCGCCGCGTCGGTGATCTCGATCGAGCGCGGCATGCGCGTATCTCCGCCGGTGCTCGCCGCCCTCTCGACAATGGCCTTGGCCAAGGCGGCCGCATTGTGCTCGGCTGCTTCTATGTCCGGCAACTCGCTGCCATCGGCGTCGCGGATCAGCTCGTCATCGGTGCGATAGTGAAAGAAGAAACGCGGCATCCTGGCCTCCCTCGACGAAGGAAACGTCGCGTTCGGTCTGAGGGTTGCCGAAGCGGTCCCTCCAGCTTGCCACCTTCGCGCCGCTCAGTCGACCCCACCGACGCTATGGTATTGATGGCGTTGCCAAAGCAGCGGCGCCCGGCTCGTCGTTGTTTCCGCCTCAATGATTGCGCCGGCAAACAGCACATGCGTTCCCGTTTCAATCGAACCGATCATGTCGCAGTCCAGCGCCGTCACCGCCCCCAACAGCATCGGATGTCCGGATGGCCACTGGCTCCAGTTGCCGGTATTGAACCGATCCTTTGCCGGCACCTGTCCGGCAAAGGCATCGGCCACTGCGGACTGGTCATCCGCCAGCATGGCGAGGGAAAATCCACCCGTCTTGGCGATCAGGTCCGCCAGCCGGCTCATGATGTCGATCGAGATCAGGATAGTCGGCGGAGTGATCGACAGCGACAGCATTGAGGTCACGGTTCGCCCGATTCGCTCATCGCCCCGCCGGGCCGTCACCAGGCTTACCGTCGACGCCATGCCGGCCATGGCGGCGCGGAATTCGGCGTTGCTCACCACGGGCCGCCGTGGCGGGTGCAGTTTCATCGTATCGGGCAGTTCAAAGTCGGCCATTGCTGCCGTCATCAGTTCCAAGACTTCCTGTGGGCGGCAAGCGCCCCAACACACCACTACGTCATTCCCGCGCAGGCGGGAATCACCGTTTCTGGAGGTCACCGAATGGCGACCCCCGCCTGCGCGAAAAACTTAGCCCAGGTTGGCTTCGGCAAATTCGTAATTTGCCAGCTTTTCCAGGAAGTTGGTCACATAATCAGGGCGGCGATTGCGGAAATCGACATAGTAGCTGTGCTCCCACACATCGAGCCCCAGCAGAGGCTTGCCTTCGCCTGTTGCCAGCGGGTTGGAGCCGTTGGGCGTCTTGGTCACCTTGAGCTTGCCATCAGTGCCCAGCACCAGCCAGGCCCAGCCGGAACCGAATTGCGTCGTGGCGGCGGTCTTGAACTGATCCTTGAACGCGTCCACCGAGCCCAGATCGCTGACAATCTTGGCTTCGAGCTTGCCCGGCAGCGCGCCACCCTTGGGTGAGAGGGCATTCCAGAAGTGAATGTGGTTCCAGTGCTGTCCGGCATTGTTGAACACCGGGGCCAGGTCCGGCTTGCCATTGGCCAGCGCGACGATCTCCTCCAAGGACTTGCCCTGCAGGTCCGCGTTCTTCTCCACAAAGCCGTTGAGCGCCGTCACATAGGCCTGGTGATGCTTGTCGTGATGCAGCTCCAGCGTTTCCTGGCTCATGCCGCGTTCGGCAAGGGCAGCGTGTGAATAGGGCAGGGCGGGAAGTTCAAAGGCCATGTTCGGCTCCTCTTCATAGGCGTGATCGACAAGACTGCGCGTCGGGCGGATGGTGCTGCGACAACCGCAGCGCTTGCATTCCGTCGTCGCGCTGTTTAATTTCCAAGCAATGACTTTGAAAACCTCCGTCGTCGATATGTCAAGGCCGAACTTGGAAAATGCCGCATGGTCGCCCCGCAGCCCGGCGGAGCGGGTACTCATGGCGCTCAAGATGCATGGTGCCCTGTCATCTGCAGCAATCGGCACCAAGCTCGGCACTTCGGGCGAGGCCGCCCGCCAGCAGTTGGCCCGGCTTGCTGAAGAGGGCCTCGTGGTCGCCAGCAGCGAAGCCAGGGGCGTTGGGCGCCCCACCCAGAGTTGGAGCCTGACACCATCGGCGCAGGCCCGCTTCCCCGATACCCACGCCGCGCTCACCGTGCAGTTGCTGGGTATCGTCCGCAGTTCGCTGGGCGAGGCCGCCCTCGATACCCTGATCTCCAGTCGCGAGGCCGAGACTCGCGCCATCTACGAAACCGCGCTGGCCGATCGCACCAGCCTGCGCGAAAAGGTGGCGGCGCTCGCCGACCTGCGTTCGGCTGAGGGGTATATGGCCGACTGGCGCGAAGAGACCGATGGCACCCTCGTTCTCGTCGAAAATCACTGCCCGATCTGCGCGGCGGCCATCGCCTGCCAGGGCTTCTGCCGCGCTGAGCTCGATGTGTTCCGTTCTGTTCTTGGCGATGGGACCGAAGTCGTGCGCACCGAGCATATCGTCGCCGGCGGCCGTCGCTGCAGCTATTCCATCCGTGAGACCGACACATGAGTGACGATATCGAGCGTCCGCCCGTCGGCACGCGCCACCAGCGCGTTGGCTGGGAGACCCCGGAGGGGCTCGACGAAGCCATGATACGCGCCGTCGTCGATCGCTTCTACGCCGACGCCAGGCGCGACCCCGTCATCGGTCCGGTCTTCAACCGCGTCATCGCGCCGGAAGCCTGGCCGCACCACCTCGATCTGATCACCGATTTCTGGAGCTCCATGCTGCTCGGCACCGGCCGCTATGGCGGTCGCCCCATGCCAAAGCACATGGCAATCCCTGAGCTGTCCGACGCGCATTTCATGCGCTGGCTGGCCTTGTTCCGTCGGACGGTCGACGACCTTTGCCCGCCCGAAGTTGCGGCGCTATTCATCGAGCGCTCCGAACGCATCGGCAACTCCTTCCGCATGAACATCGCCATGCGAAAAGGTCAGGACATCACGGGAATGAAGCCCCTGGAACGCGAAACCCCAATTTGGTCGCCGCCGAAATAGTAGGCGAAGGCGCGCGGAAGGCGCGGCTAGAGTGGAGCCCACCCTCCCCCTTGCGGGGAGGGCAAGCAAAGCTTGGCGCTTCAGCGCCTAGCGTCGCTCGGAAGGGGGGCGAGAGCCCCGATATGACGGCTCACCTACCCCCACCCTTGATCCTCCCCGCAAGGGGGAGGGTGTCGACTGCAGGCTCGGCGCCACAATTTGCTCCTCCGCATCGGCATTCTGCTTTCCGCCGGGGCCTGAATCTCTCCACGCCCCCACTCGCGCAATTTTTTTCCACCACACTTTCGCCAAACGCGACTGCCTCGACTTTGATAAACCAGACCAATCCACTAGGGTCGCGCCCGCCGAACCGGGTTGAGAGGTCGACATGAACAGCGCCGCCAAAACTGCTGCCTTCCGGGCTGCCGCTTGAGCACCGCCGTCTCGACCGCGCCACGCCGCGGCCCTCGTTTCCGCCAGCAAAGCGTCATTCCTGGCTTCGGACTGACGCTGGGTTTCACGCTCACCTATTTCTGCCTGATCATCCTCATTCCGCTGATTGCCCTGGCCGTTCGCTCGGCCGGCCTCGGCCCGGAAGGCTTCTGGAAGGCCGCCACAGACGCCCGGGTGCTCGGTTCGCTGCGCGTCAGCTTCGTCACCGCGTTGTTCGCAGCTGCCGTCAACGTCGTTTTCGGCACGCTGATCGCCTGGGTGCTGGTGCGCTACCGCTTCCCGGGCCGCCGTATTTTCGATGCCATCATCGATCTGCCCTTTGCACTGCCCACCGCGGTCGCCGGCATTTCGCTCACGGCAATCTATGCGCCCAACGGCGTCATCGGCGCCCTGTTCGCTCCCTTGGGCTGGCGCATCGCCTACACGCCAACAGGCATCACCATCGCGATGATCTTCATCGGCCTTCCCTTTGTTGTCCGCACCATCCAGCCCATCCTCGAAGAGGTGAGCCACGAGGTCGAGGAAGCCAGCGCCACCCTTGGCGCCAACCGTTTCCAGACCATCGCCCACGTCATCCTGCCCAGCCTGATGCCGGCCATTCTCACGGGCTTTGCCCTGGCGTTCGCTCGCGCGGTCGGGGAGTATGGCTCGGTCATCTTCATCGCCGGCAATATTCCCTTCGTCTCGGAAATCGCCCCGTTGCTGATCGTCATCCGTCTCGAGGAAACCAATTATGCCGGCGCGGCCGTCATCGCCTCGGTCATGCTGATCATCTCGTTCCTGCTGCTCTTTGCCATCAACCTGATCCAGGCCTGGTCGCGCCGGAGGTATGGCTATGGCAGTTAAACTCACCGCCCGCCGCAAACGCCGCGTCTCGCCCACCAGTGAGAGCCGCCTTGTTCAGTGGCTGCTGATCGGCATTGCCTTCGCATTTATGGCAGTCATCCTGCTGTTGCCGCTCTATGCGGTGTTCCACGAGGCCTTTATGGGGGGCGTGGGCGAGTTCGTCGCTGGTCTGTCCAGCAAGGACGCACAAGCGGCCATCCGTTTGACGCTGCTGGTCGCGGCCATCGCTGTGCCGCTCAATGTCGTCTTCGGCCTTGCCGCCTCCTGGGCCATCGCCAAGTTCGAATTCAAGGGCAAGGCTTTCCTCATCACGCTGATCGACCTGCCATTTTCGGTCTCCCCGGTGATATCGGGGCTGGTCTATGTCCTGCTGTTCGGCGCCGGCAGCGTCATGGGACCATTCCTGAAATCTTACGGCATCGAAATCCTGTTCGCGATTCCGGGCATCGTCCTCGCCACCATTTTCGTGACTTTCCCCTTTGTTGCGCGCGAACTGATCCCCCTGATGCAGGACCAGGGCACCGGCGACGAAGAGGCGGCTTTGTCGCTGGGCGCCAACGGCTGGCAGACCTTCTTTCGCGTCACGCTCCCCAATATCAAATGGGGCCTGCTCTACGGTGTTCTGCTCTGCAACGCGCGCGCCATGGGCGAGTTTGGCGCCGTCGCAGTGGTGTCAGGCAAAATTCGGGGCCAGACCACCACCATCCCCCTGCAGGTGGAAATGCTCTACAACGAGTATAACGGTACGGCCGCTTTCGCTTTGGCGTCCCTGTTGGCCATGCTTGCGCTGGTCACCTTGGTATTGAAGTCTCTTCTGGAATGGCGCTTTGGCGAGGAAATCGCCGCCGGTGCCAGCCACTGACGTGTGGGCAAACTGACGTATAGGATTTGAGTGTCTATGGAAGTTCGCGTTCAAAATGTGCGCAAGGAATTCGACCGTTTCCCGGCGCTGCATGATGTCTCGCTCGATATCCGCTCGGGCGAACTGATCGCGCTGCTCGGTCCCTCGGGCTCGGGCAAGACGACCTTGCTGCGCTTGATTGCCGGCCTCGAAATGCCCACCCAGGGCAAGATCTTCTTCGGCGACACCGACGCGTCCGAGAAGACGGTGCAGGAACGCAATATCGGCTTCGTGTTCCAGCACTATGCCCTGTTCCGGCACATGACGATCCTCGAGAACATCTCGTTTGGTCTCAAAGTGCGCCCGCGCTCTACCCGCCCGCCATCGGGCGAGATCCGCCGCCGGGCCATGGAACTGCTTGACCTGGTCCAGCTTTCGGGCCTCGAAAAACGCTACCCCAACCAGCTTTCTGGTGGCCAGCGCCAGCGCGTCGCCCTGGCTCGCGCGCTGGCGATCGAGCCGGCGGTGCTGCTGCTCGACGAGCCCTTCGGCGCCCTCGACGCCCAGGTGCGCCGCGAGCTGCGCAAATGGCTGCGCGAGATCCACGACCGCACCGGCCACACCACGGTTTTCGTGACTCACGATCAGGAAGAAGCCCTCGAACTCTCCGACCGTCTCTGCGTCATGAGCCAGGGCAAGATCGAACAGGTCGGCACGCCCGACACCGTCTACGACCATCCCACCTCGCCCTTCGTCTTTGGCTTCATCGGTGAATCGAGCGAGTTGCCGGTCACCGTCGAACACAACGAACTCTGGGTTGGCGGTCGCGCCATCGGCATTCCGGCCGGCGATGCCAAGCCAGGCAATGCGCGCCTCTTCTTCCGGCCGCATGATGTCGAGCTGATCGAGGCCGATGCGTCCCTCGCGGGCGTCGTCAGCACCAGCAGGCGCGTTGGCGGCACCCGTCGTGTCGAGCTGGAAATTGGCGGCGCCGGTCACCTCGTCGAGGTCGACCTGCCCTTCGATCATCCCGCCGGCGAAAAGACCCGCCTCGCCTTCCGCCCGAAGCGCTGGACGCTGTTCCCGGCGGGTTGAGCCAAGCCACGGCGGCAATCTGCAGGAAGCCAGCAAGAAGGCTGCTAGCATGCTCCCAGCAAACCGCCGGCCTTCTGGACCCGCGCTGGCCTATTCGTCGTCGCCCTTCACGGCCTCCATCGACACATGCGTGCTCGTATGGGCCACATGGGGCAGGGCGGAAATCCGCTCCCCCAGCACCTCCCGGTAGTCGGCAATATCCTTGGTCCGCACCTTGAGCAGGTAGTCGAAGCTCGAGGCGATCATATGCGCCTGCTCGACCTCGGGGATCGCGCGCACCGCCTTGTTGAACGCCGCCAGCGCCGCCTTGCGCGTATCGCTGAGTTTCACCTCGACAAACGCCACATGCGGTAATCCCAGCCGCTTCGGGTCGATCACCGCCCGATACCCCAGGATATACCCCGCGCTCTCCAGCCGCGTGATGCGCGCCTGGCACGGCGTCTTGGAAAGGTTCACCCGCCGCGACAACTCCGCCACGCTGATCCGCCCGTCCTTGGCCAGTTCATCCAGAATGCGACGATCAATCTGGTCCAAAGTCTCGTAGGTGACGGTCTTCATGGGCATAAGTCCTGCAATTTGGTCTGAGGATAACGCTTCGCGCCGCCCAGCGCCATCAAGTCAGGCGAAACGCCTGCAAATCATCTGGCACAATGTGCTCACACACGATGTCAGCCCGGCGAGGGCCGGAATGACACCGTGGCTGCCTGTGGAAACGAGGGAACCATGACCGACATCACCACCGCCCGCCAATCCCTCCGTGCCCATAACCTGGCCGACGAAACCACCCTCGTCCGCGACCTCATCGCCGCCACCGGCCTCGACCTGGCCTCCCGGCAGGAGATTTCCGCTCACGCCGAGTCCCTGGTCACCACGGTTCGGTCGGGCAATCGCCTCGGGCTGATGGAATCCTTCCTCGCTGAATACGGCCTTGCCACCGATGAGGGCGTGGCGCTGATGTCGCTCGCCGAAGCGCTCCTGCGCGTGCCCGATGCGGAAACCGTAGACGCCCTCATCCACGACAAGGTCGGCGGCTCTGACTGGACCAGTCATTTCGGCGGTTCCCCCAACCAGCTGGTCAACTTCTCATCCTGGGCGCTGAGCCTCACCGCAGATGTGCTGGGTGATCCCGAAGTCGGCCCGAAAAACGCCCTGCATCGGGCCATTGCCCGCCTCGGCGAACCTGTCATCCGTACCGCCGTGGCGCAGGCCATGCGCCTGCTGGGCAGCCAGTTCGTCTTCGGGCGCAGCATCGACGAGGCCATCCAGAACGCCAGGAAGTCCGAAGCCCAGGGCTACCGCTATTCCTACGACATGCTGGGCGAAGCAGCGCGTACCGGCGTCGACGCCGTCAGGTATTTCGATGCCTATGCCCGGGCAATCGCCACGCTCGCCCCCCATTGCACCGCGGCGTCCGTGCGCGACAATCCCGGCATCTCGGTGAAACTCTCGGCGCTCCACCCGCGCTACGAGTTCGCGCAGAGAGGCCGCGTCATGGGCGAACTCGTTGAAGCGACTCGCAAATTGGCCCTATCGGCCAAAGCCGCCAATATGGGCTTCAATATTGACGCCGAAGAAGCCGACCGCCTCGATCTCTCGCTCGACATCATCGCCGAAGTCCTCGCTACGCCGGAACTATCAGGCTGGGACGGCTTCGGCGTCGTTGTGCAAGCCTATGGCAAGCGCGTCCTGCCGCTGATCGACTGGCTCGACACCACTGCCAAATCGCTCGGCCGCCGCATCATGGTTCGGCTCGTCAAGGGCGCCTATTGGGACGCCGAGATCAAGCGCGCTCAGGTCATGGGTCTCGACGGCTACCCCGTCTTCACCCGCAAGGCCTCAACCGACATCAGCTATATTGCCGCCGCCAAACGGCTTCTGGCAGCCGAAAGCATCTACCCTCAGTTCGCTACCCACAATGCCCACACCGCATCGGCCGTCCTGCACCTTGCTGCCAAAGTGGGAAGGGGTCCCGACACCTTCGAGTTCCAGCGCCTCCACGGCATGGGCGAGCGCTTGCACGAGGTCCTGCGCACCACGGCCGGCACCCGCACCCGCATCTACGCCCCGGTCGGCGCCCACAAGGACCTGCTGGCCTACCTGGTCCGCCGCCTGCTTGAAAACGGCGCCAACGGCTCCTTTGTCTACCAGATCGCCGACGAACACATCCCGGCATCGGTCGTGGCCGAAGATCCGATCGGCAAGGTCCTGAGCCTGGGCGCCATCCCCAACCCCGCCATCCCGACTCCATCGGCTATCTTCGCCCCACGCGTGAACTCCGCCGGCCTCGACCTCACCGACCCGATCGCCTTTCCCGCGGTGGAAACCGCCCGTTCCGCCTTCCAGACCACCCAATGGCACGCTGCCCCTCTTACCTCGCCCCTCCGGAGAGAGGCCGGCGCGCAGCGCCGGGTGAGAGGGCCTTCCACCACACTGACCAACCCAGCCGACCCCACCGACATTCTCGGCACCGTTACCGACGCCACACCGGACGATGTGGCCACCGCCATCACCGCCGCCACCACCTCCACCTGGCCGCAGACCCCGTTGCAAACCCGCGCCAACCTCCTCCGCGCCACCGCCGACCTCTACGAAGCCCACCGCCCCGAACTCTTCGCCCTGCTCGCCCGCGAGGCCGGCAAGACTTGGTCCGACGCCGTCGCCGAAGTCCGCGAAGCCGTCGATTTCCTGCGCTACTACGCTGCCGAAGCCGATGCCCAATCCCTCGCGGCCCCCCGCGGCCCCATCGCCGCCATCTCGCCCTGGAACTTCCCCCTCGCCATCTTCACCGGCCAGATCGCCGCAGCTCTGGTCGCCGGCAACCCTGTTTTGGCCAAGCCCGCGCCGCAGACCCCGCTTATCGCCTTCCGCGCCGTCCAGCTCATGCATGAGGCTGGCATCCCCAACGACGCAGTCCAGCTGCTCCCCGGCGCCGGCGAGGTCGGCACGGCGCTGACCAGCAATCCAGCCATAGCAGGCGTCGTCTTCACCGGCTCGCTGCCCACGGCGCGCAAGATCGATCGCGCCATGGCGTCCAACCTGCCGCCGTCGGCGCCACTCATCGCCGAAACCGGCGGCCTCAACGCCATGGTCGTGGACTCCACTGCGCTGCCCGAACAGGCAGTTCGCGACATCCTCGCCTCCGCCTTCCAATCCGCCGGCCAGCGCTGCTCCGCCTTGCGGGTCCTTTACATCCAGGAAGACGCTGCCGACCGCACCATCGAAATGCTCAAGGGCGCCATGGACGAGCTCACCCTGGGTAGTCCATGGCACCTCGCCACCGATATCGGCCCGGTTATCGACGAAGCCGCGCGCGCGAAAATCCAAGCTCACATCGATAGTTACGAGAAAAGCGGGAATCTGATTCATCGTTTGAAGACGCCAGGTCGGGGGACATTCATAGCGCCAACGGTGCTTCGGGTCCGCGGCATCGAAGACCTCGCCGAGGAGATCTTTGGCCCGGTCCTCCACGTCGCCATCTTCAGGGCCGGCGAGCTCGACAATGTCGTCGCCGCGATCAACGCGTCCGGCTATGGCCTGACCTTTGGCCTCCACACCCGCATTTCCTCGCGTGTGCGTCAGGTGTCATCCACCGTTCGAGCCGGCAATATCTACGTCAATCGCAACCAGATTGGCGCTGTTGTCGGCTCGCAGCCGTTCGGCGGCGAAGGCCTCTCCGGCACCGGCCCCAAGGCAGGCGGCCCGCATTATCTGCCGCGCTTCACCCAGGGCCATGGTCATGCCAATGCCGGCCCATTGCCGCTGCCCGGCCCGACGGGCGAGAGCAACGTCATGCATACCGCCGCCCGCGGCTCGGTGCTTTGCCTCGGCCCGACGCCTGTCGATCAGCGCCGGCAGGCCACCATGGCCGCCATGTCAGGTAATGCGGCCATCCTGGCCGAACTCGATCTCGATACGCTGGCCCATGCGACGGGCTTTGACGCGGTGGCATACTTTGCCGACGACGCCACCCTTCGTGCCATCCGCATCGCCCTCAGCGCCCGATCCGGCGCCATCATCCCGCTGCTGACGTCGGAGGAGGGGGCCAACCGCCTCGTGATCGAGCGCCATGTCTGCATCGACACGACAGCGGCAGGTGGGAATGCGAGCCTGATGGCGCAAGCAGGGTAGGGGAGTACTCGCCCACCAAACGGGCCGCAGCCCTCCGGCCGTCACCCTCGGGCTTGACCCGAGGGCTCCTCACTTGCTGGACCCGTCGAGAAGGACAGAGCCCTCGGGTCAAGCCCGAGGGTGATGCGCGGTGTGGTTTACCCCCGCGCCACCACAGCCGCCAGCTTGGCCGGCACCGCGATCACATCCCGGATCGTCTGCACCCGCTCGGGCGTGTAATAGCCGTCCACGTCAAGCATGTTCACCGTGCCCACCAGTTCCCCGCCGATCACCACCGGCATGTTGACCACGCTCTGGCACCCCAGCGAGTCGATCAGCTCATAGTCCGGAAACACCTTGGCGATATCGGCGATGGTATTGGCGACGAAATACTGCCGCTCCTTGTGCACGATGTCGAACCAGGAATCGTAGCGGATCGGCTTGGTGCCCGATGTCGGGTAGTTGATCGCGTCGCTCGTATAGGCCCGCCGTGCCACTTCGGCCTCCATGTCGACCGTCATGAAGGTGAAGAGCTTCGCGCCCACCGTCGCCTGCACCAGCGCCTGCAGCGCGCCAAACGCCGCATCGGCGCCCTTGGCAGTGGCAATATCAGCGTCGAATTGCGCGATGGCTTGGGAATAGTCAGTCATAGTTTGGTCCTTGGTCTGTTTATCCGACTTGCGCCGATCTCTTCACACCCGCCGCGTTCCCTCGGGCTTGACCCGAGGGCCACTCTCCGCACGGCACAAGTGGCGAATGGCCCTCGGGTCAAGCCCGAGGGAACGCCGGTGATTGTCTGTGCTACGCGGCCGGTTCCGCACGCCCGGCCGTCGCCGCCAGCAATTCTCTCGAATAGGGCTCGGCGAGTTCCCCTCGCTTGAGCAGCTCGACATCGGCCACCTCGACGATCCGCCCATTCCGCATCACTGCGAGCCGGTCGCAGAGGAAACTCACCACCGGCAGATTGTGCGTCACCAGCAGGTAGGTCAGCCCCTGTTCCCGCCGCAGCCGCTTGAGCAGGTTCAGGATCTCCGCCTGCACCGAAACATCCAGCGCCGAAGTCGGCTCATCCAGCAGCAGCACCTTTGGCTCCAGCATCAGCGCCCGGGCAATCGCCACGCGCTGCCGCTGGCCGCCCGAAAGCTGGTGCGGAAACCGGAACCGGAATCGCCGGTCCAGTCCAACCGCCTTCAGCATCGCCTCTACGCGCTCGGCTCTATTGCCGATGCCGTTGATCTCGAGCGGCTCGCTCAAGACGGCGTCGATGGTCTTGCGGGGGTGCAACGAGCCATAGGGGTCTTGGAACACCATTTGCACCTGCCGCGCCACCGCGCGCTCGATGCCATGGCTGCGTGCCTTGCCCAGCACGGCAATTTCGCCTGTCCAGTCCGGCGCCAGCCCGGCAATGGCCCGCAATATCGTCGATTTGCCCGAGCCGCTCTCGCCCACCAGCGCAAAGCTCTCGCCCTCGGCTATGTCGAGGTTCACCCCGTGGACGACCTTGGTGTCGCCATAAGAAATATCGAGATTGCGTAGATTGATCGCGCTCATGTGCCCGCCCATTGCGACCGGTCAAGCACCGGCAGCTCCTCGCGTGTCTCGTCGATGACAGGCATCGCCGCCAGCAAGCCGCGCGTGTAGGGGTGCTGCGCCCGTTCAAGTTCGCCGGCCGCGCATTCCTCGACCACGGTTCCCGAATTCATCACCAGAATCCGGTCGCAGTAGCGGCTGACGAGGTTGAGATCATGGCTGATCAGGATCAGCCCCATGCCCTTGGTCGTGACCAGATCATCGATGATATCGAGCACCTGCGCTTGCACGCTCACGTCCAGCGCTGAAGTTGGTTCGTCGGCGATCAGCAGCTCAGGCTCGGGGATCAGCATCATGGCGATCATGATGCGCTGGCCCATGCCGCCGGACACCTCATGCGGATAGAGCCCGGCAACACGTTTGGGGTCATTGATCCGCACCGCCTCCAGCATGGCCAGGATCCGCTCGTTCACCTCGCGCCGCGGCAACTTCTCATGCGTCACCAAGGCCTCAGCGATCTGCTCGCCGACCGTCATGACCGGGTTGAGCGAGAATTTGGGGTCCTGCATCACCATGGAGATGCGAGCGCCCCGGATGGAGCGCATCTGCTGCTCGTTCTGCCGGGTCAGGTCGATGCCGTCGAATTCCAGCCGGTCGGCCGTTACCAATCCAGGCTTGCGGATCAGCTTGAGGATGGCCCGGCCGGTCATCGACTTGCCCGAGCCGCTCTCACCCACAATGCCCAACCGCTCGCGACCGAGATCGAATGAGATACCTTTCACCACCTCCGCCCGCCCACGATGGGTGGGAAAGCTGACGCGCAGGTTCTGGACCGATAGCAGTGGCGCCATCACTTGCCCTCGCTCTTGGGATCAAGCACGTCGCGCAACCCGTCGCCGAGGAAGCAAAAACCCAGGCTGACGATGATAATGGCAAAGCCCGGCATGGTCGCCACCCACCACTGATCGAGAATGAACGTCCGCCCACGCGAGATCATCGCGCCCCATTCCGGCAGCGGCGGTTGCGCACCCAGCCCGATGAAGCCCAGGCCCGCCGCCGTCAGGATGACGCCAGCCATGTCGAGCGTCACGCGGATGATCATCGAAGACGTACAGAGCGGCAGGACGTGCCGCACGATGACCCGAACCGGGTTCGCGCCCTGCAGCCGCACCGCCGCTATGAACTCGGAGTTGCGGATCGTCAGCGTCTCGGCGCGCGCAATGCGGGCATAGGCCGGCCAGGAGGTGATGGCGATGGCAATGATCGCATTGTTGATGCCGGGGCCCAGGGCCGCCACGAAGGCGAGAGCCAGAATGAGCTTGGGCATCGACAGGAAAATATCGGTGAAACCCATCAGCACGCGATCGGTCCAGCCGCCGAAATATCCCGAGATTGCGCCCACCAGCAATCCCAGCGGCGCCGAGATCAGCGCCACCAGCAGCACGATGGTCAGGGTGATCTGGCTACCCCAGATCACCCGCGAGAAGATATCGCGGCCCAGTTCGTCCGTGCCCATCCAATGCTGGCCCGAGGGCGGGGCCAGCCGGTTGGCCAGGTCCTGTCCGGTGGACGAGTAAGGCGCCAGCCATGGCGCCAAAATTGCCGTGAGCAGCAGCACGAGAATGATGACGCCGCCCAGCACCGACAACGGATTGCCGAGGAGAGCGGTAAACACCCGATAGGTGCGCCCGGCATTGGCCTGCCAGCGTGAGTTGGGAGAATCGTCAAGCAGCCAATCGCGCGTACTCATCGTGCCCTCGGGTCGAGGACGCGGTACAGCACGTCCGAAATCTTGTTGATGAAGATGAAGACCGCGCCGATCACCAGCGTCGAGCCGAGCACGGCATTCATGTCGGCATTGAGCAGAGCCGTGGTCAGGTAGTTGCCGATCCCCGGCCACGAGAACACGGTCTCGATCATCACCGATCCTTCCAGCAACCCGGCATAGCTGAGGCCGATCACGGTGATCAGCGGCACGCGGATCGGGTTGAAGGCATGCCGCCAGATGACAATGCGCTCCGGCAAACCCTTGACGCGAGCGGTCGTCACGAATTCCTGGCTCAGTTGGTCCAGCATGAAGCTGCGCGTCATCCGGGCGATATAGGCGAGGCTGAAGAACCCCAGCACAGATGCCGGCAGGATGAGGTGGCTGATCGCGTTCCAGAAGATGTCGATCTCGCCCGCCAGAAGACTGTCGATCAGGATCAACCCCGTCACCGGATCCACCAGCCCATCATAGAAAATGTCGAGCCTCCCCGGCCCGCCCACCCAGCGCAGCCGCGCATAGAACAGGGCCAGCCCCACCAGCCCGAGCCAGAAAGCCGGCATCGAATAGCCCAGGAGGCCCACTACGCGGATGATCTGGTCGATGACCGACCCCTGTCGACTGGCCGCCACGACGCCCAGCGGCACCCCGACCACGACGCCGATGACGATACCCAGTGTCGCCATTTCCAGCGTCGCCGGGAAGAACCGGCTGATATCCTCGGCCACCGAGCGACCGGTCGATACCGACTGTCCCAGGTCCCCCGTGAGAACGCCGACCACGTAGTTGAAGAACTGCACCGGCAGAGGCTGGTCCAGCCCCATCTGGGCCTTTGCCGCCTCATAGACCGCGTTGCTTGCTCGGTCCCCCACCACCGCCAGCACCGGATCGATCGGGATCACTCGGCCGATAAAGAAGGTGATCGCAAGCAACCCCAAAAAGGTGAGGAAAACGGTCGCCGCGAAGCCCAGGACCGCCGAAAATCCACGACTCCACTTTCGCCGTGCAGGCGATATCCGGGCAGGGGAGACGGCGATCTGGGGCTCCAGGCTCACGGATTATTCCTCTTGTGAAAACAAGCTCTTATCGCCGCAAGATGACTCTCCTGCAGACTGTGAAGGGCCTCACATTTCGCTTTCACCATACAGAAAACTTTGCTTATATCAAAAAAATTTTGGTGGGACGCGATGGCAGGCAATGCACTGACCAAGGCCGAAACGGAGGGGCACCCCAAGGTGGGCGCGCTGATCCGTGCGCGTCGGCGCCAGCAGCATATGACGCTCGAAGCGCTGGGCAAGGCGGCCGAAGTTTCGGTGGGCTATCTGAGCCAGGTCGAGCGCGACCACGCAACGCCCTCGCTCGGCACCCTGGCCGGCATCGCCCGGGCCCTGGGCGTCGGTATAGACTACTTCGTCTCCGCCCCGACCGCGCAAACAGCCCTGACCCGGGCCCACGAGCGCAACCGCTTTTCCCTCGATGGCTCGTCCATCGTCTATGAGCGCCTGGGCACCGAATTTCCCGGCAACACGCTCTCAAGCTTCATCATGACCGTCCCGCCGGGCTATCGCTCGGAAACGGTGGCGCATGAAGGCGAGGAAATCCTCTATGTGCTCGACGGCTCCATCACCCAGCGTCTCGACGACGAAGAGATGGTGATGAGCGCGGGCGATAGCCTGCATTTCCGGGGCAACCGCCCCCATTCCTGGTCCAACCATACCGACCAGCCGGCGCGCCTTCTCTGGACTGGCACGCTCACCCTCTTCCGCTCGTCGGCCAAGCCATCCCGGCAGGTCGCTGCGGCAGCAAAACCCGGCCCCAAGCCGGTGAAAAACAAGAAGATCGTCAAACAGGAGAAACGCTGATGAAGCTCTTTAGGGCTGCTCTGCTTGCTACCGCGCTTTCGCTGCCGCTCGCAGCCGGCGCCGTCTATGCCGCTACCCCCGCCGATGCGCTGGTCATCGCCCAGAATATCGACGACATCGTCGCGCTCGACCCCGCCCAGGCCTACGAATTCACCTCGGGCGAGATCAACACCAACGTCTATGACCGTCTCGTCGGCTACGAAGCCGAGGATACCACGCTGCTCGCCCCCGGCCTCGCCACCGAGTGGGTCGCCGACGATGCCGCCAAGACCATCACCTTCACCCTGCGCGAAGCCAACTTCGCCTCGGGTAATCCGGTCCGCCCGGAAGATGTGGTCTTCTCCTTCTCGCGCGTCATCAAGCTCAACCTGACCCCGGCCTTCATTCTCGCCCAGCTCGGCTGGACCCCCGAGAACATTGCCGACATGGTCACCATTGCCGACGGCAAGGTGGTCGTGAAGTACGAGGGCGATTTCTCCTCGGCCTTCGTGCTCAACGTCCTGGCCTCGCGCCCGGCATCGATCGTCGACGAAGTCCTGGTCTTGGAACATGCCGAGGGCGAAGACCTAGGCAATGCCTGGCTCAATACCCATTCGGCCGGCTCCGGCCCGTTCGTGATGGAAGACTACCGCCCGGCCGAAATCGTTCGCCTCACCGCCAACGAGAACTACTTCCGCGGCGCACCGGCGATGAAGTCGATCATCATCCGCCACGTCGCTGAAGCCGCTACC
Organism: uncultured Devosia sp.; assembly: GCF_946479885.1. The sequence goes on from NZ_CAMLHM010000003.1 coordinate 16,341, forward strand.
CAGCAGCTCCTGCTGACCTCTGGTGACGTCGATATCGCCAAGAACCTCACCCCCGACCAGATCGCTGGCCTGCCGGCCGACACGGTCAAGGTCGAAACCTACCCGCAGGCCGCGGTCCACTTCCTCTCCTTCAACCAGAAGGACGAGGACCTGACCCCGCCGGCCGTGTGGGAAGCCGCCCGCTATCTCGTTGATTACGATGGGATGACCCAGTCCTTCCTCAAGGGCCAGATGGAAATCCATCAGGCCTTCTGGCCCAAGGGCTTCCCCGGCTCCTATGACGAGACGCCGTTCACCTATGACGTCGAAAAGGCCAAGCAGATCCTGGCCGACGCTGGCATCAAGACGCCGATCAATGTCACCCTGGACGTGATCAATTCGACCCCGTTCACCGACATGGCTCAGTCGCTGCAGGCCACCTTCGCCGAAGCCAGCATCAATTTCGAAATCCTGCCCGGCACCGGCGCCCAGGTCATCACCAAGTACCGCGAGCGCACCCACCAGGCCATGTTGCTCTATTGGGGCCCCGACTTCATGGACCCGCATTCCAACGCCAAGGCCTTCGCCTACAACTCCGACAATTCGGACGACAACTACACGGCAACCACCACCTGGCGTAACGCCTGGGCCGTGCCGGAAGAGCTGAACGCGAAGGTGACCGCGGCCCTGGCCGAACCCGACCAGGCCAAGCGCAACGAGGACTATATCGAGATCCAGAAGGAAGCTCAGGCGTCCTCGCCCATCGTCATCATGTTCCAGGCCGCGCTGACCATCGCCATGGCCAATAATGTCGAAGGCTATGTCAACGGCGCCACCTCGGACTTCGTCTATTATCGGCTCGTGACGAAGAACTGATCCGAGGCTGCGGCGCAAGCTGCCGCCTTCAGGAGCCGGGCAGTGTTCCTCACGCCCGGCTCCGAACCGTTCTCACCACCGGTCGTCACCCTCGGGCTTGACCCGAGGGCTCTTCACTTCCAAATCGGCCCTACCACAGCCACGTTGTGGTTTAGTACTCGCCCAGCGGCAGACAGAGCACCCAGCATGAACCCCACCCTCATCGCCCGCATGGCCAACCTCCGCGCGCGGATGGCCGCTACCAATACCGATCTCGTGGTCATCGGCCCGTCGAGCCACATGCTCTACCTGGCCGATCTCTCGCCGCATGGCGACGAGCGCCCGGTGCTGCTCATGGTGTCGCCCAGCTTTGCCGGCTTCCTCATGCCGGCGCTCAACGTTGATAGCGCCCGGCAGCACACCGATCTGCCCTTCTTTCCCTGGACCGATGCTGACGGCGCGCATGCGGCGCTCGAAGAGCTGCTCAACGCCACCGGTGTGCCGCGCATCAGCCCGTCCATCGTGCTCGATGAAACCATGCGCGCCGATTTCGCGCTGCTGGTGATCGACGCGCTTCCTGGTGCCCACAGGCGCTTTACCAATGACACGGTCGGGTACCTCCGCTCCCGCAAGGACGAGGCGGAGTATGACGCTCTGAAGAAATCGGCCGTCCTCAATGACGCCGCCATGGCCGCCGGTTTTGCCGCCCTCCGCCCCGGCATTACCGAGCGCGAGGTCGCCACCGTCATTCGCGATTTCTACAAGGCCAATGGCGCCACTACCGAGTTCTGCTCAGTCTGCTTCGGCCCCAACGGCGCCTTCCCGCATCACCACACCGGCGACACCCAGCTCCGGGAAGGCGACGCCGTCCTCATTGATACCGGCGCCCGCATTTATGGCTATCCGTCCGACATGACCCGCGTCGGCTTCCTCGGCACCGCGCCGGAAGGCTTCGGCCAGATCCACTCGATCCTGGACCGGGCCGTCGAAGCGGCCATTGCGGCCGCTAAGCCGGGCGTCCAGGCCGGCGCCGTGGACAAAGCCGCCCGCGACGTCATCACGGCAGCCGGCTATGGCCCCAATTTCCTGCATCGCACCGGCCATGGCCTCGGCATCGACATCCACGAAACGCCCTACATCACCGCTACGTCAGACACCGTGCTGGAAGAAGGCATGTGCTTCTCCATCGAGCCGGGCATTTATCTGCAGGGCCAGTTCGGCCTGCGGCTCGAGGAGATCGTCATCATCCGCAACGGCCGGGCCGAAATCCTGTCGGATATGCCGCGCACCGCGGTTGCCGGCGGCGGCTGATGGCTGCGCCGACCCTCACCACGCCCCGGCTGGTCCTTCGCGCCCACACGCAGGAGGACTTCGCTGCGTGCTGCACGCTCTGGACCGACCCGGAGGTGACCCGCTTCATCGGCGGTCGCCCCTCGACCCCGGAGGAAGTCTGGCGACGTATCATTGGCTATGCCGGCATGTGGCAGCTCAAGGGCTACGGCTATTTTCTCGCCACCAGCAGGGCGTCGGGTGCCATTGTCGGCGAGTTCGGTGTCGCCGATTTTCACCGCGATATCACCCCGCCGCTTGGTGAAACGCCGGAAGCCGGATGGGTCATGCTACCGCAACATCACGGCCAAGGCCTTGCCTATGAAGCCCTTTTTGCCGTTCTCGCCTGGGCGGACGAGCGCATTGCTCGGACCGTCTGCATGATCGACCCAGCCAACGAACCTTCGCTGAAGCTGGCAGGCAAACTCGGTTACACCCAATACGCGCAGACCACCTACAAGGACCATCCCACGATCCTGCATGCGCGCGTGGCGGGGTAGGGCGCGTCCGTCCCGTCGCGCTATCCCCTTAGCAGGGGCGTGCCTTTGGCTACGTTCCGCTCGAACACCAGCACATCGTCCACCACCGTCAGACGGCCATGGTGCACCGCGGTCTTGCGAGCGGCCACATCAGGCGGGCCTTCTTTGGCGTTCAGTTCGTCCCATTCGGGGTGGGTGAAGTAATACAGCGCCCCGTGGTCACCGACGACGACGACATCGGCATGGCGCAAGAAGCGGATATCCATGGGGTCCGTGCCCGGCTCCCCGCCGATAATGCCCTGCCGCTCCCAGTTCACCGCGTCTTTGGACCGGTAAACGCCCTGGCCACGCCACTCGTCGACGATCAGCCAGTGCCAGCCGCCCAGCACGAAGACGTTGGGGCCTTCATGCGGCGGGGCGTCGGGCGAGCCGGGCAGCACCAGGCCTTCCTGCTTCCACGCATAGAGGTCGGTGCTGACGGCGCTCCACGTGCTCGAGCCGGCATCCTCATCCTTGTACCACATGCGCCACAGCCCATCCGGGCACTTGAGCACGCAGGCATCGATGACCCGGGGGCTGTTCAGCTTGAGCGGCCCCACCCGCGTCCAGTTTTCGAGATCGGGGCTGGTAAAATGCGTGATTGTCCGCGGCACGCCGGGCCAGTTATCCGGCACACCCGGGATATAGCTGAGCCACATATGATACTCACCTTCGGCCCATATGACCTCAGGCGCCCAATGCGTATTGCGCTGGCCGGCATCGCGGGGGTCGTCGAGCCCTTCGACGGTGCCGCGATACTGCCAGCTGGCCCCGTCGTCAGTGCTGACGGCAACGCCGATCGGCGACCCGTGAATCCAGGTAAATTTGGGGCCCGGCGCGGCCGGCTGGCGATTGGTGTAGAACATCCACCATTCGTTGGTGCCCTGCTTGCGGATCACTGTAGGATCCGCAGCGCCGTCGGCGATCGGATCGCGGTAAATTGGTGCTGACATGCGCCTATGTCTATCAGCAATCCCGGCGCGATCAACCGCCGAAAGCCGGGAGTGATAATCGCGCTAATACTTGATAATGGGCGCTGATCATGTATTAGCTTTTGCTCCATCCAGACGAGTCCCTCATGACCAGGTCAGCCGACACAGCCGCGCCGCAGGCGACCCGCGGGAAGCGCAACGGCGGTCGGCGCGTGACCATGACCGACGTGGCGCGCGAAGCGGGGTGCTCGCAGGCAACCGTATCATTCGTCCTCAATCATGCCCCGGGGATAAAACTTTCGGCCGAAACCAAGCAGCGGGTCTTCGAGGCGGCGCGGCGGCTGGGCTATGCGGTGCCGGCCATGCCGGCGCCCGCCATGCTCGCGCCGCGCGGACGACGCATCGGTTTCATCGCCGATCAGCTGGCCACCAGCCCCGAGGCCATGGTGGCGATCGAGGGTCTGACGCAGGCGACGCGCGCCAGCGGCGATATCGTCCTGGTGTCGCAAAGCCATAATGATGGGGAACTCGAGGCCGAACTGATCCGTGACTTCGTCGATCAGCGGGTTTCGGCCTTGGTCTATATGACGATTTTCACCCGCGAGGTGGATCTGCCACAGCAACTGCTTGGCCTCGATATGCCGGTCTTCCTGCTCAATTGCTACACATCAAGCCAGACCTGTCCCGCTGTCGTGCCGAGCGAAATCGCCGGCGGGCAGCGCAGTACGCGCTACCTGATCGAAAGCGGGCACCGGCGCATTGCCACCATTACCGGCGAAATCTGGATGGAGGCGGCGCAGGACCGGCTCAAGGGCTATCGGCGAGCCCTCGCGACCGCGGATATTCCGTTCGATCCGGCCCTGGTGGTCGAGGGCGACTGGTCGGCCAGTGCCGGCTATGACGCCACGCGCCAATTGCTGGCGCTGCCGCAGCCGCCGACAGCGATCTTCTGCCAGAACGATCGCACGGCCATCGGCTGCTATGAGGCGCTCAAGGAGGCCGGCCTCGATATTCCGACCGACATGTCCGTGGTGGGCTATGACGACGAGGAAATTTCCCGCCATCTCCATCCCCGCCTCACCACCTCGATCCTGCCGCATCGCGCCATGGGGCAGTGGATCGTCGAACAACTGGCCGAGTTCGTGCCGGGGCAGGGCCGCTACCCGCTGGTTAAGCTGGAATGTCCGTTGGTGGAGCGGGATTCCGTAGCCAAGCCAAAGAGTTAGGATTTCGGCGTTCGGGGCATAACCCCTCATCCGCCCTTCGGGCACCTTCTCCCTCAAGGGGAGAAGGCGATGGAGCTCAAGCCCTTGCCAATATGGCCTACCCCTTCACCGACGCGATCGACTGGCGCTCGATGAATTCGCACTCGATCTTGACCTTCTGTTGCCGCTCGTCCTGGTCGGCGCCGTTATAGCTGTCGAGCAGTTCGGCGACGGCCCAGCGCGCCATTTCGTCATGCGGCAGTACCATGGTCGAGAGCGGCGGATCCATGTTGGCCGCCAGGTCTTCGTCGTCGAAACCGACGACGGAAATATCTGATGGAACCGACAGGCCCAGCCGCTGTGCCGCCTCGTAGCAGCCCATGGCCATGCGATCGTTGAAGCAGAAGATGGCGGTCGGCGGATTGGGTCTCGACATCAGGCTCAGCGCCCATTCGCGCCCGGCGCGAATGGTCCAGCCGGCCTGCATGACGAGGTCCTCCTCGACTGGCACATTCCACTCGGCCATGGCCTGGCGGAAGCCATTCTCGCGGTCGATGGCGGCTTCAACGAACTGCTCCCCGGCCATGTGGGCAATGCGACGGTGGCCGGCGCGCAGCAAGGCCTGGGTCGCCGTATAGCCGCCCACAATGTCGCCGGGCACGACCGACGGGTAGCGCAGTTTGCGCTCGTAGCAATTGAGCAGCACCAGCGGCAGTTCGGAAAATGCTTCCGGAACAACGACTTGCCGCGTCATTAGCGACGCATAAATAATGCCGATGGCCTTTTGCGAAACCAGCAGGTCAATCGCCGCCTGCTCCAGCGCTGCCTCCGAGCGCGTGCAGAACATCGCGACCGTAACGTCCTGCAGCGCCGCTTCGTCGCGGGCGCCCTCGATGAACTGGGCGGCAAAGGGCGTGGTGGAGACTTCGTCCAGCATCAGGCCGATGACCCGCTTGCGGCCCTCGGGAACCGGATGGGCCTTGCCCCGGCGATAGGACAGGGATTCGGCTGCCTCGATGACGCGGCGCCGGGTGGCCTTGGAGACTCGGGCGTTGGGAACCCCGTTCAGGACCAGGGAAACAGTGGCCTGCGATACGCCCGCCAGTTCGGCGACGTCGACCATCGTTGCGCGTTTTTCCACTATGCCCCCACCCGCATGACATTCGAGCCGCAGCCGCTTTCTACCCGGAAATGTGCCCAGACTGCTAACCGAAAACGAACACATGCAAGCCCCCTTGCCATCGCCCCGGCGCCAACCTATGGTGATAAACATATAACTAATATTGCTGAGGGATAGCTGATGGAGCGCGCGGGGCTTGCAAGGGTGACGGACACAGAATCGGGTGCACGTCTCCGCCTGTCGCTGGATGGGGTGTGGCAATTCCGGCATGAGGACGGGCCGTGGCGCGAGGCGCATGTGCCCGGTCCCTGGCAGGCCGAATTCTCCGACCTGGTCGATACCAGCGGCCGCGCCGTCTACAGACGCAGCTTCGCACTTCCCGAAGGTTGGGCCAGCCAGGAACTGGCGCTGCAATTCGGGGCCGTCAGCTATTTCTGCGAAGTGCTGCTCAACGGCCAGGCCATCGGCAGCCATGAAGGCGCCTTCCTGCCCTTCGAGATCGTGCTGCCGGCCTCGGCTCTCAAGGCGCAGAACGAGCTTGAAGTGCGTGTGACCATGCCATCGGCCGATCACCGCGCCTATCCGGACTACCCGTTCGGCGAAGTGCCGCATGGCAAGATCAGCTGGTATGGCCGCATCGGCGGGTTGTGGCAGTCGGTGGCGCTCGAGGCGCGCGACCCGGCCCATGTCGAGAGCGTTGTGGTCTCAGCCGGCATGGACGGCGTCGCCCAGGTCGAGCTCGGATTGTCCGCTGCGGCAAAGGGCAAGTCGGCAAAGCTGTCGATCATCGAAGCCAATGGCTCGGTCGTTGCCGAAGCCACGGCCGGCGCCGGCATCACCAGCCTGAGCGTCGCCAATGCACTGCTGTGGTCGACCGATGCGCCGAACCTCTATGCGCTGGTGGTGGATCTGGGGACCGACAAGCGCGTCGAGACCTTCGGCTTCCGTACCGTCGAGGCACGCAACGGGCAGATCCTGCTCAATGGCCAGCCCATCTATATGCGCGGCGCGCTGGATCAGGACTATTACCCCGACGGCATCTACACGCCGCCATCACTCGAATTCCTTGAGGACCAGGCGCGCAAGGCCAAGCATCTGGGTCTCAACCTGCTGCGCTGCCACATCAAGGTGCCGGACCCGCGCTATTACGAAGTCGCCGATCGCCTGGGCCTTTTGGTCTGGACCGAGGTGCCCAATGTCGCCAATTTCACTTCGGACTCGGCGCGCCGCATGCGCGAGACGCTGGAAGGCATCCTCAAGCGCGACCGCAACCACCCCTCGATCATCGCCTGGACGCTGATCAACGAGGATTGGGGCACCCGCCTGATGGAGAATGCCGAGCACCGGCAGTGGCTCAAGGACAGCTATGACTGGCTGAAGGCCGAGGACAAGACGCGGCTGGTGGTCGACAACTCGGCCTGCTTCCCCAACTTCCACATGAAGACCGACCTCAACGACTACCACTATTACCGCTCGGTGCCCGAACGCCGCCAGGAGTGGGACGACATCACCGCCCAGTTCGCCGCTGGTGCTGACTGGACCTTCTCCCCGCTCGGCGATGCGGAACGGCGCGGCGACGAGCCGCTGATCGTTTCCGAATTCGGCGTCTGGGGCCTGCCTGATCCGAAGCTTTTGCGTGGTGCCGATGGCAGCGAACCAGACTGGTTCGAGACCGGCTCGCTGTGGGGCGATGGCGTGGCCCTGCCGCATGGCGTCGAGGAACGGTTTGCCTCGCTCGATCTACACAGGACCTTCGGCTCGTTCGATGGCTTCATCGAGAACGTGCAGTGGTATCAGTTCATGAACCTGCGCTACCAGATCGAGGAGATGCGCCGCTATCCCTCGATCATGGGATACGTCATCACCGAACTGACCGACGTCCACTGGGAGGCCAATGGCCTGATGGACATCGAGCGCAATCCGCGCGTGTTCCACGATGTCTTTGCCACCATCAACACCGATACCGTCATCGTGCCGCGTCCGTCGCGCTACTCGGCCTATCTCGGCGAGACGCTCGATATCGAAGTCACCGTGGCCACGGGCGGCAATGCCCTGCCGGAAGGCGCCGTCTTGCGCTGGAGCGGTGATGCCACCGGATCCATTGCCGTGCCGGCTGCCGGCCCGGTTTCCACTACCAGCCCCAGCACCCTCAAAGTCGACCTCCCTGCCACCGGCACGAGCCGCATGGCCAGACTTGATTTCGTGCTCGAAGCTGGCGGCGATGTCGTAGCACGCAATAGCTGCGACATCGCCCTCTATCCCCGGCGGGATACCGCCGCGCTGCCGACGATCGCGGCCGCCGATGCGGATCTGGCGACCTATGCAAACGGCCTTGGCTACAAGGTCGTGCCGCAGGACCAGGCCGATATCGTGCTGTGCCATGCTGTGGACGGCGCCGATGTGGAGGTGATGAAGGCCGGTGGCCGTTTCCTCATCCTCGCCGATGGCTCGGTCGAGACCAACAAGAACCTGCGCACCGACATGCCCGACGGCGAGCTGCCGCATCGCAGCATCGTCGCCGACGGCAAGCAGTTCCGCCCCAGCCTCGACCAGCACCTGCCGGGCATCAGCCTGGTCGAGCGCGACGGCACGATCTGGCGCGGCGACTGGATCGCCGGCTTCTCCTGGATCCGTCGCGAAGGCCCCTTCGCCGGCATCCCGGGCGGCCCGATCTTCGATCTCAGCTTCTCGGGCGTGGTGCCGCATCACCTGCTGACCGGCTTCCGGCCCTGGGAATTCGGCAACAACGTCCATGCCGGCATAGTCGTGGGTTGGGTCCACAAGCCAGCGGCGATCATCGGCGAAAAGCGCGTCGGCCGGGGCGGGGTGGTCGCCACCACCTTCCGCCTGACCCGCGAGGCGCCCGGCGCCGATCCGGTCGCGGCAGCTTTGTTCGATGCACTGGTGGTCGCGGCAAAGCAGCTGCCGGTCGACGGCGGGACAATCTAGGGGCCGCAGTCGGCATCTCCCTCCCCCTTGTGGGAGGGTGGCCCCGAAGGGGTCGGGTGGGGGCGCCACAAGCACCGAGTACGTGGCCCACCCCCACCCTTGATCCCTCCCCACAAGGGGGAGGGAGACGAAAGAGCCGAGAGATCGGCAACGACCAGAAGACAGCAAAGCTGCGCTGGCGAAACGAGGAGGAAGATCATGGCCGATATCGTGCTGTCCGACGTCAGCAAGTCCTACGGATCAGTGCAGGTGCTCGACAGCGTCTCGATGCATATCCGGTCGGGCGAGTTCATCGTCTTTCTCGGGCCGTCCGGCTGCGGGAAATCCACGCTGCTGCGGATGATCGCCGGCCTCGAAGAGGTCAATGCCGGCCAGATCCACATTGGCGAGACCAGGGTCGATCAACTGCCGCCCAATCAGCGCGGCGTCGCCATGGTGTTCCAGAACTACGCGCTCTATCCGCACATGACGGTGCGCGAGAACATGAGCTTTGGCCTGCAGAATGTCGGCACCAACAAGGCCGAGATCACCAGGCGGGTCGACGATGCGGCGCGCATGCTGGAGATCACCGCCTTGCTCGATCGGCGGCCGAGCCAGCTTTCGGGCGGGCAGCGCCAGCGCGTCGCCATCGGCCGCGCCATCGTCCGCGAGCCCAAGGCCTTCCTGCTCGACGAACCCCTGAGCAATCTCGATGCGGGCCTGCGCGTCCGCACCCGGGTGGAGCTGGCGCAACTGCACCAGCGCATCGGCACCACCATGATCTTCGTCACCCACGACCAGATCGAAGCCATGACGCTGGCGACCCGTATCGTGGTCATGAACAACCGCCGCATCGAACAGATCGGCACGCCCATGGAGGTCTATTCCCGACCGGCCACGCGCTTCGTCGCGGCCTTTGTCGGTTCGCCCTCGATGAACTTCCTGCCCGTGACCTCGGTGGCCGAAACCGATGGCCTGGTCACCGCGACGGCAGGCAGCGCGGCCGTGCCCACCGGCATTGTCGCCAAATCCTTGCCGGCGCGCACCGGATTGACGCTGGGTATCCGTCCTGATGCCCTCAAGGTCGTGCCTTCAGGTGGCAGCCTCAACGGCGCCATCGAGCTGGTGGAGCGGCTCGGCGATCGGACGCTGCTGCATGTGCGGCTCGCCGATGGCGGGCTCGTCGTCGCCGAAGACAGCGGCAAGAGCCTGCTTGAGGTCGGTGCCCCGGTTTCCCTCGCCGCCGACCCCAGCGAGACGCACCTCTTTGACGCCGATGGCGTCGCCTACCACTCGAGCTGATTTCGACCGGTTACGGCGGTGCGGGACTACAAGCTCAATGCGACGCACCAGCCGCAGACAACAAGCATAGAGCAGCACTTTTTTGGGAGGAAACAATGACGAAGACTCTACGACGTCTGGCCCTGGCTTCGACCGCATTTCTCGCGCTCGCATCCGGTGCCTTCGCGCAGCAGACCGTGGTGTGGTGGGATTTCCTCGCCGGCGGCGACGGCGTGCGCATGAAGGCGCTGATCGACGCGTTCAATGCCGAGCATGAAGGCGACATCACCATCGAGGGCACGACCCTGGAATGGGGTACCCCGTTCTACACCAAGCTGCAGACCTCGGCCGCCATTGGCGAAGGTCCCGATATCGCCACCTATCACCTGAGCCGCATCCCTCTGGCCGTCGATAGCGGCACGCTGAGCGAAATCACCGACGACGAGATGGCTGCGGCCGGCATTTCCGATGCCGATTTCACCACCGCCGCGTCCGACGCTGGCAAGGTGGACGGCACCCGCTATGCCGTGCCGTTCGACCAGCATGGCCTGATCCTCTACTACAACAAGGACATGCTCGCCGAAGCCGGCCTCATCGGTGACGACGGCCTGCCCACCGGGCTCGATGGTCTCGAAAACTTCAACGCTGTCCTCGCCAAGTTCACCGGCGACGGCAAGTATGGCGTCTCCACCCCGACCGGCGACCGCTACCGCACCATCTACAGCCTCTTCGGCCAGCAGGGCGGCGTGATGTTCGATGAAGCCGCTGGCGGCTTCTTCCCGACAGATGACGACCTCGCCAAGCTGACCAATGCCATCGACGTGGTCAAAGGCTGGGTCGATAGCGGCTACACCCCCGTGCAGGTGGAATCGCCGGCTGCGCTGGCACTGTTCACCTCGCAGCAGTCGCCGTTCTTCATCATGGGCAACTGGGAAATCCCGACCTTCGTGGACCTGCATGCCAAGGGTGAACTGTTCGAATGGGGTGCGGTCGAGCTGCCGACGCTGTTCGAAACCAAGGCAGCCTGGTCTGACTCGCATGCCTTCGTCATCCCGGCCAATGCCGGCAAGGAAGCCGATCCGGAAAAGCGCGCTGCCGTGCTCAAGGTCATCGCCTGGATGGACCAGCATTCGCTCGATTGGGCCGGCGCCGGCCACATCCCGGCCTTCAACGCGGTGCGTGACAGCGCCGAATTCCAGGCGCTGAAGCCGCAGTCCGACTATGCCGGCTTCGCCGACACGGCCGTGTTCGATCCGCGCACCATCCTCGCCGGTCCTGCCGCGCCGCTGGGCGATGCCTGGAGCAACTATGTCAACCCAGCCACCACGGGCGAAATCGCACCCGCCGATGCCGCCACGCAGATGCGTGATGATCTGAACGGGCAGCTGTAGTCGAAAGCGTTTCCAGTCGACTCCCTCCCCCTTGCGGGGAGGGATCAAGGGTGGGGGGATGGGAGAGCCCGGATATCGGGGCTCTCAACACCCCCACCTAACCTCCCCCGTCAAGGGGGAGGAACCGCGCGGTGGTCGTGGCGAACGAGGAGACAGTCGAATGCTCAGGGACAAGAAACAGGAATATCTGGCGGCGCTGATCCTGGTCGGGCCCTTTGTGCTCATCTATGGCGTGCTGTTCGTGTGGCCGACCATCCAGATGGTCATGCTCAGCTTCACCAAGGCCCCGTTGATCGGTTCGGGCGCCTTCGTGGGTTGGGACAATTACGTCAAGATCCTCGGCCATAAGCTGTTCCACCAGTCGTTCTGGAACACCGCCTATTTCGTGGCTCTGACTGTCATCCCCAATACGCTGGTCTCGCTGCTGATCGCCATGGCCGTCAACCGGTTGAAGGGCGGGGTACAGGGCCTCGTGCTCGCATGTTTCTTCCTGCCCTATATCCTGCCCGTATCGGTGGTGTTCCTCACCTGGAACTGGATCATCGACGTGCAATATGGGCTCGCCCAGGTGTTCGTGCGGCCGTTCAACGGCGGCGAGCCGATGTCGCTGACCCGCACCATTCCGGCCTTCATGCCCACGGTCGCCTTCGTCACCATCTGGTGGACCATGGGCTTCAACATCCTGCTGTTCATCGCCGGCCTGCGGAACATCTCGCCCGAGATCTACGAGGCGGCCCAGCTCGACAGCGCCGGTCGCTGGCGCCAGTTCGCCCGCATCACCTGGCCGCTGATCTGGCCGATTACCGCGCTGGTGCTGACTATCCAGCTCATCGCCCAGCTCAAGATCTTCGACCAGGTCTACCTGTTCTCGATCGGCGGGCGGCAGGACGCCACCATCACGCTGGTCCAGTATGTCTACAAGCTGGCTTTCCAGCAGAACAAGGGCGGCGAGGCGGCCACCGCAGCGGTGCTGCTGTTCTGGATGATCATCGTCCTGTCGGTCCTGCAATATCAGCTGCTGCGCACGCGAGGTGAGAAATGACCGCTGAAGCTCTTCCCCGCAGCGCCGCCAAGGCCGCCGACCAGGGCCGCCGCGATCGCCCGCTCGACCTGATCGGTCTCGGCCTGACGGCCCTCACGCTGCTCGTCGCCCTGGGCTCGTTCTTCCCCATCTACTGGGCGATCATCACCTCCATCAAACCCGATGGCGAGGTGATTTCGGGCAGCAATTCGCTGTGGCCGAGCCGCCTGGTGTTCGACAGCTACATCCACATCTGGACCAACACCAACATCGCCATCTGGTACGTCAATTCCTTCGTCACCTCGCTGGTGATCACGGCTTTGGTCATCGTCAGCTCGGCCGGCTGCGCCTATGCGCTGAGCCAGCTCGATTTCCCCGGACGGAAGATCATCTACGTGCTGATCCTGGCCTGTTTCATGGTGCCGATGCAGGCGCTGATCGTGAACCATTTCGTCTTGATGGCGCAGTTCAAGCTGCTCAACACCTGGGCCGGCATCATCCTGCCGCAGCTGATCGTTCCGGTCATCATCATCGTCTACAAGCAGTTCTTCGACTCCGTGCCCAAGGAGTTTCGTGAGGCAGCGCAGATGGATAGCGCCGGGCATTTCAAGATCCTCTTCCGCATCTACCTGCCCATGAACTGGGGCGTGACGGCGGCGTTGGCCATCATCACCTTCATCGGCGCCTGGAATTCGTTCCTGTGGCCATTCCTGGCCGCAACGGGCGAGGCGACCATGACCGTCCCCGTGGGTATCACCCAGGTCAAGGACGCCTATGGCATCGTCTATGGCAAGCTCATGGCTTCGGCCGTGGTCGCCGGCCTGCCGGTGGCCATCGTCTACCTGATCTTCCAGCGTCGCGTGACGCAGGCCATCATGCTCTCGGCCGGTATCAAGGGATAATCAATGCGGCGATTGGCGCGGCCTCCATTATGTGGGAGAGCTGGCGAAACCGCAGCCTCGCAAGACCGTTCTCCTCCCCTGACTTGCGAAAGCCGATTGCCGCCCCGCCGGGTGGCGCGGCGCGCCGCGGAATGGAGATTGCCAGAGTGAGTGTTGCCTTCACCAAGGAAGATAGTGCCGAGACGGCTGCCGAAACCCAGCTGCCCGACCGTCCGATTTCCGGGCACCCCAACCTAGTGACGGCGGCCGGCCTGAAGGCGCTGGAATTGCAGCTCCACGAGGCCCGTGTGGCCTACGAGGCGGCCGCCCTCATCGAGGATGTCAATGAGCGCCGGCGCCAATCGGCCGGGCCGGTGCGCGATCTGCGCTACTATGCCGAAAGGCTGAGGACGGCCCAGCTCATGCCCGACCCCGCCACGACCGATATCGTGGCATTCGGCTCCACCGTCACCTTCACCCGCGACGACGGGCGCCGGCAGACCTATCGTATCGTCGGCGAGGATGAAGCCGATCCCAAGGCCGGATCGATCTCCTACGTGTCGCCCATTGCCGCCGCCTTCATGGGCAAGTCGGTCGGCGACAGCGTGACCCTGGGCGAGCAGGATCTCGAGATAACAGCTATCGCCTGATCAGCCGTCGCGCGACCCGGCGAGGTGGGTCTTCATCGACTGCCGAGGGGAAACATGAAGTCGGCGGCCGACCTAGAGCAGGCCCGCCAGGCGGGCCGCCAGCGCGAGCATGGCGGCGGCTGCGACCGAGACCATCCACTGGCCCTGAGCCCCGCGAACCAGCACCGCTTCGGTGGGGGACAGGGGATTGTAGTAGACGTCCACCGGCACGCCGGGCTCGAACCTGAGCGCCGCCCGCCGCGCCAACGCGCTGAAGCTGGCATAGGCCTGCCCGCCCAAACGCACGCGGTCGCTTCGATAGGTCACCCCGCCAACGGCGTAGCTATAGGTGGTCCGATCGCGGATCAGCTTGCGATTGAGCAGCCACCAGCGATACTGCCGACCGACCTGGACCTGCACGACGTCGGAGGCCAGCACCACGCCCTTCGTGCTGGGCCATTTGCGGCTTTCTGCGCCCTTCTGGCGCAACCCGTAGCCAAAAGCGGCCATGGCCGCGGCCAGGACGGCGCAGAACGCCGCGCCCCAGGCCTGCGGGCTGTCGGGGGCCATGCGGCCAAGTGCGGCCATGACATTGTCGCTGATCAGCAGCAGGAACAGGCAGCCAAGTCCGATGAGGATGCCGCAGAGGATCGCGATCTCGAAGCCCCGCATCGGCATGTCGCGCTCCAGCACGCTCTGGGTTGGGCGATTGCGGTCGTAATAGACGGTCACAGCGGCGCCGACGGGGTAGCGCTTGAGCTTTTCGGCGACCTGGAAGTTGCCCACGTCTTCGGCAAGGCTGATGCGCTGGCCTACCTGACGCCGGCCATCGGCCTGAAACACATATTTAACGACCGCGAAATTGCGCAGCTCGGTATCGCGTATCCGGGTGCGGGCGCTGCCGGCGCTGATCTTTTCCACGCGGCGGGCCTCGCTGCGCGACGAAACGATCTTGCCGGGCACCGCAGCCCAGAAACTGGCGCGCTTCACTTCGAAATACTTGCTGATGACGGCCGCCAGAAACAGCCCGTCAAAGGCCAGCACGATCAGCAGCAGCAGCCATTTCAGCTCTTCATCCACGGACGGGCATCCTTCGAGAGTGGGGCGTGCGCTATGGCGCGCAGGCGCTGAGGGTGAACACGTCCATGGCCTGGGCCGCGGGGTTGGCGGTGATGAAATTGGTATCCCAGCGCAGGGCGCGGCCAAAATCGGCTAGCAGCACCGTCTGTGGCGCTTCCATTGCGGCGTCGTCAAGCAGCGAGGCAGTGCCGTTGCCGATGGCGTAGACATTTCCCATCCAAAGCCAGCATGCATTGGGGCTGTCGGCGCGCTGTTCTGCGGTGCAGGGCCGGCTGATGAAGCCATCCGGCCGCGCATTGCGCCCGGCACCCCAGGTGATCTCGCCCGGCAGGGACCCGGCCGTGTTTGGCAGTGACAGGTCGAACACGCCTGACGTCATAAGGCCATGATCGGCGGTCTTTGGGTGAAAGACGAGTGTGGCTCCCGACAGGGGCTCGACATAGGTCGCGTGGTCGAGCCGGCATTCGGCAGCATGGGCACCGGCGGTGACGAGAAGCGCCGCCACAACAGCAATCGTCGGGGTTTTCATCGTGGGCCTTGTTGAAACGCCGGCGGTTCGGCCGCAACGGGTTGAGTTGCGGCCTCCTACGGCCTGGCGCCTGAACGAGCGGGCCAGTGCCCATTCAGGTCTGGTTCAGCGCCTGCCGCCGCGACCCGGTTCTGCCCGCATGAGCCCCTGTCGACTCTGCACTTGCGAAATTGCTTCGCTTGCAAGAGAGTTATTGTCGAAACGAAAGCACGACGGGCAAAGCACCGGTCGGCGTCGGTTTTAGCGGGAGGCGAGATGTTTGACGGGCGGCGCGGAGAAATCGTGGAATTGGCCCGGCAGGAGGGCCAGGTGGTCGTCGAGGCGCTGGCCAGCCGGTTCAACGTATCGGTTCAGACCATCCGCAAGGACCTCAACGAGCTCTGCGATCACGGCGTGCTGACCCGCACCCATGGCGGGGCCGTATTCCCGTCGGGCGTCGAAAACGTCGAGTACGAGGCCCGGCGGCGCATAGCCGCGCCCGAGAAGGCTGCCATCGGCAATGCCACGGCCGCGCTGATCCCCTCCAATGCCTCGCTCTTCATCAATATCGGCACCACGACCGAGGCCGTGAGCCAGGCATTGCTCAACCATTCCGGGCTGATGGTGATTACCAATAACATCAACGTTGCCAACAGGATGCGTATCTATCGTGGCATCGAGGTGGTGATTGCGGGCGGGGTGGTGCGCGGATCGGATGGCGGTGTCGTCGGTGAGGCCGCAGTCGATTTCATCAAGCAGTTCAAGGTCGATTATGCGGTCATTGGCGCCTCCGCCATCGATGCCGACGGGGCGCTGCTGGACTTCGACTATCGCGAAGTGAAGGTGGCGCAGGCCATCATCGAAAATGCCCGCCATGTCATCCTCGTGGCCGATTCGACCAAGTTCGAGCGGACCGCGCCGGTGCGCATTGCCCATCTTTCGCAGGTGGATACTTTCGTCACCGACCGCTGTGCGCTCGATGCGGTGCGCGCCATATCCACAGCTTCGGGCGTGCGCCTGATCGAGACATCAGCGCTGGTAGAAGATCTTTGAGCGTGGTGTCAGTGGCTTGGCTGGCGCCGATCAAGGCGCGCTTGTTCTTCGGTTGACATTCGTTTTGCTTTCGCCCTAGCTTCCGTCAGTTCTTGTAGATCGGGCAAACCGGCGACCGGGACGGGAGGAAGTGTTGAGCACTGCGCGCGTCCACGACATCGTGGTGATCGGCGGCGGCATCAACGGCTGTGGCATCGCTCGCGATGCGGCTGGCCGGGGATACGATGTCCTGCTGGCCGAGAAGGACGATCTGGCGAGCGGTACCTCTTCGGCCGCCACCAAGCTCATCCATGGCGGGCTGCGCTACCTCGAACATTACGAATTTCGCCTGGTGCAGGAGGCGCTCGCCGAGCGCGAGGTGCTGTGGGCCGCGGCGCCGCATATCATCTGGCCGCTGCGCCTGGTGCTGCCGCATCACAAGGGGCTGCGCCCGGCCTGGCTGCTGCGGCTTGGCCTGTTCCTCTACGATCATCTCGGCGGCCGCAAGCTCTTGCCCGCAACGCGCACTCTGGACCTGCGCACCGATCCGGCCGGCAAGCCGCTCAAACCCATCTTCGGCCGCGCCTTCGAATATTCCGATTGCTGGGTGAACGACGCCAGGCTGGTGGCGCTCACCGCCCGCGACGCGGCCGATCGCGGCGCCACCATTCGGACCCGCACGGCGGTAGTCTCGGCAAGGGCCGAAGGCGAGCTGTGGAACGTGGTGCTGCGCGACGGGCAGGGCGGGGCCACCGAAACGGTGCAGGCGCGGCTGGTGATCAACGCTGCCGGCCCCTGGGTCGACCAGGTGCTGACGGGCGCGCTGGGCGACAATGGCGCGCGCAATGTGCGCCTGGTGCAGGGCAGCCACATCGTGGTGCGCAAGCTCTATGACCACGACCGCTGCTACATGTTCCAGAACAGCGACGGCCGCATCATCTTCGCCATCCCCTACGAGACCGATTACACGCTGATCGGCACCACGGACCTGGACTATCTGGGCGATCCGGCCAATGTCCGTATCAGCGACGCGGAGGTCGACTACCTCACCAGCGCCGCCAGCGAGTATTTCGCCCGGCCGGTGACGCGTGACGATATCGTCTGGAGCTATTCCGGCGTGCGGCCGCTGTTCGATGATGGCGCCAGCCGCGCCCAGGAAGCGACGCGCGACTACGTGCTCAAGAGCACCGGGGGCGACGGCAAAGCTGCGCTCATCAATGTCTTTGGCGGCAAGCTGACCACGTTCCGGCGCCTGGCGGAGTCGACACTCGAACAGGTGGAAGCCCTGATCGGGACGCGTGGCAAGCCCTGGACCCAGCGCGTGCCGCTGCCCGGCGGGGACTTTCCGACCGCCGGCTTTGACGATCTGGTCGCCGGTCTCCGGCGCCGCTACGCGTTTCTCGACGCAGCGCATGTGACGCGTCTGGCGCGTCTCTATGGCACGCGGGCCGAGCACGTCCTCGGCAAGGCCCGCAGCCATGCCGACCTCGGCCGTCACTTCGGCGCCGATCTCTACGAGGCCGAGGTCCGCTACCTGGTCGACAACGAATGGGCTGTCACCAGCGACGACATCCTGTGGCGGCGGACCAAAAGGGGCCTCTTGGGCAGCGCCATCGCCAAAGCCGATCTCGACGCCTTTCTTGCCACCCTCATGCCCCAGCCCGTCGCGGCGGCCGGATAGGAGAAGCCATGCTCGAGCTGCGCAACATCACCAAACAGGTCGGCGCCGAGACCCATCTCAGCGATATCTCGCTGCGGCTCGAACGCGGCACGCTCAATGTGCTGCTCGGCCCGACGCGGTCCGGCAAGACCAGCCTGATGCGCATCATGGCCGGGCTCGACCGGCCCAGCAGCGGCACGATCCATGTCGACGGCGCCGATGTCACCGGCGTATCGCCGCAGAAGCGTGACGTTGCCATGGTGTTCCAGCAATTCATCAATTACCCGTCGATGACGGTCTACGACAACATCGCCTCGCCCATGCGGGTGGCCGGCGCCGACCGCAAGAGCATCGATGATGCCGTGCAGCGCGCCGCGGCGCTGATGAAGCTGACGCCCTATCTCGGCCGGACGCCGCTGAACCTGTCGGGCGGCCAGCAGCAGCGCACCGCCCTGGCGCGGGCCATCGTCAAGAATGCCGGGCTGGTGCTGCTCGACGAGCCGCTGGCCAATCTCGACTACAAGCTGCGCGAGGAATTGCGCGCCGAGCTGCCGCGCATCTTTGCCGAAAGCGGCACCATCTTCGTCTATGCCACAACCGAGCCATCGGAAGCGCTGCTGCTTGGCGGCAATACGGCGACACTGTCGGAAGGGCGCGTGACCCAGTTCGGTCGCACCATCGAGGTGTTCCGTCGCCCCGCCGACCTGATCACGGCGCGGACCTTCGCCGATCCCCCGCTCAACACCGTGGCGATGCAAAAATCGGTCGGCACCTTCACGCTCGATGGCGGCGTCAGCTTCCCGGCCACCGACGCCCTGCATGATATCGCCGATGGCGCCTATACGATGGGCTTCCAGCCCCACCATCTGTCGCTCAGCCGGGCGGCTCCCGATGCCGTGGCCCTGCGCGCCGTGGTGACCGCGCTCGAAATCACCGGCTCGGAGAGCTTCGTCCATCTCAGCTTTGCCAGCGCCGACTGGATCATGCTGACGCCGGGCGTGCAGACTTTCGCCGTGGGCGAGGAGATCGACGTGTTTCTCGATCCCCGCCTGCTGATGGTGTTCGACGGCGCCGGTCGCGCTGTCGGGCAGGCTACGGCACAGGCGGCGTAGGAGCAGACATGGCCCGCATCGTTCTCGATCATATCCGGCACTCTTACCTCGCCAACCCGACGCGGGACGAGGACTACGCGCTCAAGGAAGTGCACCACACCTTTGCCGATGGCGGCGCCTATGCGCTGCTTGGACCATCCGGCTGTGGCAAGACGAGCCTCCTCAACATCATCTCGGGCCTGGTTGCGCCCTCGCGTGGGCGCATCCTGTTCGGCGACGAGGACGTGACTGACTTGCCCACGGAACGTCGCAACATCGCCCAGGTGTTCCAGTTTCCCGTGGTCTACGACACCATGTCGGTGTTCGATAACATGGCGTTTCCGCTGCGCAACCGCGGCGTCGCCGAAGCCGACATCCAGCGGCGCGTCACCGAGACGCTCGAAATCATTGGCCTGGCCGACCGGGCGCACAAGCGGGCGCGGGGCCTGACTGCCGACCAGAAGCAGAAGATCTCGCTCGGCCGCGGCCTTGTCCGGCAGGACGTCAACGCCATCCTGTTCGATGAGCCGCTGACCGTCATCGACCCGCATATGAAGTGGGTTTTGCGCAGCCAGCTCAAGGAACTGCACAAGCGCTTCGGCTACACCATGGTCTATGTCACGCACGACCAGACCGAGGCGTTGACCTTTGCCCAATCCGTGGTGGTGATGTTCGAGGGCCAGATCGTGCAGATCGGCACGCCGGCCGAACTGTTCGAACGGCCCAGCCACACCTTCGTGGGCTATTTCATCGGCTCGCCGGGCATGAATGTCATGCCGGTGACGCTGGAAGGCGCCACGGCGCGCCTGGGGTCGCAGACCATTGCCCTGCCGGGCGCTGCCGCGCCGGCCAACAACGCCCGCATCGAGCTCGGCGTTCGTCCCGAATATGTCCGTGTTGGCCGCGAAGGCATGCCGATCCAGGTGCGGACGGTGGAGGATATCGGCCGCCATCGCATCGTGCGCGCGACGCTGGAAGGCAGCGACATCGCCGCCATCCTGCCCGAGCATCACGAACTGCCGGCTGAGCCGCGCGTCTCGTTCGACCCCAAGGGCATCAACATCTACGCCGACTCTTGGCGGCAGGCTTTGGGAGCGTAGCCATGGAAAAGACCTGGAACAACAAGGCCTGG
This sequence comes from uncultured Devosia sp., assembly GCF_946479885.1. The sequence goes on from NZ_CAMLHM010000003.1 coordinate 36,913, forward strand.
TTTCTCGTGCTCCCCGTGCTGGTGCTCGTTGCCTTCTCGGCGATCATCCCGCTGATGACGGTGGTCAACTATTCGGTGCAGGACACCTTCGGCAACAACCAGTTCTTCTGGGCCGGCCTCGACTGGTTCGACGACACGCTGCACTCATCGCGCTTCTGGGAAGCGCTGTGGCGCAACCTGATCTTCTCCGGCATCATCCTCGCCATCCAGATACCGCTCGGCATTTTCATCGCCTTGCATATGCCCAAGCGCGGCTGGGGCGTGCCGGTCTGTCTCGTGCTCATGGCGCTGCCGCTGCTGATCCCGTGGAATGTGGTGGGCACCATCTGGCAGGTCTTCGGCCGCGTCGATATTGGCCTCTTGGGCCGGGCGCTGGCCGGGCTGGGCGTCGACTACAACTATGTGCAGGATCCGTTCGACGCCTGGGCCACCATCGTGGTGATGGACGTCTGGCACTGGACGAGCCTTGTCGTGCTGCTCTGCTATGCCGGGCTCGTCTCCATTCCCGACGCCTATTACCAGGCGGCGCGCATCGATGGCGCCTCGCGCTGGAGCGTGTTCCGCTTCATCCAACTGCCCAAGATGCAGCGCGTGCTGCTGATCGCCGTGCTGCTGCGCTTCATGGACAGCTTCATGATCTACACCGAGCCCTTCGTCGTAACCGGCGGTGGGCCGGGCAACGAAACGACCTTCCTTTCCATCGACCTTGTCAAGATGGCGATCGGCCAGTTCGACGTGGGTCCGGCCGCGGCCATGTCGCTGATCTACTTCCTCATCGTGCTGCTGCTGAGCTGGGTCTTCTACACGGTCATGACCAATTACGGGCAGGGGAACGAGCAATGACCGACCACAACGCCACGGCCGATACGTTGCCGATGAGCCGCAGTGCCGCCGCCCCGGTGGAGGTTGCCGCGCTGAACCGCAGCCGTGCTGGTTTGAACCTGGGCTGGCTGGTGCCGACGCTCTACATCATCTTCCTGCTGCTGCCGCTCTACTGGCTCTTGAACATGAGCTTCAAGACCAACCAGGAGATCACGAGCGCCTTCACCCTGTGGCCGCGCGATTTCACCCTGCGCAACTACACCGTCATCTTCACCGACCCGAGCTGGTATTCGGGCTATATCAACTCGATCATCTATGTGGTGCTCAACACCATCATCTCGCTGGCCGTGGCACTGCCGGCCGCCTATGCCTTCTCGCGCTACCGGTTTCTGGGCGACAAGCACCTGTTCTTCTGGCTGCTCACCAACCGCATGGCGCCGCCGGCGGTGTTCGCTCTGCCCTTCTTCCAGCTCTACTCCTCCTTCGGGCTGATCGACACGCACATCGCCGTGGCGCTCGCCCATTGCCTGTTCAACGTGCCGCTGGCGGTGTGGATCCTCGAAGGCTTCATGAGCGGCGTGCCCAAGGAAATCGACGAAACCGCCTATATCGACGGCTACTCGTTCCCGCGCTTCTTCGTCCGCATCTTCATGCCGCTGATCGCGTCGGGCATCGGCGTGGCCGCCTTCTTCTGCTTCATGTTCTCCTGGGTCGAGCTGCTGCTGGCCCGCACCCTGACCACGACGGACGCCAAGCCCATCTCGGCCATCATGACGCGTACAGTCTCCGCTTCGGGGCTCGACTGGGGCGTGCTGGCAGCAGCGGGGGTGCTGACCATCATTCCGGGCGCGCTCGTCATCTATTTCGTCCGCAACTACATCGCCAAGGGCTTCGCCCTGGGCCGCGTGTGAGAGGAGCAAGGCCATGAACTTTTCGTGGATGGCATGGACCTGGCCGACGGCGGCCTTCTTCGGGACCATCGCTTTGCTGCTCGTGGGCATGGCGATCTGGGAATGGCGCGTCCCGGGCGGCAGTCCGCGCGTGGGCATCCTGCGGTTCGAAACGACGCGCGGCGATCGCCTCTTCGTGTCGCTGCTCGGCAGCGCTTTCATCAATCTTGCATGGCTTGGGCTGGTTGGCCCGGAGCTGTGGTGGAGTCTCGCCCTATCGGTGGTCTACGCGATCTGCGTGTTCCGCTTCGTCTAGGGGAGTTTAGACCGGGGAGGCGGCGAGGTGGCCGCTCCTCCGTATCGCAAGAATGCAATCCAAAGGGAGGATTCTAGAATGCGACGGCAACTACTGACATCAACCGCAGCGCTGATGGCGCTGCTGGCGACGAGCCCGGTCTGGGCCCAAAGCATGGAAGAGGGCATCAAGTTCCTCGACGCCGAGATCGGCGATATGTCGACCCTGAGCCGAGCGGATCAAGAGGCCGAACTGAAGTGGTTCATGGATGCGGCAGCCCCCTTTGCCGGCATGGAGATCAAGGTCGCGTCCGAAACACTGACCACGCACGAGTATGAGTCCAAGGTGCTGGCTCCGGCATTCTACGCGCTGACCGGCATCAAGGTCACCCATGACCTGATCGGCGAAGGCGACGTGGTCGAAAAGCTGCAGACGCAGATGCAGTCGGGCGAGAACATCTACGACGCCTATGTCAACGACTCCGACCTTATCGGCACCCACTGGCGCTACCAGCAGGCCCGCAGCCTGACCGACTGGATGGCCGGCGAAGGCGCTTCGGTGACCAATCCGAACCTGCACCTCGATGACTTCATCGGTACCTCGTTCACCACCGCTCCGGACGGCGAACTCTACCAGCTGCCCGACCAGCAGTTCGCGAACCTGTATTTCTTCCGCTATGACTGGTTCAACGACGAGGCCGCCAAGGCCGACTTCAAGGCCAAGTATGGCTACGACCTCGGCGTTCCGGTCAACTGGTCCGCTTACGAGGACATTGCCGAGTTCTTTACCGGCCGCGACATGGGCGAAGGCCCGGTCTATGGCCATATGGACTACGGCAAGAAGGATCCCTCGCTCGGTTGGCGCTTCACCGATGCATGGCTGTCGATGGCCGGCAACGGCGACAAGGGTATCCCCAATGGACTGCCCGTCGACGAGTGGGGCATCAAAGTCGACGAGAACTCACGGCCTGTCGGTTCGTGCGTCGCCCGTGGCGGTGACACCAATGGTCCGGCCGCGGTCTATTCGATCCAGAAGTATCTCGATTGGATGAAGGCCTATGCACCGCCGGAAGCCCAGGGCATGACCTTCTCGGAATCGGGTCCGGTGCCGAGCCAGGGCAAGGTTGCCCAGCAGATGTTCACCTACACGGCCTTCACCGCCGACTTCGTCAAGGAAGGACTGCCAGTGGTGAACGAGGACGGGACGCCCAAGTGGCGCTTTGCCCCCTCCCCACATGGCGTCTACTGGCAGGAGGGCATGAAGCTCGGCTACCAGGACGTGGGCTCGTGGACGCTGCTGAAGTCGACCCCGGTCGATCGGGCGCAGGCCGCATGGCTCTACGCCCAGTTCGTCACCTCCCTCACGGTAGACGTCAAGAAGTCGCAGGTGGGCCTGACCTTTGCGCGGGAATCGACCATCCGGCATCAGAGCTTTACAGACCGGGCGCCCAAGCTCGGCGGGCTGATCGAGTTCTATCGTTCCCCCGCGCGCATCCAGTGGTCCCCGACCGGCACCAACGTGCCTGACTATCCCAAGCTCGCTCAGCTTTGGTGGCAGGCAATCGGCGATGCCTCGTCGGGTGCCAAGACCCCGCAGGAAGCCATGGACTCGCTCTGCGCCGAGCAGGAAGCCGTGCTGGAACGTCTCGAGCGTGCCGGCATCCAGGGCGATATCGGACCCAAGCTGGCCGAGGAGCATGACCTCGCCTACTGGAACGCCGATGCCGTTGCCAAGGGCAACATCGCCCCGCAGCTCCCGATCGAGAACGAAAAGGAGCAGGGCGTCACGGTGAACTACGACGAGCTGGTCAAGAGCTGGGCCGACGCCAACGCCGCAGCCAACTAACCAGGACTTCCCAACCAAACTTGACGCCGGGGTTCTGCCCCGGCGTTTTTTATTGGCCGACTGGCGCCGACCGCGGCGCGAGGCCGTCGAGCAGGAAATCGAGGCCCTTGCGGAAGGCGCCGTCCCAGTCGCTGTCGAGCAGCAGACGCGAGTGCTCGATGGTCGGATAGCGTTCCCCGAGCTCGGCCAAGCGCTGCTGTGCCGCGGCCTTGTCTTCATCGGATCGCTCGAAATTGCCCAGGGTGATCGTGGCACCCATCACGTAGTTCCACAGCGACCAGATCGCGACGTTGAGATCGACCTCGGCCACGCCGGCTTTGGACAGGGTGCTGCTGAGAAGCTCAAGCCGCCCGAGCATGTTCGGACCGAGCGCCCGGCGCGGCAGCAGCGCTGCCGACCATGGGTGGCGCAGCATGCAGGCGCGCCAATCCTCAAGCAGGTGGACGACGTCCCGCCGCCAGTCCCGAGCTTCGGGGGCGGGTGATGGCCCGGCATAGTCGAGCACTGCATTGAGCGCCAGGTCGAAGACCTCTTCCTTGTTGCCGACATGCCAGTAAAGGCTCATGGCGCCCGCGCCGAGGCGGTCGGCAAGCCGGCGCATGGTCAGGCCCTCGATTCCCTGGGCATCGAGCAGCTCGACCGCCGTCGCCACGATGCGGTCCAGCGAAAGCGCGGGCTCGCCCCGCGATGCCGACGCGGGTGACGCGTCCGTGCGCGGAGGCCGTTTGCTCCCGGTACCGCTGCGTTTGGCTGCCATCCGTATTCCTCGCTGATCCGCCGCCGACTTAGGCCGGCAATGCCACAAATGTCGACTCCGAACGATTGACTCGTACGGTGTACGATGGCATCACTCGTACACCGTACGAGTGTATCGCATGGACAGGCCGAGATTCAATCCCAAGGGTCTGCGAGCGTCGGTCTTGCCGGCCATGGAGCCGAGAAAAATCATGTCACACGCCATCAAACAGCTATTCACTGGAGGGCTAATCATCATGACCATGGGCGTTTCCGCGGCCAGCGCAGCCGACGAGAGCAAGCTGACCATCGTCAATCCGCAGAACATGTTCGACCCGACGCCGAACGGCTACAGCACGGCCGTGATCGTGCCGAGCGGGGGGCGGATAGCCTATATTTCGGGGCAGGGCGGCCAGGACAGCACGGGCGGCCTCTCGCCCGACTTCGCCACCCAGGTTCAACAGGCCTATGCAAACCTGGGCGCCGCCCTTGAAGGGCTCGGGGCCAGACCCGACCAGGTCGCCAAGCTGACGATTTATGTGGTCGACCACGACATGGGCAAGCTCGAGGTGCTGACCCGGAACGTCAAGGACATGTTCGGCGACAGGCTGCCGGCGCAGACGCTGGTGCCGGTTCCCAGGCTGGCAATCGACCCCATGCTGTTCGAGGTCGAAGCGACGGTGCTGTTGGACTGACCAGCATCGAGGCGCAGTGCTGCTCGGGTCTAGCCGGCGACGGTCCAGGGCTCGAGCGCATCGCTCCAGTCGATGACGCCGGGGCGTCCTAGCAGGAAGCCCTGCGCCTCGGTGCAGCCTTCGGCGCGCAACACTTCGAGCTGTGCCATCGTCTCGACGCCCTCGGCCAGCACCGGCACATGCAGGCTTCTGCCCAGCGCCAGAATGGCCCGCACGATGGCCTTGGACTGTTCGTTGACCTCGACCTCGGTCATGAACGAGCGGTCGATCTTGATCTTGTCGAACGGGAAGCTGCGCAGGGTGTCGAGCGAGGAATAGCCGGTGCCGAAATCGTCGATGGCGATCGACACGCCCATCGCCTTGACCTGCCGCAGGATATGCAGCGCCCGCTTCTTGTCGGCGATGATCGAGGTTTCGGTGACTTCCAGTTCGAGGCGCTTGGGTGACAGGCCCGAGCGCAGCAAGGCGGCGCGAACCGTGTCGATCAGGTCCACCTGGCTCAACTGCAGCCCAGAAATATTGACCGCCACCTTGTGCGGCTCGGGCCAGCTCGCGGCGTCGAGGCACGCCATCTTGAGCACCCAGGCGCCGATGGCCCCGATGGCCCCGCATTCCTCGGCCACCGGCACGAAGTCGGCCGGCGACACCAGGCCATGGCCCGGACGGTCCCAGCGCAACAGCACTTCGTAGCCGGTGATCTCGTTGGTCGCGACCGACTTCTGCACCTGATAGACCAGGTAGAAGGCGTCTTGCTCCAGCGCGGCCCAGATGTCCTTGGCCATCTCGCGGCGCTGCCGCGCATGCTCGTCCATCTCGCGCTCGTAGTAGCAGATGTGGCGATCGAACTCCGCCTTGGCCCGATACATGGCCAGATCGGCATTGCTCAGGAGCTTGGAGCGTTCCGCCCCGTCTTCGGGATAGATGGCGACGCCGATGCTGCCGCCGGTACTGACGAAGGTCGTGCCGACCGAGACACGGGTGAACAGGGCCGCTTCGATGCGGACCAGGAATTCCCGCAGCGCGTCCATCGAGGTGAACGACTTGATGGCCGCAAACTCGTCGCCGCCCAGCCGCGCGACCAGCTCGCCATCCCTGAGACCGTGCGTCAGCCGTTCGGCCAGGGACTTGAGCACCTGGTCGCCCGCGGCATGGCCATAGCCGTCATTGACCTCCTTGAAGCGATCGAGATCGATGGCAATGACGGCGACATTGTCGTCGCCTGCGCTGGCCGCCTGCAGCGCCATGTCGAAGCGCTCGTTGAACTGCGCGCGATTGGGCAGGCCGGTGAGCCCGTCATGATGGGCGAGGTGGAAGATGGCTGCTTCCGTGCGCTGCCGCTCGGTGATGTCGTCGATCGTGCTGACCCAGGAGCCATCGCCGATCGGGCTGTGATTGATCCGCAGCGTCCGCCCGTCGCCAAAAGTGTGCTCGATATCGCCACCGACGCCGGAAATCAGCGGCAGGTGCTGGGCGAGCACCTGATCGACGCGCTCTTCGATGTCGGTTGGCGGTGTCCCGTCGGGCCCGATAATCGTCATCCGGCAGACGTCGCGGAAACTCTGTCCAGTCAGGTCCTGCGCCGGGTCGAGGCCGAGCAGGGTCGGCAGGCGCCGGTTATGCAGCCGCAGAATGCCCTCGGCATCGTAGAGCCCAAGGCCCTGCGACATGTGGGTCATTGCCAGTTCCAGCCGCCCGCTGACCTCGCTCAAGCGGACCGCGTCGGCGGCCTGCCGCTCGCGTTCCCTCTCGGTGCGGCGGCGATCGGCCTCGTCGAGCACGACGCTGCCGAATGCCGCGCCCAGGATCAACATGGAAACGAAGGCGATGGCCAAGGCCAGCCAGCCGCCATTGATTTCGCCATCGGCGCTGAGCGGGAAGCAGCGGCCGAAATCGGCCGCACCCATGGCGGTGAAATGCATCAGGCAGATGGCAAGCGTCAGCAGCAGTGCGCCCAGCGTCAGCCGCTGCCAGCCGGCGCCCATGGCGCTTACCGATGCCAGCCCCGCCAGTACCAGTCCGGCCACAATCGAGGCGCCCACCATCGGAGCGTTCCAGGCGATGTCGCCACCCATGACCAGCGCGGCAATGCCGGTATAGTGCATGCTCGAAATGGCAACGCCCACCACGGCGCCACCGAGGAAATGGTCCCAGACGCTGGTGCCGCGGATGGCCATGGCAATGCCCAGCCCGCAGAGGCCAATCGCGATGGCCAGCGATGTCGCGGTCAGCAGCAGGTCATAGGCGAGGGTAAAGCCTGGCCGGAACGCCAGAACGGCGACGAAATGGGTCGCCCAGATGCCAAAACCGACAGCGAGCGCTGCGACGCCGGTCCACAGGTGACGCGTGCGACCCTGGGCCTTGTGGGCATGGCGCAACAAGCTGACGCAGGCATAGGCCGAAATGAGGCAAACGACTGCCGCCAGGGCAACGAAGCGAGGGTCATGCCCCACCAGAAAGAAGTCGACGAGGGCGTGCAACGCTATTTCCAAACATCCAACCGCTGGCACCCTAGAGGCCGCGGCTTAAATACGTCTTACGAGTGTGTTGGGCAGGCGCACCGAATTTCGCACAATCACGCAGTTCTGATCAGGCAAAGGCATAAGAGCCGTCGGGGCGCTTGGGCACACGGCGCTGCCAATGCACATAGCTGTCCTCCTGCATGGCCTTTTCGTCCATTTCGACGCCCCAGCCCGGGCGATCGGGACGCAATTCGAGATAGCCATCCTTGGGCAGGTAGGGATCGACCACGTAGCGGGTCGCGTCCTCGCGCGTTTCGATCTCCGTGCCGCCATAGATGTAGCACTGCCCGACCGGCAGCCGGTATTCGAGGATTCTGAAATTCTGCTGCGCGGCCGCGAAGTGCACGTTGACGGCGGTCGCCAGCGGGCCCATCGGATTGTGCGGCGCCACACCCACGAAATGCGCCTCCGCCAGCGTCGCAATGCGCCGCATCTCGGATATGCCGCCGACGACGCAAATGTCGGGCTGGATGAGGTCGGCGCCCTTCACCTGCAGCAGGCGCAGGAATTCGTTGCGGCTATAGAGTGACTCACCGGTCGCCAGCGTGCAGTTGAGACCCTGGTTGAGCTCGCCATAGAGCTCGATATTCTCCGGGCGCAGCGGCTCCTCGAAGAACAGTGGGTCGTAGGGCGCCAGGGCATTGCCGAGCTGGCGCGCGGATTTGACGTCGAAGATCTTGGCATGCGCATCGAAGGCGATCTCGTAGGTTGGATCGACCGCTTCGCGCAGCTTGCCAAAATACTCCGCCGAGGTGCGCACGACCTCACCCCAGCGATGGCTGTTGAGTTCCAGCCGCCAGGGGCTGAGCTTGAACGCGGTGAAGCCCCATTCCGCCTTGAGGCGGTCGAGCTCGGCCTTGGCCGCCGGCACATCGGGAGCCGTATAGACCCCGGCATAGACCTTGATGCGGTCGCGCACTTCGCCGCCGAGCATCTTGTAAACCGGTACGCCGCGCGCTTTCGCGGCCAGATCCCACAGGCAATGGTCGAGGCCGGAGATTGCCGCCAGGCCGAGCGCACCGGGCGGGAAGCGGCACTGCTGGATCATGTAGTTGACGAGGTAGTCGACCCGAGACGGGTCCTGTCCCGCCAGGAAATTGTAGAGGTAGTCGAGCAGCGGCGGCAAAGCCAGGTCTGGGCCATGATTGTAGCACTCGCCCCAGCCGGTGAGGCCATCATCGGTATCGAGCGCGACGATGACGCGGGGGCGATCCTTGTCGCGCGTCACAAACACCCGCATGCGATCGATCTTCATGGCAATTCCTCCCGGTCAGCACTGGCTCGAGCGAGGCGCTGGAATTTCCAGCATCGGTTATCGACAGGACCTCTACGCATCTGATATATCAGATTTCACAGGTTTGCGGTCGCGTCAATCGGAGACGACGAGAATGTTGGAAAACGTGCCGGAGCAGACGGTCGGGATAGCGCCGCTGGGCCCGCTTGCCGTTGCGGGCCTGCGTGAGCATGTCCACCGCGCGCTGCGCCAGGCGATCCTGTCCGGCAAGTTCGAGTCCGGTTCGCGCCTCAACGAGCGCCGGCTGGCCGAGCAACTCGGGGTCAGCACCACGCCGGTCAAGGAGGCCCTGCGCCAGCTCGAGACGGACGGGCTGGTCGAGACAAAGCCGCGCAGCGGCGTGATCGTCCGGTTCGACTATGCCTGGGCGGAGGAGATGATCCTGGCCCGCGCCGCGCTCGAGTCGACTATCGCCCAACTGGCCTCGCGGCGCCATGTCGCCGAGGAGGGGACTGCGCTTGGCACCATTCTCGAAGCGATGCGCCAAGCCACCGCCCGTGGCGGACCGGAAGACCTCATCACCCTCAACGAGGCCTTTCACAACCACATCCACACGATGGCGCGCAGCAAGTATCTGGGCCGGCTGACCGACCGGCAGCAGCTCTATGATGCCGGCGCCCGGCGGGTCATCCACCTCGATCCGGATGAGCGCCAGCGCGCCCTCGCCGAGCATGTGGATGTCGGCGAGGCGATCATTGCCCGCGATGCCGAGCGGGCCGCGTCATCGATGCGCGACCACGTGCTGCGCTCGGGCGAAAGCTACCTCAATCTCGTGTTCAGGAATAAGCAAGGACGACAGCCGTGACCGACCAGATGGTATCCGTACGCGCCGCCCTGACCGGCATTTCCGGCGTTCCGGTGACGCCCTATGGCGCCGACGGCACAGTCGATACCGCCATGCTGTCGCGGTTGATCGCCCGTCTTGCTGGGGCCGGCATCCACAATCTGATGGCAGCGGGCAATACCGGGGAGTTCTTCTCGCTCTCGCTGGAGGAAATCCGCCAGGTTCATGCGGTGACCGCCGAGGCGGCTGACGGCAAGTGCCTGGTCAGCGCCGCCGTGGGGCGATCGCTCACCGAAGCCAGGGCGCTGGCGCGCGACGCCATCGCCGCCGGGGCAGGGGCCATCATGGGCCATCACCCCATGGATCCGTTCGCCAGCCCATCGGCCCAGGTCGACTATTTCCTGGCGCTCGCGGACGCTGCCACCGTGCCCTTCATCGCCTATGTGCGCACCGATACGTTCTCGGTCGACGATTTCCGTCGTCTGGCGAGCCACGGCAATGTCGCCGGCGTCAAGTTCGCCTCGACCAACATCATGCTGCTGGCGGAAGTCATTCGCCGTACCGAGGACCTGCCGGCCATCTGGGTCTGTGGCATGGCCGAAGCCTGGGCGCCGCCTTTCTATGCCATCGGCGCGCGCGGGTTCACCTCGGGCTTCGCCAATGTCTTCCCCGAAATATCGCTCGAGGTCCACGCGGCCCTCACGCGCGGCGACTTTGCTGCGGCACGCCAGTTGATCAACCGCTTCTCCGGCTTTGAGGAGCTGCGCACCCATTACCGCAACGGCTCCAACGTCACCGTGGTCAAGGAAGCGCTCGGTATGCTGGGATTTGCGGTAGGAGCCGTGCGGCTGCCCGGCGTGCCGGAGCTGACGGAGGCGGAGCGCGCTGTCCTGCGCTCCATCATCAAGGCACAGTGAGCGGCGACCGCGCGAACTAGGTCCGCCGATTGCTGCTGGCGGCGATAATCACCGCGATGATGATGCCCCCGGTCAGCAGCAGCCGGATGCCGGCACTGGCGCCATAGGTGTTGAGCATCGAGACGACCAGGAACAGGAAGAGCGAAGCGCCCCAGATGCCGGGCAGGTTGGCAGAACCGCCAGCCACGGCGGTGCCGCCGATCACCACCACGGCGATCGAGGTTAGCAGGTATTCGGCGCCCATGTTGAGCGCCGCGCCGCCGGAAAAGCAGCTCAGCAGCAGGCCGGCCAGCGCCGCCAGCACAGCACAGAGCAGGTAGGTCACTGCCCGAACGCCATCGACCGGCACCCCGGCCATCCGGGCCGATCGCATGTTCTGGCCCACGGCCGAAACCCAGCGGCCATAGATACCCTTTTCAAGCGCGATCCAGGCCACGACCGTAACCGCCAGCGCCAGATAGGCCAGATTGGGGATGCCCAGCGTCGCGGCGGTGGTGAAATCGGCCAGCGCCTGCGGCGGCTTGATGCGGATGCCGCGATTGTAGGAAATCGCCGCCGACTGGATGATGAAGCTCGAGGACAGCGTGGCGATGATCGGCGGAATGCGCAGCAGCTTGATCAGCCCGTAGTTCAGGATGCCGATGGCCAGCCCGATCAGCAGGGTCACCAGCAGGCCCACCAGGATCATGGAATTGCTGGTATCCATGATCTTGAGCGCGACGGTACCCGCCAGCGTCATGGTTGCGGGGATGGAGAGATCCACATTGCCCGGGCCAAGGGTGATGACGAACATCTGGCCAATGCCGACGATGATGGAGAATGCCGCGAAGGTCAGCGCCGCCTGTGACAGGCCCACCGCCGAAGCGCCACCCGTAAAGGCGATGGTGACCAGCCAGACGCAGGCAGCGGCCACGAAGGACCAGATCCACGGCTTTGCGAAAAGAGTGCGGAGGACGCTCATTTGGCGAACCGGCTTTCGCGGCGATTGAGCACCAGACGCACGGCCAGCACGATGATGAGAATGGCGCCCTGGGCGCCGATCTGCCAATCGGGCGAAATCTTGAGGAAGGACAGGAACGAGGCGGCCAGCGTCAGCGTCAGCGCGCCGATGACCGCGCCGATCGGCGACACGCGCCCGCCGACGAATTCGCCGCCGCCCAGGATGACCCCGGCAATCGACAGCAGCGTGTAGCGCAGGGCGATATTGGCGTCGGCGGATGTCGTCAGCCCGACCAGGCAGATGCCGGCGAGGACGGCAAACGTGCCGGCCAGCGCATAGGCTGCGGCGCGGGCCCGGAGCACCGACCAGCCGGCCCGAGTGACTGAGCGTTCATTGCCGCCCACGCCGCGAATGACCACGCCAAAGGCCGAGCGGATGACGATCCAGTGCGCGACGGCCGCGATCAACACGCTGGCGATGATCGCCATCGGCACCAGTGGCGGCTTGCTGACCATGAGGGCGCGGATCCAGTCGGGCGCGACGCCGCCGGGCGCCGGCAGCAGCAGTACGGCGAGCCCGGCCCAGACGAAACTCATCCCCAGCGTAACCACGATGGAGGGCAGGTTGCGCAGGTAGATGACTACCCCCATGACCGCATAGACGCCAATGCAGCCAGCCAGAATGAGCAGGCCCAGCAAGGGGTTGGCCTGCAGGAACGTCGCGGTTACGCAGGCCGAGAAACTGACGAAGGTGCCCATGGACAGGTCGAGATCATTGACCGTCATGATCAGCATCTGGGCGATGGTGGCCAGCGCGATGGGGACCGCCAGATTGAACAGCAGGTTGAGCCCGGTATAGCTCATGGCGCGCGGCTGCACCCAGAAGACAGCGGCCAGCAAGACCGCCAGCGAGAGGGCGGGCACCAGCAGGCGCAGGCGGTCGGCGGTGAACCAGGTCATGCGGCCTCGGTGGAGAATGAAGCCGCCAGCACCCGGTCTTCGCTGATATCGCTGCCGGTGAGCTCTACCACGATGCGGCCCTCGCGGAACACATAGACCCGGTCGCACTGGCAGATTTCGTCCATTTCGGTCGAGTACCACACAAAGGTGCGACCCTTGTCGGCCTCGGTCCGCAACAGCGAATAGACCTCCTGCTTGGTGCCGATATCGACGCCGCGCATGGGGTCGTCCATCAGCACGATCGGCGCCCGCGTCGCCAGCGCCCGGGAGAACAGCACCTTCTGCTGGTTTCCGCCCGACAGCGACAGGATGGGATTGTCGAGGCTGTCGGTGCGAATGCCGATGCGCTCGCGCCAGCCCTGGGCAGCGGCGCGCTCGTCTCGCTCGCTGACCAGGCCCCAACGGGTCAGGTCGTTCAAAAGCGTGATCGAGATATTGCGCAGGATGCTCCACATCGGCAGGTTGCCATCGACATGGCGATCCCCGGCCACGAAGGCCGCCTTGATGTCCCCGCGCGCAATCCAATCGCCGCCGAAGCCGCCAAACAGCGCGACCAGCGTCTCGGTCTGCCCGTGACCGCCCAGACCCGCCAGGCCGACGATTTCACCCGGATAGGCGCGGAATTCGGGGGAGCCATCGGCGCCGCGCCGGGACAGGATCGGCTCGGAGCCGGTGCGGTTCCGTGGCGGCGCTGCGGCATCGCGCGCCCGGACCACGCTGCCCATCGCCCCGACCAGGCTCTCGAGCGTGAAGGTGCTGGAGGGGCCATCGGCGACGACGCGCCCATCCTTCATCACCACGATGCGGTCCGTCGTGGTCAGGATTTCGCTCAGGATATGGGAGATGAGGACGACCGAGCCGCCCCCGGCGACGAAGGTGCGGATATAGGCCAGCATCTGCCGTGCGATGCTGGCATCGAGCGAGGAGGTGGGTTCGTCCAGGATCACGATGCGCGCCGGCCCATCGCTTTGGCAAAACGCCATGGCGATTTCGACCATCTGGCGCTGGGCGATGCTCAGCATGCCGACGGCCTGGCCGCAATCAATGCCGTGCCCGGGGAAAATCTCGTCCAGCTTGCCGCGCACCAGGCGCTCGGCGCGACGGCGCCAATTGAAGCCGCTGATGGAGGCATGGGCGATCCGGGTATTCTCGGTGACATCGAGATTCGGGCAGAGCGACAGCTCCTGGAACACGCAGCGCACGCCATATTTGCGCGCGACGGCGACCGAATAGCGCTCGGTTTCCGTGTTGCCATCGAGGCGGATCGTGCCGGTATCGGGCCGCGTCCCGCCATTCATGATGCTCACCAGCGTCGACTTGCCGGCGCCATTGTGCCCCACCAGGCCGACGCATTCGCCGGCCGCGAGCGCGAAGCTCAGCCCGTCAAGCGCGCGAACGGCGCCAAAGCTCTTGCTGGCGCCGTCCACTGCCAAGACGGGATCGTCTTTTTGTTTAGTCATGGTCCTGAAGACTGGCAGACCTACTTGGCCGCGGCAATGACCGCCTGGGCATCCTCAAGGCTATATTCGACATTGGCGACACCACCGGCAGGGGTGGTTTCGAGGCTGGCTTCGAGGCCATCCTGGTCGATGCGGAGGAATGGCACCACCAGGTCCTTGGGCACGTCCTGGCCATCAAGGATCTGCTGGGCGACCCAGAAGGCGAGAGTGGAGACGCCGGGCGCAATGGAAACCGACATGGTCTCGTAGCCATTGGCGTCCTTCTGCTCCTTCCACCAGGCCAGCTCGTCCTGGCGGTTGCCCATGATGATCAGCGGCATGTCACGACCGGCCGCCGCGAAGGCCTGGGCCGCGCCATAGCCATCGCCACCCTGGGTGACCACGCCGACAATGTCCGCGGGCAGGCTCGGCAGGATGCCGGCAACGGCCTTCTGCGCCACGTCCTGCGCCCAGTCGCCATGCACCGAGCCGACAATCTCGAACTGGGAATTCTCGGCCACGCCTTCATGGATGCCGGCAGAGATTTCGTCATCGACGAACACGCCCGCCAGCCCGCGGATTTCCAGCAGCTTGCCGCCCTCGGGCAGCCGCCCGGCCAGGTAGGTCAACTGGTCCTTGCCCATCTGCTTGAAATCGACGGCGATGCGCCAGGCGCAGGGCTCGGTGACGATGCCGTCGAACGAAACAACGGTGATGCCGGCGTCGCAGGCTTCCTTGACGGCGCCATTGAGCGCGGTCGGCGAGGCGGCATTGACCACGATGGCGTCATAGCCTTCCAGAATCATGTTCTGGATCTGCGCCGCCTGCTCGGTGGCCTGGTTTTCCGCGGTCGTGAACGGATCGGCCGCGGCAACGATGCCCGCTTCGACCGCAGGCTTGGTGATGGTTTCCCAGCTTTCCAGCATGGCCTGGCGCCACGAATTGCCGGCATAGTTGTTGGATAATGCGATGCGCTTGGCCGCGGTCTCGGCCATGGCGGTCGACGTCAACAGAACAGTAAGACTCGTCAAAACGACAAGGCGCTTCATGTTGTCCTCCCTGGGGGCCTCTTTGCAGCCGCCGGCCCATAGCGGCCTGCGCCAGTGTCTCGATCTTAACGCCGAGCCGCAACCGCGCCCCGGCATGCAAGCAGGGGGGATTGGGGTAGTCAATTGTCTTTTATAGATAAAGTAGGAACATTTACGCGAAAGGGCGGGCGCTCGGGGCGCCGCGGCAAGCGATCACCCGCAAAGTCGTCGCACCCGCGGTCCGACAGGCTTATCCGTGACACCCGCGAGCCAGGCTTAACGACCAGAAGGGGGAATTTGGCTGGGGAACCTGGATTCTGTGTGAAGCAGGGCTTCAGCCTAAGCCATTGATTTCGCGGGACAAAAGACAGCCCAAATCACGCGTGTGTGAAATCTGTATGGAAGTTTTCACACAAGACTGCGCCGGTCAAGGCATGTCGGCCGGTACCTCGCTTTTCGGCACCAATCGACCGCTTTGCGCCCCATTCAGGTCATTCGAAAACCGTTCGCGATATCCCAAAAGCAGACATTGGCTCTCGACCATTGAGCGACTAAGCTGGGGTGGGGACCGCCTGTCCGCTTTCGGCAGGCCATTGGGGAAGCCGGACATGGACCGACTGGTCACGGCGCCCCCGTGGCGACAGTGCATATGCCATCGTCGGGTACCATGGCGGCGCCCAAGGACCTATTGGAAGCGGTGATATGGCGCAGCCGAAGCGCAGGATGGCTGGTAAAGCACCATGATACGTTAGACCGGATTGGGACGGGCGCTTCCTGAAAGCGCTATCCGGGTAGTCTGCTTTCAGCTGGACGTTTTGGTGACCGAAATGGGGTCGGGAGCGGTCCAACGGCTCTGGTACCACGAAGATTGCCGGTGCTGGCGACTTGGTCGGGGTGGGGCTGGTGGTGGTCCAGAAATCTCATAAGCAGCTGTCGGGAGAGCGAAATACTTCGGCAGGAAGGGCACAGATGCGACCGCGGCGGCTGTGCATCTGTCCACGTCAATTGGCGTAGTGCCTTGATCGCTCCTTGCGTGGGCCGACCTTGTAGCCTGATGACTTGACCCGCATCGCCGGTATGGCTCGTCACTGCCGCGGCATCCACCGCATATTCTGCTCCTCCCATGTCGGCGCGCGCCCCGGTAGCGGCGCCGTTGCCGCCTCCGCCCGCAGCGAATCCAGCACCAGCGCCAGGAGGCGCTGGCGAAGCTCGGCGGTGCGGGATGCATCGCCAAGCTGCACCTGCGCAATAGCCTCGAGCATGAAGCCGATATCGAGCAGGGTCACATCCTTGCGCATGGCCCCCGATGCGTGCACGCGGGCAAACAGGGCGTCGGAAACGGCCTGCAGCTTCTCCCCCAGTTCGGCATGGATCTGGGTCGGCTGGAACGATCCGGCCAGCCGGCTGGACACGGCGTGGGTATCCTTGCCGACAATATCGCGCATGAAGGCCGCATAGGCCTCAAAGGGCGGCGCGTCGCTGGCGAGGGCCGCCTCGGTACTGGCGATATAGACACGCTGCCCCTCAGCGCAAATGGTCGCCAGCAGCACTTCCTTGCTTTCGTAGCGCCGGTAGAGCGCCCCCATGCCAACGCCTGCCTTGTGGGCGACGTCGGCTATGGGCGCCGAAGGGTTGGCGACGAACACCTCCCGCGCCGCCGCCAGGATCAGCCCGTCATTCTCATTCGCCTCGCGGGCTCGCCCGCCGGGTTGCCGTGCCATCCGCACTCTCCAAAAATATCTTGACCGGAATGTTCCGTTCCGATAGGAACAGATTATTCCGTTCACTTTAGCAAGCCAGCATCCAAACCTCAAGAACAGGAGACTATCATGACCCTTTTGATCACCGGCGCCACGGGCTCCGTGGGCCGTTCTCTCGTCGGCCAGCTGCTCGAAGCGGGGGAAAGCGTCCGCGTGGTGACCCGCAATGCCGAGGCGTCCATCCCGGCTGGAGCCGAGGTGGTGATTGGCGATTTCGGTTCGGCGAACCTGCCGGCTTCCGCCTTTGCCGGCGTCGACAAGGCCTTTGTCTTTCCGGCACAGGGCGGCGTCGACGCCTTCGTACAGCAGGCAAAAGCCAATGGCGTGTCGCATTTCGTCGTCCTGTCCTCGCTCGCCGCGGCGCTTGAACATGCCCGCGACCAGGGCTCGGCCAGTTCCATGCATCACCTGGCCATCGAGCGCTCGGTTCAGTCGACCGGCGTGCCCGCGACCATCCTGCGGCCCGGCACCTTCGCGCTAAACCTGCTGCCTTGGGCGCAGCCGCTCAAATATGGCAACACCGTCTCGGGGCCCTATGCCCGTTCCGCCCAGGCGCCGATCCACGAAGCCGATGTCGCCGCGGTAGCGGCCAGGGCGCTGACAGAACCCGGCCATGAAAACCGCATCTACGCAATGACGGGGCCAGAAGCACTGACCCGTGTCCAGCAGCTCGAGGCGATCGGCGCCGCGCTGGGCCGCCAGCTGACCTTCGTGGAAACCTCGCCCGAGGCGTTCCGGGAATCGATGTCAAAATTCATCCCCGAGCCCATCATCAAGATGCTGCTCGATTACTGGTCCGACACGGTCGAGAAGCCCGACGTCGTTCGGCCGACGGTGGAGCAGGTGACCGGTCGCAAGGCCAGGACCCTGGCGCAGTGGGCCAAAGACCACGTGAGCGATTTCCAATAGGCGGTCGCCTGCATCAACCGAACCCCGGCGACCGCTACCGGTCGCCGGCCGTTCGCTTCTAACCTTATGGTGCGGGGCCCCACCAATCCCGTTCTGCTACGATCAGGCTGAGCGATCGACATTGCTATCACTATTGGGGGCCTATTGCCTGCTTCGACCAATGGGGCCTCGACGTCCAAAATCCTCGCCCTCGCCCTCGCCCTCGCCTTCAGCGGCACAGGGACGGCCACAGGGTAGCGATGCCCCGCCGTCAATCCGTGCGTTCGCCATTCCGGCCGTTGACCTGTATGGCCGTACGCCAAAACCAGACACCTCTAATTTGGCTACTACTAGGTCCCCTTGACCATTTGGGCGGTTGCCTTGCCATACTGTGCGGTCGCCACCGGAGCCGCTCATGCCTGACATCCGCTCTCCCCGCCTTGCCGTCCTGATCGATGCCGACAACGCCTCGGCGCGGATTGCAGACGGCCTGTTCGAAGAGATTGCCAAAATCGGTGAAGCGAGCGTCCGGCGCATCTATGGGGACTTTTCCAGCTCGCGGTCTAAGGCGTGGGCAGATGTGTTGTCGAAGCATGCGATTATTCCCCAACAGCAGTTCGCTTACACAACTGGCAAGAATGCCTCCGACATCACATTGGTAATCGACGCTATGGACCTCCTGCACAGCGGGAGATTCGACGGTTTCTGCCTAGTGTCGTCCGATAGTGACTTCACACGACTCGCCGCCCGCATACGGGAACAGGGCATTGATGTCTTCGGGTTTGGTGAACAGAAGACGCCTGAGAGTTTCCGACAGGCCTGCCGCCGCTTCGTCTACACAGAGAATCTTTTGCCCGAAGCCCCAGCGAATGTGGAGAGAGCGGGAGCGAAGGCTGCCCCCCTTCAGTTGCCCGCCGATGCCGTGCCAATACTGGTGCGGGTGATGGAGCAGATGGACACAGAGGACGGATGGGTGCCTCTTGGCGCGGTAGGCAATCAGCTTGCCAATCTGGCGTCTGATTTTGACCCGCGCACTTTTGGCTTCCGTAAGCTGAGCGACCTCGTTCGTCAGACCAACGCGTTCGATCTTGACCAGTCGGAGGGCCGAGCTCTTCGTATAAGAGCCAAGCTCGACAAAAAGCAGCGCCGATAGCCGGGAGCATCGCCGCTCTGCGCCCCATTCCGGTCTTTCGACGAGCATCGCGACGACCTGAAAGCAGACATCCCGTGGCCGCCAAAATCAGCGGTGAGATTGGGGTGGTGGATTGCGGTCATTCCGGTGTGGAGGCTGCAATGGCCGTTTCGCGCCCCATTTCAGACATTCGAACAGTCTTCGCTGAGTTCCGAAAGCTGCCGATCCAATCTGTCCCGGACCGATGACCGCAGGGGGAAGGAAAGTTGACAGTCCAGTCTCGCTGCGGATCTTCCGGAAAAGGGGCATAGATCCTTAGAGCCAAGGGGAAGGAAGCACCCCGAGGTTTTTGTCCCGTAGGTGGAGCGACAACTGGCCTGCACGATAGCGCGTCGTGGATCTCTGAGGCGCAAATCGTTGCTTCAGCTGGCCACGCGCCCCACCCAAGCTCTGATGCGGCACAACACTCCCGAGGGAAGAAACTGCAGATCGACCGAGCCGGCTGCGCCCTCAAAAATGCCCTTGCGGAGCAAACGGGTACCAAACCCCGCTTTTGGGGACCCCGCAACCAGAGGCCCTCCTGTTTCGCGCCATTCCATTTCCAGCCAGCCATCGCTCTCCGCCCAGGAGAGCGACACCTTGCCGGCAGCGCCCGAGAGCGCCCCGTACTTAAGTGAATTCGTGCACAGCTCGTGCACAGCCATGCCAATCCCTATCACAACCTTGCTCGGTGCGGTGACTTCCGATCCCGCTAAGACAAACCTGTGTTCGGTTTCGTCACGGTAAGGCCCAACCACCTCTTCCACAACTCTCCTGACGCTGCCATTTGACCAGTCCGTGCGAGTGATGACGTCAGTCGCTGTTGACAGTGCCTGCAAGCGACCGGTGAACGCCCTGATCGCGTCGGGATAAGGTCGTGTCGGCTTGAATGTCTGGGTTGCCAGGGTTTGAATCACTGCCAATGAATTCTTGACCCGGTGCTCCAACTCCCGGGCGACCAAGGCTAACCTATCCTCGGTGGATCGCCTTTGGGTTATGTCCATAACCACGCCGATCACCCGCTCTGGCAAACCGGCTGCGTCCTTGACGATTTGAGCTCTGACCGCGAACCATTTGATAGTTCCGTCAGGCCAGATGTGTTTGGCCTCGAAGTTTAGTTGCGTGTCGCCCCGCTTCATTACCTCGGCGGCCTCCATTTCGATCCGCTCTCGCTCGCCAGGGGCGTATCGAGCCCGAAAATCGGCGAGGGTCGGGTGTGCATCCGCGGGAAAGCCATAGAGTGCGTTCAGTTCGACGGAGGGTGTGATCCTCTCCGTCTTTACGTCCAGCTCCCAAACGGCCATGGCTCCGGCGCTGATGGCCAGCTTCAGCCGGGCTTCGCTTTCCTTAATGGCCTCCTCGGCACGCTTCTGCTCGGTGATGTCCTGCAGCGTTCCTACATAGGATATCGCGCGTGGCCCCTCATCTGTGGTGGCGAATGTCGCCTTCCCATGGGCCATCAGCCACCTGACCTCGCCGGTGTCTGCGCGGCGGATGCGATAAGTGTAGATTTCGTTTTCTCTGAGCGAAGGATCCAGCGCTCGTTGCAGCTTAGGCCCAATCAGGATGCCATCCTCTGGCACATTGAGAGCCTGCAGCTTCTCGTAGGTTATTTCCTCCTCCGGCGGGAAGCCGTAGATGGCCTTCGCTCGCAACGAGTAGGTGAGTTCGCCGCTTAGAAGATCCCAGTGCCAAATGCCGATCGATGCAGCCTCGGTGGCAAGTTCTAGCCGCCTTTCGCTCTCCATATGCGCAAGTTCGGCCTCCTTGCGTTTGGTGATGTCGAGGACCACCCCGTCCCAGATTTCTTGGCCGTCGGGCGCTAACCGTCGAGCAGAGCTGATTTGAACCCACCCCGAGGACCTGGGCCCATTTGAAAGGGGCACTTCGATAATAAATGGCTCGCCGGTAGCAAGCGAGCGCCCCTCGGCTTTGGCGAGTTCCCCGAGATAGGTAGGGTCGATACTCCGGTAGAGAAGCGTTGCATCCGCAATCGCCTCCTCGACCGAGACGCCAAAGAGGGCCTGGACGCCACGACTGACATATAGAAAGCGTCTCTCTTGCCCGTTGGCGACCATCTGGTAGACCAGCCCGCCCGGCAGGTTGTCAGCAAGATTCTGCAGATGGGCATCCATCGTACCGCCTCCGCTGATACCCGTCCTCACTCCGACACCAACAATTCGCCGATTGCCGCCAGGAGCTCTTCTTCCTGGACTGGCTTTGTGAAAAAGCGGGCGTTCGGCGGCAGAACACTTTGTGGCGCGATCATCTTTCCGGAAATGACGACAACCGCGATCAAAGGATGTAACTCGCGCGCTCGCCAGGCCAGCGCGATCCCGTCCATCGAGCCAGGCATGTCAATGTCCGTCAACAGCAGAGAATATCTTTGTCCGGAGGAAAGAACCTCAACAGCCTCGTCGGCATTGGAGGCTTCTCCCACCAACAGCCCGGCGGACTCGCATAGATCGACGGCGCCCATACGGATGATCAGTTCATCCTCAACGACCAATGCCCGGTTAGACTGCCCCAACGCCAACATGCTCCCCATATCGCCAAAAGGCCGGCGTTATCAACGCACCGAGCAACCGTTCGTTGCAGTGAACGTCTTAGGGCGTAATGCATTGCAGACTACTGTCGGACGTGAGGGCCAGACGACTTGCCCGCCTATGTCGCTATTACCATCGTGGGCCACGGACTGGTCGTAGCCTTGATGCACTTCCAAATGTCCGGCGCGGAGATTGCGCCGTGGGTTTACCTGGCTTGGTTGGTGCCGCTGCCATTCTCCTTCCCCTGCTCCTGCTGCCTCAATTAAAGGTGGGATCGTCTGGCTGCAGTAGGCAAAGCACATGCACGGTTTCTAGACTGAACGTTTCGCTCGGGTGAGAACGTGCCTAGTCTTTGTCGGCGTCTTGCCTCCCGGTAGCCATGCAGGCCGACGAGATACCAGTCTTCGCCGAAGCTTTCGATGTCGTGGCCCAAGTTGCTCCGGGGCGTGCATCTCATTGCACCTGCGGCCACCCTCTCTCTCACGTGAGGGCAACCTCCCCATGGCTACAGGCCCGGCAAAGACAACGACAAGGGGTGAGACGGACGGCGCCTACCATTGTCCACAAAATCTAACCCTTGTGCCGGTCTTCCCTGCTGGCAACATGCCTCAACAGAAGCTTGAAAAATGGAACTGCCTGCTTATTTTCCGACCATCGGCCGAGGAAAGGAGGCAACAAAATTGGCACTGAGCTATCGAGTCGTGGATTTACGGACCAAGCTTGTTGACGCAGTGGACATTCTTGTTGAAGGCGCAGCTTCGCCAGAAGCCGCGGCAGAGAAAGCCTTGGGTCTCCGGCTCGTGCGCAGCGGCTCTAAGAAGGACCTCGTAGCGCGAGTTTATTGGCACCCCGTCGGACAAACGCTGACGATGGTTCGCCTCTACTACTTGGCCGGTGAACGGGGTGGCACCGATCCGATTGGAAAACTGGCACCTGAGCGAGACAATGCGCGCGGAGGCAGGAAGTCGTCTGGCGGTGGCACGTGGTCTGGGTCTCGGGGTTCGGGGTAGTCGGGTTCGAATGGCGGCAGCTCTGATGGCCCAGGGCTTTGGTCTGGTACATCCCCCGGCTCGGCGGCTGTCGCGGCTCTGGCTCAGGTGCGACCTGCGGAAAGGCCATCGCCAGCCTCCTGTCGGTTTTCTTGGGCAGACTTTTGAGGCACTCCGGGGGTGGAATTCCGCAGGAGCTCGTCTGCCTGTCGTTCGCGCAAACAGCGATCAAGGGCGATGAACCAGAATTCCTTCTCTCTGGCCCATGGTCGCCCGGCATGCTCCCACAAAAAGTAAGCGGTCTCCCGAACTCTGCGATCAAAATCTTGGTCTACGAACTCCCCATGTTCCATTCTCCATCTCCCTCGGATTTAGCGCCCCGACCTGTCGGACGGGGCGCATCGGTTCTACATGGCGGTGGCGGAGAACTTGCCTTCATCACAAAGTTCGACCGTCAGCTTGGCAAGGTCGATTCTGGTGCCGTCCTCTAACCAACCTTCGGTCGACGCGGCAGCATCAGCGGCTGGCGCAGCGTCCGTCGTTGCTGGGGTTGCGGTGGTGGCGTCAGCGGTGGCAGGAGCTGCCTTGCGCAACTCGTCGCACTTTGCCTGAACTTCAGCGACCTGATCGGCTGGCACAGCCTTGCCACTAATCATATGCTGCTCATCCTGCGCAACGGCGACACCCGAAATGGCCATTGAGGAAACAATGGCAGCGACCGACAGAAGTGATCTGACATTCATTGCATATCTCCTTTTGGAAACCCGCTCCCAGCGGGCGATATGCTCAACGTAGGCTGCCTCCGGCGGTTGCGGCGGTGCGAAGATTTGATCGAGATTTTACGCTACCTTGAGTCTAAGATGATCGCCCGACTCCGACCGTTCTAAGGCTGCCGATGGCTATTAGGTTACTGGATTTTGGGATGGCTGCTGGCGTCTCAGCCAATCGCCCTTAGCGATCCGCGCTGCGATAGTTTCGTCGAGGTCGCTTCGTCAGTTTCGCAAAGCGCGATCACATAGCGTAGAGGTTTTCGTCAGAGATAGATCAATGCCCAGTTGGGTCTTTGTTCTGCGCCTTCATCATATGGCCGAGAACGGAACTGTCGCGCCATGCCGGTGCGGATAACGCAGCCATCCCAGATTGCGTGGGAAGAATGGACGCGGTGGGTCGCTTCGAGCTTGAGCAGCTGTTGGCCGGCCGGCCTTCATACTCCTTAAGGTATGGGGCTACTCGTCG
Source organism: uncultured Devosia sp. (assembly GCF_946479885.1). Next base: position 60,665 of record NZ_CAMLHM010000003.1, read on the forward strand.
GGGACTGTTGCCATGAGCTGGCCGCCTTGACGGCCTTCTCCAAGGAAATCGCGTCGTATGGCGTTTGGTTATTCCCACTTGACCGGCGGCTATGCTGGCGGTCAGGCGGAATATGTCCGCGTGCCCTTCTCCGACGTCGGACCGAGCGTCATCCCCGATGGGATGGAGGACGACACGGTTCTGTTCCTGAGCGACATCCTGCCTACCCGCTGGCTGGCCGCCGAGAATGCCCAAATCGAACGGGGAGCCATGCTAATGGGCGCCGAGCAGGTCAAACCTGAATGCTGTCTATGGTCGAACAGATCGTCGAGGAGCGCACCGTCGCATGGTCGGATTCCATGGTGAAGGTTCCAGTACAGGCGAAGCTCCTGAGGCATCATCAAGGCCAAGCAATCGCCCAAGGCAACACGTGGCCGACCCAATGGTTCAAGCCGGCAACATCAGCCGCTCCTGTGGCAGTCATTTCTCTACTTACTGCTACGGTGCGTCATTGGTCCAATATGTGGGAGCGTCCAACTTCATCGACAAAGGTTTCCTGGTCCTGCCCAACCATGTGCAGATGAACCGCATCGGCACCGAGTGCGGCTATCTCTTCGATTGCCTCGGCAATCCGAGCGGTGCTGTCGGTGATGAGCATAGTCTTCTCGAGTGCTTCCTTTGTGACGTGGCATGCGGCGCTGTAGAAATCGCCCGGGCGTCGCAAGTCCCATGCTACTTCACCGCCAATGGCCGCAGAAGGCCACAGCCTGATGGCGCTGTCCTCGGCTGCTGCGAGGGTGGGCGCCCAGCTGACGGCCATCTGCACGTGCACCGGCTTGCCCTCTCCCCCGCGCTCGCGAAATGCTTCGATCAGAGGACGGACGCTCTCCGCGTTGCTCCCGGCCAACAGTAATCCATCCGCCCAGCTGCCAGCGAGCGCTGCGGTCTTGGCGGTCACAGCGGCGCCATAGAGGGGAACAGGGGTGGTAGGCCGGGTGTAAAGCTTGGCCTCGACGACCGTTATCCGTCCGCGGTGAGTGACCGTCTCGCCGGCAAATAGGCGCCGGGTCACGTTCACGCACTCGAGAAGCCGCGCATTGCGCTCTTCCTTGTCAGGCCAGTATTCTCCAGTGATCGCCTCATTGATGGCCTCGCCGCTCCCGAAAGCAAGCCAGAGCCGGCCCTGATACATTTCGCCGATGGTCGCCGCCGCTTGGGCCAAGATGGCGGGATGGTAGCGATAGCCAGGCGCGGAAATGATCCCGATGGGGAAACGGGTCGCCTCCATAGCTGCACCAAGCCACGACCATGCGAAACCCGATTGGCCTTGCCGCTCGCTCCATGGATGGAAGTGATCAGAGGACTTAGCTGCATGAAATCCGGCTGCCTCCGCTCGCTTGACCAAGGCGAGGAGGCGGCTGGGGGAAACTGTTCGTGCGAAGCGTGATAGCCGATCTGGACCATGCCCCCATAACGCTGGTGGGGGTAACCGAAGTTCCGGGCGACCGCGGAACCGCGAAAACGCGCCAGCGTTAAGGCGCGTGCTCCGTAACCCAGGACCCTGTCATGACTAATCTTGCCTACCGCTTTGGACCCCAGATCGAGGACGGCAAGACGCGATTTCGATTGTGGGCTCCCGGAGCGGCGAAGGCCGATCTCGTGCTCCAGGGCCAGGCTCGCAGATCAATGAACAAATGCGCTGATGGCTTCTTTGAGGTCAGGGTCGAATGCGGTTCAGGTAGTAGATACAAATTTCGCGTTGGTGATCTCGAGTTCCCCGACCTCGCTTCGCGCCAACAGGACGGCGATACGCGCGGCTGGAGCGTCGTTCGACAGCAGATGGCTCCGCCGCCCGCCTTCTCGCGACCTTGGCACGAGATGGTCGTCTGCGAGGTGCATGTAGGGACTGCCACGCCCGAGGGCACCTTCACCGCACTTAAGGATTGCCTCGAACACTTTCGGGATGCCGGCTATACCTGCCTGGAGATCATGCCCGTCAACGAATGCCCCGGAGAACGCAACTGGGGCTACGACGGAACACTCGTCTTCGCACCTGAGTCTTCTTACGGCGGCCCGGACGAGTTGCGCGACCTGGTCGTGCGTGCCCATGAACTCGGGCTGACCATGATCCTCGACGTGGTCTACAATCACTTCGGCAGCGTCGACAATTTCGCACCCCGGTACGTGCCGGAATGGTTCGACGAAAAGGTGGAGACCCCCTGGGGGCGAGGCATCAACTTCAACCAGGAAATGGTGCGCCACTTCTACTACGAGAACGCCATTATGTGGCTGGTCGAGTACGGGTTCGACGGACTCCGTTTCGATGCGGTCCATGAAATCAAAAGCGACGCAAAGGACAAATTTCTAGGTGAACTCGCTGCGACCGCCCGGGCCGTCAAGCCGGGGGCTAAGCTGATCCTGGAAAATATGAACAACTCCACGCGGTGGTTGGAGCGTAACGATCAGAACGAGCCCATGACCTACTGGGCTCAATGGAATGAGGATATGCACCACGTCCTCGCCTATATCGTTACGGGAGAGGGCAAAAAGACCGGGTACGACGAGCTCGGCAAGGACCCCGTCGCGGACCTGGAAAAGGCGTTTGCCGATGGTTTCGTTCACGACCACGACGAGGGACCGCAAAGCGATGGCCGTACGCGCGGTGGCCCTGCAAGCAAGCTACCGCCTGATTCCTTCATCACTTATGTCGAGAACCACGACCAGATCGGCAATCGCGTAGATGGCGCGCGACTGTCCGCTCGCATCGAGCCCACTCGGCTCGACTTCGTCCACTTCGTCAAATTCATTGCCCCGCAAATCCCCCTCTGTTTCATGGGCGACGAAGCCAGTCTAGCCTCGCCCTTCCCGTTTTTCGTCGATCTGAGTGCGGCGGAAGGCGAAAAAGCCAACGCGCGGCGTTACAAGGAAATGCGCGAGATGTTCATGGAGGAAGTCGACGACGGCGACCTGCCGCATCCGAACGATCTCCAAACATTCGAGATGGCAAAACTACCCTGGGAAGCATTCGGCGAGGAGCAGCACCTCGCGTCGCTGCGCCGATTTCGCGAGCTGGCCTCATTCCGCCGGGATAAAGTCTGGCCCTTGGCGGCCACGCCTTGCAGCGGCTCAAACAGTGCCCGTCACGGACAGGGACTGATCGTGAATTGGGTATTCCAGGCGGGTACGCTCACCCTTGCGCTCAACCCGACAGCGGCACCCCTGGACATGCCATGTGTGATCCAAGGCGCACCTGTCTCCACCGGAGACTTTCACCAACACGGGGAAGTTCTACGACTTGGCGCTTGGTCGGCAATCGCGTGGCGAAACTGAACCACAATTTGGGAGGGATTGATGCGTTTCGTGAAAGACAATGGCCTGACCATAGCCTTGATGCTCTTGTTTTTCGGCTCGCTGGTGGGAATGCTCCTGACCGGCTGGCAGATCGAAAATGATGAGCTGGTTCGACACAGCCAAGAACCGGTCTCAGTGGTCGCATATTTCTTCGGCCATGCCTTCCAGTCCGCATTGTTTGAAAACTGGGAGAGCGAATTCCTCCAGATGTCGGCCTATGTGATGATGACGGCGATCCTGTTTCAGCGCGGATCGTCAGAGTCGAAGGACCCGGACGAGAAAAACGCTCCTGAGGACGAAGACCCCGCAAAGAAACGGAATGCCCCTGATGCCCCCTGGCCGGTCCGCGCAGGAGCATTGTGGCGACAGCTTTACTCATATTCGTTGGGGATAGCCCTGGCGCTGCTCTTCTTGGGATCGTTCATTTTGCACTGGCTCCACAGCGTAGGCGCTGCCAACGAACAGGCCTTGCAGCACGGTGAGCAGGCCCTTGGCGCATGGGCATATCTCGGCGATCCACAACTATGGTTCGAGTCCTTCCAGAACTGGCAGTCCGAATTTCTGTCCACAGCGGTACTGGTTGTGCTGTCGATTGTGTTGCGGTTCAGAGGGTCCCCGGAGTCAAAGCCGGTAGCCGCGCCGCACGCCAAAACCGGTCATTGAGCTGACGAGCGTCGCTTACGAAGGCGACAGGGCCGAAAGGCTCTGTCCCCAAACCGGTAACTCCTGAAATCAAGCTTGAAGGTGATCGGATCTAGCGGAACCCTGACGCTCGCAATGTCATTGCTGGCTGTAATCGGACACAGCGAGGACACCATGACCGACCGCCTGAAAATGCAGGATCCGCGCAGACAGTTTCCGCGGCCGCCCTTTCCCAAGCAGCCCCAGCCGTCGCCCGGATTGGCGCAAGAGATGGTCCCGAAACCCGATCATGGCGAAGAAAGCTACGAGGGTTCAGGGCGTTTGACGGGACGCAAGGCCCTTATCACTGGCGGTGACTCTGGCATCGGCCGTGCGGCCGCTATCGCCTATGCACGTGAGGGCGCTGATGTCGCGATCGGCTATCTGCCCGAAGAGGAGGCTGATGCCAAGCAGGTCATCGCCCTGATCGAAGCGGAGGGCCGCAAAGCGGTTGGCTTGGCCGGAGACGTCAAGGACGAAAGCTGGTGTAAAGAGATGGTGCAGCGGACGGTCGAGGGCCTGGGAGGGCTCGACATCCTTGTCGTCAATGCCGCCCGCCAGCAGTTTCGCGAGTCAGTGGCCGAGGTCAGTACCGACGATTTCGACCAGACGATGAAGACCAACCTTTATGCACTGCATTGGATCGCCCAGGCGGCCGTGCCCCATTTGCCGCCCGGCGCAGCAATCATAACAACCGCGTCGATCCAGGCGTACGAACCCTCACCAATCCTCCTGGATTACGCGACTACCAAGGCCGGCATTGTCGCCTATACCAAAGCGCTGGCCAAGCAAGTGATCGAGAAGGGCATCCGCGCCAATGTCGTTGCTCCTGGCCCGTTCTGGACCGTATTGCAGCCCAGCGGCGGCCAGCCAGACGAGAAGGTCGAGCAGTTCGGCAAGGACAGCGATTTCGGCAGGCCAGGCCAGCCGGTCGAGCTGGCTCCGGTCTATGTGCTGCTGGCCAGCCAGGAAGCCAGCTTCATCAATGGCGAGGTCTATGGCGTGACCGGCGGCAAGGGCATCGCCTAGCTTCGCCATGAGCTTGTCCGCCCGGCTCTACCTGGCCTTTTTCGCTTGCTCCCTCATGTTGGGAAGCTGGTATCCCCGGATTGCCGACGTTCAGTCGCAAGCGGACATGGACGGATGGGCGCTTGGACAGAGCCTGAGCGGCTATCCCGTGGGCATCCTGTTGATGTTCACGTTCGGCACGCGGTTTGCTGCAAGGCTGAGTTTTCAACTCAGTTTTCGGTTGGTAGTCCCCGCCCTGGGGGCCGCCTTGGTTATCGCGACGCTTTCCACGATGGTGCCCTTGCTCTTTGCGGCTTTGCTGGTGGCTGGGGCCCTGCAGGGCATACTGGCCATCACCGGCAATGTCGAAGCGGACCGGATGGAAACGGCGCTCGGCCGAAAGATTCTGGTCCGTGCGCATGGGTTTTACAGTCTTGGCACGGTTCTCGCGGGAGTTGCGGGGATCGGCTTTCAGGCCTTGGGACTGGCGCCATGGCTTCATCTGACGATCATGCTACCGTTGGCCACGGCAATGGCGGTTGTCGCCACCCAAGGGATGGAGGCCGTTCCCGCCCGAGCGGAAGAAACGACGGGCTCAGACGCCAGAATTGTGCGTCCGACGCTCGCAGTGGTGATGCTGTTTATCGCCGGCGGCGCTTCCCTCTATCTCGATAACGCTGCGTCTGACTGGTCTGTCATCCTGCTGCGGGACGGCTATGCTTTGAATGCAGTCGCCGCCACGGTGGCTGTGACGGTCTGGGCGCTGGGCCAAGCCTTCGGCAGGCTATCTTATCCGGTCATCGAGCGCCGGATCGGTGAGACACGGCTGGCCTTGGGCATGGCGTGTATTGCGTCGGTAGGACTGGCTCTGGTGGTGTTGTCAGCTCACGCGGGACTGGCCATGCTTGGTTTGGTGTTGATGGGTTTTGGCACTAGCGCGCTGTTCCCAATGGCCATTTCGGCAGCAGCTCGGCTTACCGACCGACCGTCAGCGGTGAACGTGGCTTCGCTGTCGCAATTGGCTTTTCTGGCGGCTATCGCCACGCCCATCGTGCTCGGCGGACTGGTTGAACTATCCGGTATCCGGCTTGCCTTTGCCTCCGGGTTTGTGGTGATGGTCGCCAGCTTGGCAGTTCTGCTGTTTCGCAAACCATTCGGCAAGGTGGCCGGCGGTTCGCCGACAGATCGACGTCGCGGCCAACCCGGCGACGTCAGGGGCGTTCGTCCATCATGACCATCGATCTCTTCGGTGCCTCGCCATTTCCGCAAGGCTTCGCCTATGAGGCGGATGTGCTCACCGCTGCCGAGGAGACGCGTTGTTGAGCGAACTCAAAACCTTCCTTTCCAGGAATTCGACTTCCATGGGTTTCTAGGCAAACGCCGCGTAGTGTCGTTTGGCTGGAAATATGACTTCGCCGTGGCGACGCTTCGACAGGCCGACGTCGTTCCGGACTTTCTTGTTGCCATCCGCTGTGCGGCCGCCGCTGTCGGCCGGAGCACCGAGAGCTAGCAAAAAGCGTCTCCAATCCAGGTGAACCGATCTGGAAAAATGGTGGAGCACCTCTTCAAGGCATTCCACCGAGGCCACGTGCGGCGAAACGCCGAAGGCCTTCGACTAGGTTTATTCATCGCATCCGTGATCGCCGAGGCCCACGGTGACACGATCGACGTGCACTCTGACACCCAGGAAACGCGGTTTACTTTTCGGATGCCCATCGACTGACACTGCCAGCGGCGAGGCGGAGCGCTCAAACAGCTAATAGCCCAATAGCTATCCGGCAAACGACAGTTGGGAAATCGAGAGCTAGGTCCAACCTCGCTGTAGAGAAGCCGTAGCAAGACGAATGCTTGGTTTGCGGCCGCTCGGCAGCTCGCGGATTGAAAGACCTACACCGTTTGACAGGCTGTAACCCTGATCATGATACTTTCCTGCTCGAACTCGCTCTCAAGTCGCCGTCTATAGTCGTGCCACCAGGCTTCATCCACGTGTTCGACCATTACTTCGGCCACGATGATCCGGTCGTGCTGGATGGTGGTGGGGCGCTTCCAGAGACCCTCCGCCGGTTCGCGTGTATAGGCCGTCGCGCCCCCGAAACGGTCGGCGAGTCCCGCCACTAGTCCTTCGATCGTTTCGAGTGGAATGGGGTCTCCACGACCAGTATCTAGCGGCAGAAAAACTTCAACAATGTTCATGCCCGTACCCGTTCAAGAACTGGGACGACTGTTAATGGCCACGCCCGTACATCGTCCACTTCCTCGTCTTGACGAAGTGGGAATGGCGAAGGGTGCAGTCAACAAGGTGCGGCCTGTACCTCTGACGAATCTTCGCTGTATCGGCGTTTTCGTTAGCCGGCCCATCACCGGTTTGCAGCGGCACCTACCGCTCGCCAGAGTTTTTTGGGGCCGACCCTTGACGACAAAACGGACCAATCACAGATCACCTTTCGCCGACAGTACTTCTGATCGGCATGTCCATGGGGTGACGCCTTTGGGCGCTCCCCTCGTATCTGTGTTGCTCTACGGAGGATATGGCTATGAGAAACATTCTTACTACCGCGGTCGCGGCGAGTTTTTGTGCGCTGACCCTTGCGGCCCCGCTGGCGGGCGCTGAACCACCTCGTAAGATCGACAATCCTGGCAGGCTCGATTGGCTGGCAATGCGCACCATATTTGCAGCGACCGACGGTCCTTTCTCGCCGGATGGCAAGGCTAACCAGCGCAGCAAGGCCACGCTCGACACAGCTGCAGGCAATGAGTCGGCCGCCTCGCCCGGCTTTGACCTGCTCGGCCCAGATCTCCGGTCCGCATGGGAATTGGTGCAGCAACAGGCCCAGTTCGCCGCCAAGTTTACCAGCAAGCGCTTGGGCGGCGGCGCCTCGCAGGCGGAGCGAGCGGCGCCCGAGCTTTCCTGGGGCTGGCAACATGAGTCTTGATGGCTTGGGTATGAAGCGGCCTGAGTCAGCGCAGGTAGGCCCGGCCGGCGGGGCGTTGCCGGATTGGCAGCCCGACCTTGAGCGGTTGAAGCGCGAGACGCAGCAGGCTAGGGACGTCGGGCGAAGCGATCCGTGGACGCTGGCAGAAGCGGAGTGCTGGATCGAGTTGATTGACTCCGAAATAGCGGCTCACGCCCACCTCGGCGCGCATCATAGCGAGGCAGTACCGCTGCTTCGCACATGGAAGGCAGAACTCAGCGCGCTGGGTCGAGCGCTCCGCGCGCTCGAGCGCAGCGCAGCTGGAGGCCCCTATACCGCGGACCAAAATCCAGCAGCCTGAGTGCGACCGGGAGCGAGGTGGCGCTCCCGGTCGCACCGTTTCCGCTGCCTCCCGCTGAATCGGGCGTGAGATTTGGCCCCCCGGCTACTCATGGCAGCTGCTGTGCAGACCCAAACGCGCATCCTGGCGATCGACCGGCGTCTAGCTGGCAGCACGCATGCGCAAGCTTTACTGCCATCGGGCGTGAGCTACTTCCCGGCTAATGGCTCACGATGCCTAACGCAGGAAAAGGATGAGCGGCGCTCCGCGGCGGATTATCTGCAAGGCAAAGGTCCCGGACTGTTCCGCCAAGCCAGACGCTAACGCCTCGACGTTTCCAATGGGTGATCGGTTCATGGCAACGATGAGGTCGCCGGCCAACATGCCAGCAGCCTCCGCAGGACTGCCTGGGGCAACCTCGGAGACGACGACGCCGGACAGTCCAAGAAGGGCTTCGTCAGGCGTGAGATCTCGTAGGGTGGCGCCTTGAAACCGCTCTGAAAGCGAGATCGCCGAGGCTTGTGGAGCCTCCCCGATCTTCGCATTCAGCTCGAGCTCGCCGCCGTTCCGCAGGATGCTTAGCTGCACTGTCGTTCCGATTGGCGCCAGCCCCATTCGGTTGCGCAGATCCACGCTGGAAACCACGCGGCGCCCACCAATAGCCATCACGATATCACCAGGTTCGACACCGGCCAGGTCCGCAGAGGACCCGGTCTCAACGCTCGTCACCAATGCACCCCGAACCCCATCCGCGCCAAGCGCCGCGGCGAGCTCAGGCGTCAGGTCCTGGACGTTGAGGCCCAATTGACCTCGGCGGACTTCGCCATGTTCGAGAATCTGAGCCATCACCGCGGTGGCAATATTGCTTGGCACCGCAAATCCGATACCGACGTTGCCGCCAGCGGGCGCCAGGATGGCAGTGTTGATGCCGACCAGTTTGCCGTCGAGGCTGATGAGGGCGCCGCCGGAATTGCCCGGATTGATCGAAGCGTCGGTCTGGATGAAGTCTTCATAGCCTTCGATATCCAGCCCGGACCGTCCAAGGGCGCTCACAATGCCAGAAGTCACGGTCTGGCCAATGCCAAACGGGTTGCCGATAGCGACGACATAGTCGCCGACGCGCAGCTCCGATGAATCCCGGATACCGATCTCGGTCAGGTTTTCCGCATCGATCTGCAGGAGTGCGATATCAGTGGCCTGATCACTGCCGATGAGCCGCGCCGCCAGCGTGCGACCGTCTGACAGGGTTGCGGTTATTTCCTGACCATCCGCGATGACGTGATAGTTCGTCAGAACGTAGCCGGCATCGGCATCAACGATGACACCCGAGCCGGCGCTCAACTGCACCTCCGGTTGAGGCTGCGGCAATCCAAAATAGTGTCGGAAGAAAGGGTCGCTGTAGAGCGGATTGGTAGTGGACGGCGCGACGGACTCAACGGAAATGCTGACGACGGCCGGGACAGCATCTTCCACGACATCTGCAAGAGTTGGAATGGGCGCGACCGCAACTGTCTGGGCGACCGCCGGCGAGCAAAAAAGTGCCGCGATGGTCAGCGCTACCGCGTGGATACCGGTCCGCGCCTTGGGAACAATCAACCACAGGTTCATGATGGACTCCAAGAAAGCTGGCGACGCCGGTAATTGATGATCCCCCTGAAAGTTCCTTGGAATGCAGTAGGCAACCTGTCCGGGCGGTGCGGCGGCAGCGCCTCCAAGATCGCACTAAAACCGCCCCGTCGGCCTGTTCAACCGACCCAAAAAAATTTGAGTTAAGGCCCTTGAAACTGATTTTGTCGTTCCAAAATCAATCTTGCCGGTGGCCCGATGGGGCCCGGCAGTCTGGGAGGCGTTCCTCTTGGGCGCCTCTCGTATCCATGTTGCTCAAGGAGGATATGGCTATGAGGACAACCCTCGATTTTGCACCCCTGTATCGGTCGAGCATTGGCTTTGATCGGATGTTCAACCTGCTGGAGAATGCCAGCCGGTTGCAGTCGATCGATAGCTCGCCACCGTATGACATCACCAAGACCGGTGATGATGATTACCAGATCACCATGGCGGTTGCCGGCTTCTCGCAGGATGACCTGACGCTGACCCAGGAGCCCAACCTATTGATCGTCACGGGTCAGAAGTCCGCTGAAGACACGGGCGACTACTTGCATCGCGGTATTGCCGGCCGGTCGTTCCAGCGCCGGTTCGAGCTCGCTGACCACGTCAAGGTGGTGGGCGCTAGCTTGGTCAACGGCCTGCTGGCCGTGGAACTGAGACGGGAAATTCCCGAAGCGATGAAGCCCCGGCGCATTGAAATCGGTACGAGCGCTGGCGGTGCCGCGACGGAACCGCGCCAACTCGAGACCGACAGGCACGCCGCCTAGCGAGAGTACCTGAATGACCACTGCGCCCGGCCTGGCGGGCTCGGCGCAGTGGACCGCGTTGGAAAGGAGAACAAAGATGAATGTTCGTGATCTCATCCCCTGGGGCCGCAGCAACGACAGTCAGGCTCCATCCACTTACCGCGACGTTGAGCAGCATCCGTTTCTTTCGCTGCACCGCGAAGTAAACCGGCTGTTTGACGACGTTTTCCGCGAGTTCGATACCCGCCTTCCCTCGATTGGCCGGTTCTCCTCTCTCGGATCGGTCTGGCCCAGCGTCGAAATCTCCGAGAGCGACAGCCAGGTCACCGTCACGGCCGAGGTACCGGGCCTGGACGAAAAGGACATAGATGTCCTGCTCGACGATGGCGTGCTGACGCTCCGTGGTGAAAAGCGATCGGAAAGCGCGGACAACGGGCGTCAATTCTCTGAGCGCTACTACGGCCGCTTCGAGCGCCGGATTCCCCTCGGCTTCGAGGTCGAAGAGGAGAAGGTGGCCGCCTCGTTCCAGAACGGTCTGCTTACCGTCACGCTGCCGAAGTCGGCCTCGGCTCAGTCAAGGGTAAAACGGATTGAGATCAATGCTCAGGGCAATGTGCACTGAGCCCTCTAGCGGCTGCGTGTCGGTATCCAATGAAGAGGCTGAAATGTTGCTAGATGTCGAGACCAGAGCCTACAACGACATCGACGAATTGAATGTGTCGCGCAGCGACCTTGTGGGCTACTTCCATCCGCGCGAGATCGTCACCGACGCGACCCTCTCGCTGGCCCGCAAGCGCGCCCTGCTCGCCTTCTGGTCGTCGGACTTCAATGCCATTCGGGGCGCCCCGGCGCTTAGGCGTTCGGGTCACGGCGTGACGACCACGATTGACGCCTTGAAGGCAGCCCTTAGCCAACTAGACGATGCAATCATCGTGCCCATGGCAAGCGGGCCGGAGCCGGCTTTGCGAGGTTGATATCTCCACGTCCCGGCCTTGCGGTCGGGGCGCATAGGTACTCCAGCCCCCGCTTTGAATGTCTGCTATTCGGGGGGCGGACGCCGTAAGCCGTCGGTCTGCTGGCGGCCCCATTTCGGCCGATTGGCTCGCGGGGAAGCGCTACATTCCTGGTCAAACGTCCGGGCCAAGGCTTCTTGTAGGCCCCGCTACTTTCTCAACCCTGGTTGATGCAGTTACTGCAGCGCGAAAATTAGCGAAAACGCACATTTTTGCGAGTCTGGCGTTCAAGCACTTAGTGTTCGGAGACGTTATTGCCAGCCTCGAGACAGGGGAGGCAGCCAACCATCCCTGAGAGAAGGAGTGGGCTATGCAGCTGTAAAAGACGGCGTCCGATCAAGGCACCATCTCCAGCGCATCAGCTACCCCTCTTAGTCGAGCATGTTGGTCCGGGGTCATTTCCTCGCGCAGTGATGTCAGTTCTTCGAAGATTTCGGATTTTCTCACCCAGTCCGCCTTCACGACAGCCAACTCGGCAAGTAGCCGTTCCTTCTCGATGCGCAGGCTTTCGCGCTCGGTGGCAGCTTTGTCACGCTCGGCCTGTGCGGCCTTCCTGTCCTTGTCCAATTCTTGCATTTTGCGGTGAACCGTCTGGAAGATCGGCCCGACGAGGTGCCAGATCGGCCCTATCAAGTTACGGCTGTGCGCGTCCATGCTGAACGTGCCCTTTTCATCTCGCTTGACCTTTTCAGTGGCCATAACCTCCGCGGCCCGCGTCAGGCCCGCAATCATCTTTTGCCAATTGGTGTCCGCCGCTACCTTGTTCTCGGCGAGTTCGGCTTGTGCCCTCTCAAGCGCTTTCAGCTTCTGCTCAAGGTGGGCCCTTTCGCCGGCCAGCAGCGTCAGCTCATGTGCGTGACCGGACTTAGCTTTGGCCAGCGCTTCGAGCTCCGCATCGAGACGGGACCTCTCCGCAGCGAACGCAGCCAGCTCACGCTCGCGCAGAGCGGCGAAATCTGCCTTGACCGTATCGAGCTGCTCCTGCTCGTGATCAAGAGCTTTCCTATCGTCTTGGATCGATGCGAGCGTCACCTCCTGCTTTTCCACTAACTCGGCATACTGGGCTTTCGCCGCCTTGGCCTCGTCCAGCGCCAGCTGTGTCTCCTTGGACTTCTTCGCCTCGATCTGACGGTACGTGTTGTGGTGCGTGTGAACGGCGCCCGTTACCTCTTTCGGCTCGCCCCGGTGCAGGCCCAAGCAGGCCATTTCTTCGGCATACCAATCCTGCAGGGCGATGCACTTTTCCGAGGCATCATGCTTGTTGCCGCCAAATACCTTGCGATACGAAACCCATAGCGCCGTACCGCGCTTGGTCGACTTTTCGTATGTGGGGATAACAAAGACGGCCAGATGCGGTGTCTTCTCGTCCATATCCAGCCGGACTTGGGCAACCCGTCCAGGGAACTTCCGATTGAACACCTCGATGTTGTAATCGGTCCACCCTTGAATCTTGTCGGGGTCATAGCCCTCGCGCCCGTCGTCATAGAGGAAGTACTCGGGGCTGGCTCCCACATGAAAGTCGGCGAGCAGACCCGCATTGTCGGAACGACGCCGAGCGCCGAGCACTTCAGTGACGCGATCGACCGCGGCGATTAGATCCGTCGGATCCTCGAGCCCCAAGTTTGGCACCCAGAACTGGTTGAGGTGGGAACGGCTACGATCAACATGGATACTGGTGTCGGAGCGTATTCCATGCGCGTGGGCTTGCCCAATCGCGGTACGACTGCAGCGTGAGTTGATGCGGATGATGGCGTATTGCTTTTCCATAGCCGGATCGTCCGACAGGTCCATGAAAATTCAAAATCCAGAAAGCCAGATTCCCGCTTCGCCAGAAAAAGCGGGAACTCACTTTGCACTTTTGGGGCCCCGGCTGCGCCACCCCAAAAGTGCGTGAGCTCTCCGAGGGCCTGGCAGGGGCCTTTGCGGACTTGGTGGTGCTGATTTGGTTGATCCGACCCCCCTTCGCCTGCGGCAGGGGAGTAGAGCCTGCCGGCTCGGACCAGAGCATTTTGCCGAGACTAGAAGCCAGCTTGTCCGTGTCCTGACGATGACCCGGGGCTACCAACAAGAGCATACGCCTCATGTGTATTGCCGTTATCTAGAGGTAGCCACCAATAACAATGACCGGCCAGCTGGGGCGCACCCGACGCCGCGTTGGCTTGGCGAACAAGGTCCAGTCGTCTGCCGTAGGCCCGACTACACGGTGGTCTGCTGGCGGTTGATACATGCGTGTCCCCTGGCGCCACGCTAGACATGGCTCCGCCCGCGCATGTTTGCGTCGGAAGCGTTCGGTGAAGTGAAACGGGCTTTTTTGCGCCCACTGCGAATATAATGCCCCCCGTCTGCGGGGCGGCATATACTAGATCTAGTTGTTTCGGTCTGATTTTGCCCTTTAAGTTGTTGGGCGTCGAGGATTCGTGGACCTTTTCGTGCCTAAGCTTCGGTTGCCCCGCCGTTGTTGGTCGTCTTGGCTGAGAGGGCCTTGAGTTCGACAGCCCGGAAGCGACGCCGTCTGTCTGAGCCGCGCCAACCACCGCGCGTTTGCCCTACAGCCGGCGGCGCGGACCAACCAAGACGATTACGCCCCTATACAACCACATTAACAGCGTCAGACGCGCCAGACATTGAGATACAATATTCGGCAGGCGTCTTTGTCCAACCCAACTCGAGGGGGCGCGGGATAGACACTCAAAGCAAGTAACAAAGAGGGCTGCATAAGTGTCGGTCCGGCTTTTGGCCATGCAGGAATGTGTCCTGGCCTATGCTTAGGATGCATGGCAAAGGCCGCCGTTAACCACAGGAGCCCAGATTAGGGCCGCCATTACAAGGGCTTAGGGGCTCAATCGGTTCGCGCGTTTACCAATGCGACGCTTTGACCTTGTCCGGCTGGTAAATGACATCTAAACAAAACATTGACCGTTGGGCTCAATACATCTACGAAACGAGCCGCGGCGTTAATTGTGAGGAATTTAGATGCGTAAGCTGATCACGACTTTGGCAATGGCAGGCGTGCTCGGCCTTGGAACGGCGTCTGCTACCTCTGCCGCTCCGGTTCCCGGTTTCGAGGGCCTTTATAGCGCGGTAGCCGTGGCTTGCAGCGTGCCCACCGGCACTCTCGCCGCCTGTGAGGCAGCCATCAACGCCTATGCGGCCGCTCTCGTGGCCAATGTCGACATCTCGGTCGCCAACAAGTCCTTCCAGGAACTGCGCGGCGAGGTCTTCACGGCCAACGAGCCCGACCAGCCCTTCCAGGCTGACGTCGATGCCCTGTTCGAGCTGCTGCTGCCCGAGTCCGGCGCCATCGCGCCCGCAGCCAGCCCCACCGTTCCGGGCTAATAGACCCCGAAGGGTCCTGACAGTTTCGAACCCGGCCTCTTCGGAGGTCGGGTTTTTGTGTTTGCCTCGGATCGAGAAAATACTTGGCGGCCCCCCGTTTGATTGGAGTGCTCAAGTAATTACGATCGTGGGAGGCGCCGGGAGCGTCGGGGTGGTCGCGAGGTCTCGGCTACGGGTGTCAGCCGGTCGGCAACGGCGAAACCTTTGAAAAAGATGACGATTTGACGATAATTGACGATGCGCGCCGTGCAGGCAAGCCATGCAGGATCGCGAAGGATGTCGTCGCTTATGAGCGGGGAATTTCCGCCAACAGGTCCAAAACGCGCCAAAACGCGTATCTAGCCTCGGTTGCCACAGCAAAAATGCATAGCTTGCCACTCCTGCATTAACCCAGATGCGAGGTCTGAAGTTTTTTGCTGTTGGAATTAGTTCATTGTTTGATAACCTTGTTTTTGCGGCAAGTTAGACCCTCTGATGGTCGGTGTCAGGCGAGTATCCAATGAACGATCTTAATACGCTCAAGGACGTACGTTTCGCGACGGCGCAAATGGATATCGATTTGGCTGGCGCCCTCAGTGGCGACGTCGAGTCCCGGTTTGGTTCGCGCACCGAACGCGTCAGCTGGCAGAATGGCCTCACGATGCGCCTGCCGCGCCGCGGTCAGCCGCTGTTCGTTGAATCGGCCCGCCGGACCCGTCACCTGGTCGCCAAACGCGTGTTCGACTTTGTGGCCTCCGCCGGCGCACTTGTGGCGTTGCTGCCGTTCTTTGTGATCCTGGCGGTGGTTATCAAGGCCACCAGCAAGGGGCCCGTGCTGTTCCGCCAGGAGCGGGAAGGGCGCTGGGGCAAGCCGTTCATGGCGTACAAGTTCCGCTCGATGAAGGTCGAGGAATGTGACCTCTCCGGCGTCGCCCAGACGGTGAAGGACGACCCGCGGGTGACCGCCATCGGTCGGCTGATGCGGCGCACCAGCATCGATGAATTGCCGCAGCTCCTCAACGTGCTGATGGGCGACATGTCGCTGGTCGGCCCGCGTCCTCATGTGTCTGGCATGCGTGCCGGCGGCATGAGCTACAAGGAACTCGTGCCCTACTATGACCAGCGGCTGGAAATGCTGCCCGGTCTTACCGGTTGGGCGCAGGTCAACGGACTGCGCGGTCCCACTGAGCGCGCCGACCGTGCCCGAGCCCGTGTCGACCACGACCTCGCCTATATCCAGAACTTCTCGTTCTGGCTGGACCTGCACATTATTGGCCAGACGATCCGGCACGAATTCGTCGGTGGCACCGGCCACTGAGTACCCGGGCGGTACGAGGCGCAAAGGCTGTCATCTATTTGGCAATATTTGCATGAGACAAGCTATGCCTCCCGCCGATACTGGATTCCCGAATGAAGCTGAAGCATCTGGACGTCACGGACGTTGTTGAAATCACGCCCGTGCGGCATGGCGACGATCGGGGATACTTCTCCGAGACCTTTCGGGACGAGTGGTTCCGAACCAATGTCGCGGATCTGACCTTCGTGCAGGAAAACCAGTCGCTGAGCCGCGCCGTTGGCGTGGTGCGCGGTCTGCACTTCCAAAGCCATCCCGCCGCGCAAGGCAAGCTGGTGCGATGCGTCGCCGGAGCCATCTTCGATGTCGCGGTGGACATTCGCCGGGGATCGCCGACCTTCGGCAAATGGGTGGCCGCCACGCTCACCGCGGATGAGGGCAACCAGCTTTGGGTGCCGGTCGGTTTTCTTCACGGTTTTTGCACCCTGGTGCCTGACACGATCGTCTCCTACAAGGTGACGAACTACTACGACCGCGCGTGTGACAAGGGCGCGGCCTGGAACGACGCCGATATCGGCGTTATCTGGCCCGACCTGGCCGACCCTGAAACGCTCTCGCCCAAGGACCGGCAGCAACCTTTGCTCCGCGACCTGCCGGCATATTTCGATTTTGCCGCAGCGGAGAACTGATATGCGCGTCATCGTAACCGGCGGGGCCGGGTTCATCGGCTCGGCTTTGGTGCGTCATCTGGTGCTCGAAAAGGGCTATGACGTTCTCACCATCGACAAGCTCACGTATGCCGGCAACCTGACGTCGCTGGCTGCCGTGGATGGCAAGGCAAACCACCGCTTCCTCCAGGCCGACATCTGCGACCGGCAAGCGATGAACGAAGCGTTTTCGAGCTTCCGCCCCGATCGCGTCATGCATCTGGCCGCCGAAAGCCATGTCGATCGCTCGATCACGGGCGCTGAAGATTTCATCCAGACCAATGTGATTGGCACGTTCACGCTGCTCGAGGCTGCACGCGCTCTCTATAGTACCCTCGACGACGCGGCCCGGCAGCGCTTCCGTTTCCTGCATGTGTCCACCGACGAGGTCTATGGTTCGCTGGGTGACGATGGGCTCTTCACCGAGCAGACGCCCTATGACCCCAGTTCCCCCTATTCGGCCTCCAAGGCGGCGTCGGATCACCTGGCCAAAGCCTGGGCCCGGACCTACGACCTGCCGATACTGGTATCGAACTGCTCGAACAATTACGGCCCCTACCACTTCCCCGAAAAGCTCATTCCACTGACCATTCTCAATGCCCTGGAAGGCAAGGCTCTGCCGGTCTACGGCAAGGGCGAGAATGTGCGTGACTGGCTCTATGTGGAAGACCATGCGCGGGCCCTCGATATCATCGTCGAACGCGGCCGGGTCGGCGAGACCTACAATGTGGGCGGTCGGAACGAGCGGAAGAATATCGATGTCGTCCGTCGCATCTGCGCGGTGCTCGACCAGCGCCGGCCGGAGGCCGCACCCCGCGAGGGTCTGATCCGCTTCGTCACCGATCGGCCAGGCCACGACGCCCGTTACGCGATCGACGCGACCAAGCTGGAAACCGAGCTGGGCTGGAAGGCACGCGAGACCTTCGAAACCGGCATTGAGCGCACCGTGGACTGGTATCTGAGCAATGACTGGTGGTGGGCTCCCCTGCGGCAGAGCTATGCCGGCGAACGGCTGGGCGTGCTGCCCGCCACGGCCAAGGCTGCCGAATAATGCGGCTGGCGGTTACGGGCAAGACCGGGCAGGTGGTGACCGCGCTGCTTGAGCGCGGCGCGGCTACGGGCATTGACGTTATTGCCCTGGGGCGGCCCGAACTCGATCTCAGTCATGATCATTCGGTGCTGGACGCTTTGACGGCCGCGTCTGCAGATGTCATCGTTTCGGCCGCCGCCTATACGGCCGTCGACAAGGCGGAAACCGAGGCGGACCTTGCCCAAGCGGTCAATGCCCGCGGCCCGGCTTTGGTCGCGGTTGCCGCCGCCAAGTTGAACGTGCCCGTCATTCACCTGTCGACCGACTATGTCTTCGATGGCAGCAAGAGCGCCCCATATGTCGAGAACGACGCCACCGGTCCTCTCGGCGTCTACGGCGCGAGTAAGCTGGCCGGTGAAGCCGCGATTGCCGCCGCCACGTCCAACCATGTGATCCTGCGCACGGCCTGGGTCTACTCGCCCTTCGGCCAGAACTTCCTCAAGACCATGCTTCGGCTGGCCGGGGATCGGCCGCAATTGCGCGTGGTCGATGACCAGCGCGGCAATCCGACCTCGGCGCTCGATATCGCCGATGCAGTGCTGGCCGTGGCGCGCAATCTGGTGGATCGCCCCGATGAAGCAGGGCTGCGCGGCGTATTCCATCTCGCCGGAACCGGCGAGGCAAGCTGGGCCGATTTTGCCATCGAAATCTTCGCGGCATCGGCCGCAATGGGTGGCTCATCGGCCGAGGTGACGCGCATCACCACGGCGGACTACCCAACCCCGGCACGGCGCCCGGCCAATTCACGGCTGTCATCGGCGCGGCTGCAACAAATTCACGGCGTGATCATGCCCCACTGGACCATCTCGACGCGCGCAGTCGTCGAGCGCCTGGTGGCGGTATCCGCATGATCGCTCATCCCATTGGTATTGTGTATAGGAGACGCGGCGAATGAAGGGCATAATCCTGGCGGGTGGCAGCGGTACGCGCCTTCATCCGATTACCTCGGCAGTCTCCAAGCAGTTAATGCCGGTTTACGACAAGCCGATGATCTATTATCCGCTGACCACACTCATGCTGGCCGGCGTCACCGAAATACTGATCATCACCACCCCGCACGACAATGAGAGCTTCAAGCGTCTGCTTGGCGATGGTTCGAAGTGGGGCATTTCCATCGATTATGCGGTGCAGGATGCGCCCAATGGCCTCGCCGAGGCCTTCATCATCGGCGCCGATTTCGTGGCCGGCGGCCCATCTGCCCTGGTCCTGGGCGACAACATCTTTTACGGCCACGGCCTGCCGCAATTGATGCGCGGCGGGGCAGGACGCGACAAGGGCGCCTCGGTCTTTGCCTACCATGTCACCGATCCGCAGCGCTATGGCGTGGTCGAGTTCGACAGCCAGATGCGCGCGATCAGCATCGAGGAAAAGCCGGCTGCACCACGCTCGAACTGGGCGGTGACCGGTCTCTATTTCTACGACCAGCAGGTGGTCGACATCGCGGCCAATCTTAAGCCGTCGCCCCGCGGCGAGCTTGAGATCACCGACGTCAACCGGATCTACCTGGAACGCGGTCAGTTGTCGGTGGAAAAGATGGGTCGCGGCTATGCGTGGCTAGACACCGGCACGCCTGACAGTTTGCTCGAGGCCGCCCAGTTCGTGGCAACATTAGAAAAGCGCCAGGGCTTCAAGATCGCCTGCCCGGAGGAAATCGCCTATCGCATGGGGTTCATCAGCCAGCGGCAGCTCGAGCAACTCGCAGCCACGCTCAAGAAGAGCGCCTATGGCCGGTATCTCGCGTCGGTTGCTGCGGGGCTCTGAGGGATCTGATCCGAATTTAAGGAGTTGATTTGACCAAGACCGTCAACATACTAGGCATTCGCGGCATTCCCGCGGCGCACGGTGGCTTCGAAACTTTTGCTGGCGAGCTTGCGCCCTACCTCCACGGTAAGGGCTGGACAGTGAACGTCTATTGCCAGCTCGAGCCAGATAGCGAAGGAAGGATCGCTCCCGACTTTGAAGACGATTGGAATGGCGTGCATCGCATCCACTACGGAGCACAAGCGTCTTCGAAAGGCAGCGTCGGATTTGACTGGCGATGCGTGCGAGACGCGGCGCGGCGCGGTGGTGTTAACTTGGTGTTGGGTTACAATACCGCGATATTCAGCCTGTATTTGCGTGCCTTGGGTCGACGCGTCATTATGAACATGGATGGTATAGAATGGAAGCGGGCCAAATGGTCTGCACCCATTAAGGCCTGGTTCTATGCCAACGAATTCCTCGGTGCCAATCTGGCCAACATGCCAATAGCCGACCATCCCGAAATTGCTCACCATCTTCGACGGCACGGATGCAACAGGGCTCACGTCATTCCCTACGGCTCGCGACGCCTCAGCAGTGCTCCGGCGGTGCTGATCGAGGACATGAACTTGGTGCCAGGCCATTACATGGTATCGATCGCCCGCATCGAGCCTGAAAACTCGATCTTGGAAATCGTGGAAGCTTTTTCGAGGAAGCCACGGGCGGTTAAGCTTGTGGTGCTCGGCAATTTTCGAGACGACAACGCCTATCATCGGCAGGTTAAGGTGGCTGCCGGTCCAAGTGTGGTGTTTCCCGGCGCAATCTATGACAAAGAGAGGGTCAGCGCTCTGCGTTTCCACGCGCTGGCCTACCTGCATGGCCACCAGGTCGGCGGCACCAATCCATCACTGGTCGAGGCGCTAGGCGCTGGCAATGCGGTGATCGCCCACGACAACAGGTTCAACCGCTGGGTCGCGGGCGAAGGGCAGTTCTATTTCAAGGACATCGCCGAACTGGCTCGCACAATCGATCTGGTCGACAGCGGCGATCTACCCCTGGCCGATGCGCGCAGGTCTGCCATCGCGAGGCATATCGAACAATTCACGCTGGACAATATCCACCGCAGCTATGAAACCCAGCTAGAGCGCCAACTGTGAACCAAGGTGGAAGCGGGTGGGCCAAGGCGACACCGAATATCCTTGCCGTCCATCAGGGCTACGAGCTGTACGGGTCAGACCGGACGTTCATATCATCGGTGTGCGCCCTCCGGCGTGCCTACCCGGGCGGTGCGCTGCGGATTTGGCTGCCACGGGAAGGGGATCTCGCGGAGGCCCTGCGTGAACGTGGCTTCCGTGTAGAAATTCGCCCATTGTGGATACTACGCCGTGCGAATGGACTTTTAGGGACATTTGTCCATCTCCTCAAGCTTCCCATAGCGACATCACAGGCACTGCGGGCCATCAACCAGGCAACTCTGTGCTACATTAACACCTCGGTGATAGTCGATTACGCGCTGGCGGTCCGTTTTGCATCGACGCCCTCAATTATTCACATCCATGAAATACCGACTGGCATGGGGATGAAAATCATCCGTCCCATCATGCGCTTCGCGCGGGCATGTCTAGTCTTCAACTCCGACGCGACGCGACGCGCATTTGAGCCGCTCGATGATCAGCCAAACGCCGTGCTGCTTAATGGGGTGCCGTTCCGAGAGTCCCAAACACCACGGGAGCCGTTTTCCGACCCGGACGCACGTATCCGAATACTAATGATTGGCCGCATTAATAACTGGAAGGGTCAGGACCTGCTACTCCAAGCGCTTGCGAACCTCCCTACGTCGCTCGCAAGCAGGATCGACCTACGGTTTCTAGGGGCCGCGTTCGAAAGCGGTCCAGCAGAGCGGGAAATCGCTGACTTGGTCAAGAGCCTTGATTTGAGATGCAATGTGTCCTTCGACGGGTTTGTCGCCGATCCATCTGAGGCTTACGAGTGGAGCGACCTTGTGGTGGTCCCTTCGAAGAAGCCGGAACCTTTCGGACTCGTTGCCGTCGAGGCGATGGCTCATGGACGCGCACTTGTCGCGGCAAGTCACGGTGGCCTTAAAGAAATCGTCGTTGAGGGGGAGACCGGTTTTCTTTTCGAACCGAACAACGCCGAGGCATTGGCAGAATGCATAATGGCCGCGAGCGAGGATACTGCGCTGACACTTTCCATGGGCCTAGCCGGGAAGAAGCGCTATGAGGAGCATTTCTCCGAGCAGCGCTATCAGGAACAATTCGTGTCTATTGTTGGTGCGCTCCTTGAGGGTAAATAGGCCGCGCGCGCAATATGCGCCTCGCACCTCTACAAAGTGCCATGCTTTACTAGCTTGTTAGTGAGAACGGATCAGGCGCATTCTGACTTTGCTCAGGGCGGCGGAGAAATAGAGCTGCAAACTGCGCGCTGCGGTGGGGAAGAGGGTATAGGCTAGCGCGACCGCTCCGATGCCAGCAAAAGCCGCATGCAGTAGGTGGGTCCAAACTGGTGCATCAGCAAGGAACATTCCAACCGCAGCAGATGCGCATAGGAAGCTTGCAAGCAAAACCACGCCCTTCACGAGCCCGCCGTGTAGCTTCGCCATACTGATTTGTAGAAAGGCGTCCAGCCAGACCCGCAATGCCCATGCCGCTGCAGTGCCGGCAAGACCTAACCAGTTTGTGAAGAGGTAGAGCATGAGCAGGTAAACGGGCAGCTCGGCAACATGGAGCATGGCGACAATTGCCGGACGCCCCTGGGCTTGCAAGAATCCGTTTCCGATATAGCCAGCCGCATTTCCCCACATACCCAGAAGCAATATGATTGTAATGGGCGTGGAGATGGCGGCAAATTCGCTATCGATCCATAAGTTCAAGAAGACGTGGGATAGGGCTACACCTGTCCCACAGATGAATGTCATGAGGCACAGTAAGGTCTCGATGGCTTGCTTCCCCACGCGCGTGCCCTCTTCGCCGTCGAGCCGGGAGAAGCGTGGGAACAGGGCTCGGGCAAGGGCCTCGGGAATAATGGCAACACGCCCAACCATGCTCATCGGGACTGAATAGAAGGCGACCTTGTTGGTTCCGAGTGCAGCACCTACCACGGCAGTGTCCATGCTGGCCATAACTGGTGAAACAAGGTTCGAAAGAGTAACCCACCCGCCAAAGCTGGCGAGCTCCGTTAGAAGAGGAGGTTCGATCCACTGAACTTTCCTGATCCCCTCGGTTCGGGCGCTGACGATAATGAGAGTCAGGCACGTCAGGGCCCGGATACCGACGGCCGCGGGGACGATGTAGTACAGTTCGGGTCCGACCAAAATGGCCACAATCAATGGGACAATCTGGCCCAAGCTGGAACCGACAACGGCGATGATATTGGCGTGCAGGAATTGGCCCCGCGACTCCAGCGAAGAACGGAAAACACCCATGCACAGCAGGATAGGCAGGGATGCAGAAATGTAGGGAATGGAATACTGATATTCCTCGATGGCGCCGGAGCCAGTCGTCGGTACGATCGAAGTATAGTAGGTAATTCCATAGTATAAACCAACACCAGCGACCAGGCCCAGCCCAAAAATGGTCCAACCTGCTGTAAATATTATTTGCTTGCGCAGATTCTGGCTGTCTAGGGGTGTTCGCGCCAATGCGCGACCTGCCGCCCTTGAGAAGCCGCCGTCTGAGAACTGGGAGAGCCCCAGAAAAACCCAAGTGAGTGCAACAAACCCGTATCTATCGTAACCTATGACGGTGAGGTAGATAGGCACAGTGGCCAGGGTAACCAGAATAGGGATTGCCAAGCCTCCGAGATTATAAATGGCAGCCGATTTGGTCGAACTCACGACAAACA
The DNA here is from genome assembly GCF_946479885.1 of uncultured Devosia sp. Next base: position 84,310 of record NZ_CAMLHM010000003.1, read on the forward strand.
CTCCATCCGGCGCTCGAAACCACGAAGGTTGGCGATGATAAATCCGAAAGTTTCAGTTATCATCATCACTTGGAATTCCGCAACCATCATCGGAAAGTGCCTGGAGTACCTGCGCGAAAGTAATTTCCCGTGGCAATCTGAAGTAATTGTTTTCGACAACGCCTCGTCTGATAGTACTTTAGATGTCGTTCGGGAATTTCACGGTGTTACGGTTTTTGCGTCGCAGGAGAACTTGGGATTTGGTCGCGGAAATAATGCGGCGGCCCTAAAGGCGAGGGGCGAGTTCTTGCTGTTGCTCAATCCGGATGCTTATCTCTTTGATCCAGAGGCGCTGCGGAATTTGGTCGAGACGGCGGAGCTTGAGGGTGGGGCCGCGGTGGGGCCAAAACTGCTTAATACGGATTCCTCACACCAAGTGGGAGACGCGGGGTACTCTCCCAGCCTCCCTCATCTACTTGCTCACCAGCTGTTTCTGTCGAGGTTTTTTCGGGTCAAGGGATATTACGTCTCCGGTCGCAGCGTTACCGGGAAGGCGCCGAAAGTAGTGGATTGGCTGGCGGGGACGTGTCTGCTGGTGCGCCGAGAGATATTCGCTCAGTCGGGATTTCTAGCGGACATCTTTATGTATGGCGAGGACGTGGAATTGGGGTGCCGTCTCACCGATGCGGGGCACAAACTGCTTTATTGTCCAGGCACTGAAGTGCTGCACCTGCAGGGCGCCACGCAGAAGAAACAGGGCACACTCTACGTTTCCACGAAGTGGATCGACAGCATCTTCGAACATTTTCGACGCGCTGGGCACGGAGAGGGCTGGCGCATCGTGCTCCTAAAGCTAATCTTGCGTCTCGGCTTCGCCCTACGGCTTGTGGCTTACAGTGCAAAATACCTTCGTACCAAGAGCGATCTCGACCGCGCTCGGGTAGAGTCGATGCGCACCTACGGTCGCTATGTGCGCAATTACAACCGTCTCCAGGGGCGGGCGACCAGCCCCGCTTGAGCTCTTGAGCTGTGCGATAAAACCAGGGGACAGGAGACAAATAACGGTGATCGATTCGATTTCGCACCCCAGGCCGGAAGAGCCACAGTACTTGAAGAAGGCCGATGCATCTTGGATCAATCGCCCACACAAAGCGTTCGCGTGGACTTTTTTGAGCATCGCTATTTATGTCTCCCTTGTCTGGCCCACCTATTTGCTACTCCAGGTCCCAGGGCTCCCTCGGATATCTCTCTCAAGAGTATGCATGGCCATTGGCGTTCTCATGTTTTTCTTCGGGCCATTTTTCAGCGGGCGTCTGTACATGGACTTCCGCTGGGCAGTAAAAAGCTGCCGGACGACCATAACGCTCGTGATTACTCTATTCGTGTGGCGGATATTTACGGCGTTTGTCGGAGAGACGCCGGAAGCTTCGATAGTTTTGACGGTCTTGGAATTCATAGTAATCAGCGGGATTTTCTTTTCCGGCGTGATGGTCGCCGGCAGAAAAGGTGGGCGGGAGATCATAGCTAATGCATTGTTTTTATCTTTCGCCACTCTTGTCGCGGTAGCGCTATTCGAGATGACCACGGGCGTTAACGTTGGGGCAATATTGGTCAGCATGTCTGACATGCAGGATTCTCTCGCCCAGATGATGGGCCTTAGCCAAGTGCGAGACGGTCAGTTCCGCATTAGGTCTCTGTCCGCACACTCGATACTTTTGGGGCAGTTTTTGGGAGCCCTTTTGCCGTTTATGGCTGTGCAATTTTTCACCCACCCGAGAACTTCCGTGAGAGTCTCGGCCTTACTTTTGATTTGTGCAGCACCTGCCGTCATTTTCGCAACTCGAGCACGATCAGGGCTAATTGCATTAGCGGTCTCCATCCTCGTCTACGTCACATTGCGAGTGCTTTTTGCGAGAGTAAGCAAATCCACAAAATTGGCGCTAATTGCTTTGACAGCGATTTTTATAGTTCTTCTATACTCAAGCGCTGCCGATTCAATATTCATGCTTGTACAGGGACGCAGCGAAATAGAGATGTCTAGCAGCGTGGTTCGAGATGAAATGATCAGCAAAGGCATTGTTGCTGTAGAGGGGAGCCCAATTTGGGGATTCGGCCAGGGACGTTCAGTTCGGCATGCGGGCGTAGTTAATTTTGACGGCTCCCTTTCCATCGACAACTTTTACCTGTCGCGGCTATTGGATTTTGGCTTTGTCGGGCTCGCGTTGGAAATTGGGCTTTTTGTCTCCATTGTGCTTCTTGGTTTCCGAGCGGCTGGACTGTTAGCGGAGCCCGCTGAGAGGGGTGTCGCACTTGCGGGAGTAGCGGCAGTGATAAGCATCTTAGTCGGGCAATATGTGATCAGTTCCTGGGACAACCAAGTAATTGTTTTCCTCTTCGCTGCCTACTTTGGGGGAGCTTTGATAGAGAGTAAGCGGCTACGAGCCGAGGAACTAGCTTCCTTGAGCCAGGTGCCGCAGCTCGCGGTCACTTGAGGCACTGGTTCGATTCTGGGGATATCCGAGCAGATCGAAAGGGGCGGAGGATGTATTCACATCAAACAAGCAACACATCCCAATTTCTGCGCTGGAGAATGCCGGATGCGCTGGCCAAGACGGCGCATGAGAGTGAGGCCTTCATTCTTACAAGAATAGCGGACTATCAGTTGGATAGCCGTTTTGCAGACACGCTATGAACTCATCGCCATAGCATAATAGTAGGCTAGAGACTAAGATCGAGCATGTTGAAGAGTGTCAGTGAGCCATTTGAGAATTAACTTCTCCCCAAGGCGTGCTGCATCAGAACGGGTAGAGGTAGTGGTGGTCGTAAAGAATTCTCTTCATGAAAAAACGATGATGGATCGGAAGATCGACCTCGGGGAGATCCATAGGTACATAGATTACGACCGTGGCTATGTTTTTCTAGATTATGCCATTTACTACAATATTGGCGACCTCCTCATAACCATGGGAACGAGGTCCTTTTTTGATACTGCGCCTCTTCCTCCATTGGCGGAATTGTCGCTGTTACAGGTTGCCAGAATAAGAGGCGGAGACATCGTCCCACATGCGGGACTCGAGCTGCTTGACCGGCTGGCACTAAGTGGGGCGACCCTTGTTCTGCAGGGCGGTGGCAATTTCGGCGATCTGTACCCCTATCACCAGCAGCTCAGGGAGCTAATTGCGCTTCGCTATCCCGATAATCCCATCCTGGTCCTGCCCCAGAGCATACACTTCAACGATCCTTCCAAAGAGCTGCGGTCGCAGGAGTTACTCTCCGGCCATCGAAACCTAACTCTGCTCTGCCGCGATGCAGAATCACTGGTATTTGCGGAAAAGGCATCCACACGCTCTCGCCTTATGCCTGACATGGCGCACCATCTTTGGGCGGGTGAATGGCTAACGCAATTTCGAGACAAGGCCCACAAAGGCCGTCTGTGCTTGCTGCGCGACGACAAGGAATCTCAGAATCTTAGTGCGACCCAGGCCGCATCGACGTCGGTTGACTGGGCAGATTTTACCTCAGTGGCAGACGACATCATATTGCGCGCGTTGCGCTATTACATGACGCGTCTGGATCGATTGTCGAACATCATTTCACCAACCGGACCTTGGAAGTTTCACGAGCGGCTACTGATGGAGCGCGTCGTTGGTAAGTTTGCCAGCTTTGAGAACATTGAGACCGACCGGCTGCACGCCATGATACTAGCGTGTCTGCTGTCGCGGTCAGTCGTGGCGCGAGACAATTCCTATGGGAAGTTGTCACGATACCACAGAGACTGGCTGAATGGCAGCTTGGTTGAATGGGCTGGTGACGATGCAGCGTAGTCGCCGGGTAGTTTTTCTCACGACGGAATCGGCCAAGGACACCAGAGGTTTTTCGGGGACTTTATTCTACGCGTATGCTGCCCTTGGCAAAACCGAAGGGATAAGCGTGTCGAACGTGTCCCTACGTCCGCTGCGAAATTTGGTGCGCGGCTTCAACAAGCTGATGGAGTTCGCGACTGGGAAGAAGGTAGATTATTCTTGGCATCCCGTCTTCACGCGCATCGCTGGGGTGTGCGCAAACCTTGCGGTCAAGACCGCCCGTCCCGACCTTATCGTTGCGCTTGCGGGTTCTCGCTACCTGGCCGGTCTACGAACGCATGTCCCGATTGTGTACGCGAGCGACGCGACGTTCGCTGCCATATCTGAGCTCTATCCGGCCTATCAAAGCTGGCCCGCCTGGGCTCGAAAGAATGCAGAAGCGAGCGAGAGGAGGAGCCTAGGCATTGCCGACCGGATTGTCATGTCCTCGGAATGGGCTAGACGTTCGGCGATCGAGGATTACGACGTACCGGCGTGGAAAGTAGAGGTGGTGCCATACGGCGCCAATCTACCGACTGGCCTTTTGGAAATGAAACACAAGTGTCCTGAGGAGAATGCCGTGTGTCGGCTTCTTTTTATCGGCATGGACTGGGAGCGGAAAGGTGGGGATTTTGTTCTCGGTGTACACAACGCCCTCCTTGGTCTCGGCGTCGACAGTACACTTGATATAGTAGGGCCCGCCCCTGAACGCGTCAGGCGCGTGCCTAAGGTGTCTCTCTATGGCAAGTTGAGCAAAGAGAATGATGAAGATCTTGCCACGCTCATCTCTCTTTGGAAGAGAGCGCATTTTTTTGTCTTACCCACCGTCGCCGACGCTACGCCAATCGTTTTTTCTGAGGCCGCTTCGTTTGGAGTGCCATCCATAACTTTCGACGTCGGGGGCACGTCGGATGCCGTTGGATGGGGTGGCAGGACGTTTAGTTTGGGTGATTCACCCCAATCAATCGCTCTGTTTATTTCGGAATGCTGGAAGGCGCCCGAGAAGTATGAGTCCCTCTCCAAGCTTTCAGTGAGATATGCAGCTGAAAAGGCAAATTGGTCGATGTGGGTAAGTAACGTGCTCGGCTCTTGAGGCTGGTTCGGTCCGCCACAGAGTTCCCCCTGATTCTGGCGGCTGCCCTATTCGACATTTGGATCCGACTTAGGCCGTAGCTTTCAGTAAAAGGTCCAGCGGGATAGACCCACATGGCCGACGGGCGGTGCCGGAGTACTAAGGAGCATTCCGCGCGCAACTGCTAACTCGAGGCCGCAAGTCTGCAACGCTGAAGTCCATGGCGGCCGCGCCGCCAGCAGTATCTGCCCCAAATGGCGTGGCGCGGTCTGTCCCTGTGCCTAGTAAGAAAGCTGGGAATACGGCTCTATTCGTTTTCGGTGTAGTAGTTCCCGTATTTGCGCATGTATGCGGCGCGCGTTTGGTCCTGCTGGTTGATGACTGCCACGATCTCCGCGTTGGGCGCCTTGTTTTCCATCAGGCTGGTCACGGCCTGCTTGGCGTCTTGCTGCGAGGTGCTGGCCCAGCGAGTCACGAAGACAATGGCATCGGCCGATGGAGCAACATACAGGCTGTCGACCACCGGCCCCACCGGTGGCGTGTCCACAATCACCACATCAAAAGTTCGTCTAGCCGCATGAATTAGGCGGGCGAACGACCGGCCAGTCAGCAACTGGTCAGTCGGCACATCGCTTCGACGGGCGCCTACGATGATCGTAGCGGAGGACATGGTGTCATGCGAAATGATCGAATTGAAGTTCTCTGAGTCATCGCTAGTCAGAAACTCCAACAAACCTTGAGACGGTTCGATGCCAAGGTGGCGATGCAGGCTCGGCTTCCGCAGATCGCAGTCAATTAGCAGAGTTGAATTGCCAGAAAGAGCATACGAGCGCGCTAGTGCGAGGGCTAACGTCGTCTTGCCCTCGTTGGGCGCGGTAGAGGATACCATGATAAGGTGACCCGTCCCGGGTTCACTTTGCTTCCCACTTGACCGAATTGATTGTTCCAAGGTTGCGCGAAGGCGTCTGATAGACTCCGCAAAGACCGATAAAGGTGAGTTCACCATGAGGTTGGCCAGACTTTCCTTTTCGGACTTAGCCTTCTGTCGGGGAACCGCTCCGGCAACACGGGTCCTCAATACAGACGCGAGTTGCGCCTCGCTCGTGAAGCCCCCGATGACGTTTTCGTACAGGAAGGCCAGTGCGACACCAAGGCCGACGGCAGCCACGCCCGCAACAGCCATTATGAGAAGCCGATTGGGAAAAGCTGGACGTTCGGGAGGCAGCGCTGGAGAGACAATTCGGCTGTCGGCAACTTGCAAATCCGCCTGCGCTTCAAGATCCTGAACGCGGCTCAGCAGGGTCTGGTACTGATTGCGAGCGAGCTCAGCGTTCTGCTGCAACTCGAAAATATCGGTGAGCACATCTGGTGGCAGCGAACCGTTCAGGATATCGCGCCGCAGGTCTTGCCGCAGCGCGTCTTCTTGGGTCTGACTGTCGGTGACGGACTGTCGAAGCGCCGACACCTCCGACGTGGCAGTGTCCCGCAGTCTGGACTCAATACTGGCAAGCTCCTGTTGGAGGTCCACCGCGACTGCGGACCCCTCAGCCGTGCCGGACAACTGGTTGGCCAAATCAGCACGCTGCCGTTCTAACTCGCTCAGCGCCTGTGATTGAAGCGAGGCAACAACCGTTTCCCAATCATCGTTCGCCAAACTATTCTGGACCTGGTCAGCGATACGAGCGTTGTCGTTTCGGGCTTGGTTGAGCTGGCGGATTTGCTGCTGGATGCGTGTCAGATCAGAACGCCCGCTGTCGGTTGCGATCCGTTCGATATTGGTGTCGATAAAGCTATCGAACGAACCTTCCGACATAGTGATGGCCTCGCGTGCTTGAACGATGCGAGCCTGCAGAATGTCTCGAGAGGCGAGAGTACTTGATACCTTCGATTGGACTTGGTCCTCGATGTAAGCCTGCGAAATCGCATTAGCTAGTCGCGCCGCCCGTTCGGGATCTTGTGACCTGGCAGAAACAGCAATTAGGTAGGTCAGTCCTCTTCTTTGGACGGACACAGCGTTTCGCAGGTTATTAAGAGCTTGATTGAGGGCTTCGGTCGCGGTGGGCGGCGCTGGATCGGCCAGACGAAGGAAGGTTAGCACCCTCTCTCGCAAAGATAGCGACACGCCCACCGAGGCGTCCGCAGTCAGGTCCTCTGCCTCGATCACTTTGAGCAGAACATTGTCCGAGCGCAGGATTTCCACCTCGCTGTCAATGCGAGCACTGTCACTGCTTGTGCCCATCATCTGTGCTTCGGGATCAAGCAGATTCTTGCGTGTCGGATCCACAAGAATCAGCGTTGAAGCGGAGTAGATCGGCGTCAACGAGAACGTGACTAACCCCGCTAGCAAAACCACGCTAATGACTGAGATCGCGATCAACCGGAATTGGCGGCGCAGCAAATCGGCGATGCTGCGCAGGTCGATCGTCGTCTCTTCCATTAGTCAATCCTTGGGGATTAATCGCATTGGTGGGCCCTTATGGGACACAAGGGGACTGCTGACAAACTTATTGAGCGTTTATCGTTACTTGGTAAGCGTTCTTTTTGCAGCGGACGTATTCAGGAAAAGCAGGTCGCCGCTGGCGTCGAGCCTTAGTGCTGTCAGAACACCCGTTGCGAATGCACCCGTGTCGATACCTATGCGGTTCGACAAAACCTCAGGCGCGGTTACCGGGGTGTGGCCGTGGACGACACGGAAGGGCCGAAGTTGAGCATCGCTCAGGAAGGGCTCCCGTATCCACAGCAAATCGGCTTCTGTTTGGTCCTCAAGCGGAATGCCGGGTCGCACACCAGCGTGGGCAAACACTATGCCGGGCAGCTGCAGACTCGTAGGAAGTGACTCCAAAAGGTCGATGTGTTCGTTAGGAATGTGACTCCCTAGCAGGTTTCGCCTTGCTGTTATCGAGACGGTGCCGAGAGCGTCGATATCGATGCCGTACGAGGCCAATGTCTCCATTCCCCCGAAGCGCAACCAGTCCGAATCTAAGGACGGAGATCGCAGAAACTTCAGCATCATGGTTTCGTGGTTGCCGGCTAGGCAAATGCGGCGGAAGCCGGCCGGCGGTGCGCTGCAGAGCCTGTCCAGCACGGCAGCCGAGGCCGGACCGCGGTCTACGTAGTCGCCCAACATGACGATCCACTTATCGCCTGAGACTCCTATGCCGTCTTGGACGATCCGGCGTTCCAGCTCTTCGAGCTCCTTGAGACAACCGTGCACGTCGCCGATCGCATAAACGAGCGCTGGCCAGGAGACCGCGTTAAGGCGTGGTCGGGTCCGCTCCGGTGCCTCCGCGCGGCCAAGTAGCCGTTGAATGAAGCGTCGCATCACCGACGGTCCCTATCGCTTCGGCTCGTAGGCCGCGGCTGTCCCCGCAGCCACGATAGCCAACAACATGAAACTGTTTGCCTGAATCTCGAGACTGAAATCGACCAGAGAATGCAGGCCGCCAAGTACCAGGGCCGCCAACGCCACAGTCTGAGCAGCCCAGTTTCTACTGGCGCGGCGCAAGGATCCGATCAATCGGAGTGCGGTAACAACCGCCATCAAGGTAGGGATCGATCCGGCGACCAGCCCCAGTTCGCTCCACAGCGCTAGATAGGAATTGTGCGCTTTGTCCCAGGTTACCCCTGAGGTAACTGGCTCTCGATGCACGAGGGGAAAAGCCAGTTCAAACGATCCTCCGCCAAAGCCGAGCATCGGTCGCCTGAGGATCAGTTCCCATACCTGAACGTAAAGATCGGTACGTATCGTGCTCGAACGATCAAGGTCCAAGATGCGATCGAACATTGAGGCGCCGAACAGTACCAAACCCAAAGCGGCCGCCAAGATGCCTAACGCAATGATCCCGACCGTGAGCGCCAGAGACACACCCGTGCGCGTTAATACCACTAAAACTACAACCAGAGAGCCGGCAAAGGTAGCCAGCAGGCCCATACGTGACTGCGTTGCCACGATCATTGCGATCAGTAACAGGAATACGACGCCGTAGAGCACGATGGCGCTGGTGTTCCCAGCGACCCGTCCATCATTAGGGTGACGTTCAACTTGGTCGATGATGCGGCGACCAACTTGGGACAGCGCAATAATCGCTCCAAAGCCAAGGAAGGTCGCGAACGAGTTGCGGTTTACGAAGGGGCCCGTAGCCGATCCTTCATAGGCAGTCTTTGCGATCCCTAAAACGGTATCGCCACTATTCAAGCTGATTACACCGAGCACCGCATATGCGCTGATGACAATCAAAACTCCGTCGAGGAGCCACTGTCGTCTTCCGTCATTTACTGCCGCCTGGAGAACTAGAACGAAGAAAACACCATAGGTGATCTGCCGCATCAGCATCAGTAGCGTCATGTCGGGCGTGATCGAGACCGTATTGCTGACGAGGGGTACGCCCCCGACCTCCGCATAGGCTATTGGCCCGAAGATGCTTCCAAAAGGCAGGATTTGAATCCCTAGGAAGATGATGAAAGCGACGTACAGGGCAACGGAAAGGCCAAGCCCTCGCAATGGGTGTCGAAAAGTTTCCCCAAGTCGATGTAACGACCAGATGTAAAGAACGGCTGCCACGCCTGTGTAGGTGGCAAAGAACCCCCACGAAAAACCATGGACGCTGCCGAAGGGCAGGGGAACCAGTCCCAGCAAAATAATGAGCGCCCATCCCATGCGACGGTTAGTCGCCGTCTGCCGACTAGAGGCCGGCGAGGGAGGAACGCGCCTTCCACTGCGACCGGATCGGCTAGTGGTTATTTCGATGTCGCTCATGCTATCGCCCCGACTTAGAGAGCACGCTTCGGACGGCGTCGAGGAAAGTGCGCTGGTGTACGGGCGCCATGCGCTTTAGCAACTCGTCCATCCGGGTGCGAAACTGGACGCTTGAAATGTAGAGCCGAGCGACCGAGGGCGCGTAAGGCCCTCCAGCAACGAGCTCGATGTCTTCGTTGTGTCGGCTTAGGGCTTCCGCCGACAGCATCGCGTAGTTTCGTTCGCTCGCCGTCACCCTGAGACTGGCAATCCACCCCTCATTGGGCCCTGTAGCCTGCGACTGCAGCAGCGCAGAATTGAATCCGGGTGTATCTCCGCGCGATGCGGCAGCCGAGGCAAGGACGAGCCACGCAAATGAATCAGAGGGATTGAGCTCTGTAAGGTCACTCGCCATGTCACGGCACACGTCGATCAGCCGCTGCTGGTCCGCTACTGACAGAAACTGCATCTCGAGCGCTTGACCCGACCGTAAGACCTGTTCGCAATCGAGTAACGCACGATGCTGAGACAGTAGCGTAAGGCCAATGGGTGCCTCGCCATCTGGCATGTTTGCGACACGCGCAATTGCCGTTGCGCCACCGCGCACATTAGGCGCGGCTTCTTGATACATAACCCAGAACCCCAGCAGGGCGGCCAACACCCCTGCGATGATCAAGGGCCATCTTGTACTTACCATAGTTCCGGTCCAGTCCGGCCGGCTACTGTGCCGATCTTCTGACCTCATATGTCGCAACTTTGCCTGGCTCGGCAAGTCTTTCGCGAGGCAACGTTTTGCCGAGTTGCTGGAGTACTTAACGCGTGAGTCTGGCCCCACTTGGGACCCGGACGTGGCCGATTGCACGACGTTCACGGGAATGCTAAAGGCTCCCGCGCGCCGGTATAGCTCAGTTGGTAGAGCGCCTGATTTGTAATCAGGATGTCGCGGGTTCGAATCCTGCTGCCGGCACCATCCACTTGCCCTCCGAGATTTCCTTGCCTGGCGTACGCGTAGCGTACGGGCAACGGAATGCCATGCAAATTGTATGGGTCAGTGAACCACGTCGACAACGATTTCTCGTCAGACGTTTAGTTGGGACAAACTGCAATCGGATTGATCTGACCATGCCGCATCTCGAGAAGGGCAGGGCGACTGCGGTCTCTCATTTCTGGGATGAATCTGCCAGAGGTCGCTGGAGGGGCGCGACCTATGACAGCGACAGCGACGGGCCAGAGGTCGTTGATGGGCGAACAAGACCACTAACAATAGACACGGTGTGGGACCTAATCAGGCTCTACCGCGCTTCGGGGTACTATCTGGATTTGACCCCATCCAGCAGAGAATCCTACGACCAATATCTGGCTCGCATTGCCGACAAATTCGGCAACCTTCCACTTAGGGCATTTGAGAGACGTGGTGCGCGAGCGGCAATCCGTCAATGGCGTGACAGCGTTCTGGCCCATCGTCCCAGAACAGCAGACCTCACGGTGGGAATGCTTCGCCGTCTGTTGAATTTCGGGGTCGACGAGGAATACCTCGATCGCAACCCAGCCTCGCTCCTGGGTCGCCTGCATACCACCACCCGCCGGGACAAGATTTGGTCTGACGCACAAATCGCCACCTTCCTAGCGAAAGCTCCCAGACACATCGCGCGGGCGCTGCTGTTAGCGATCTGGACGGGACAACGCCAAGCCGATCTCATAGGTCTGACCTGGAGCTCCTATGACGGAACCTACATTAGGTTGCAACAGGGCAAGGGCGCTGGTGGTCAGGGGCGGCGCGTGAAGGTGCTTGTCGCGGCTGAACTGAGAAAAGTGCTCGAGGAGATAAGGGAAGAACAGGTCGCCCGGTCTCAGCACCCTGATGCAACTAAGCGCGTGCCGCAGCCTGATGTCATCCTTACCACAGAAAGGGGGTCTCCTTGGCAAAGTGGCTTCAAATGTGCGTGGCGTCGAGCGGTCCGAAATGCCGGCATCACGGGGGTGACGTTTCATGATCTTCGGGGCACGTTCATAACCTTGGCTCATCGCGCGCGGTCCCCCATCAAGGATATCGCAGAGGCCACCGGACACGATGAATTAGAATGCGAACGTACCATCCGTCGGCACTACCTAGCTACGGGGGCCGAATTGGTGATCTCCAAATTGGAAGTCGTTTCGGAGTTTACGGACGCAAATTGGGATGCGGGGGCGAGGAGCAGCAGCGCACTTCTCGATGAGGCCGGCTTGCCCATAGCGCAGGACATTGGGCGATCACTAGGACCGCGACGTGCTCGGAGACGGCGGGTCTCGCCATAGGCAGAAACTTCCCCACCAATAGACGTGGCGATGGAACACCATTTCACTCGAAAAGAATTATATGACCGCGTTTGGTCGAAGCCGATACCGCAGCTGGCATCGGAGTTGGGGACGACGACCGTTCTCCTGACGACTGTGCTAAGCCGCGCCGATATTCCGGCGCCGCCCCCTGAGTACTGGACGCAAACGGAAGCCCGCGAGCCTGCAGCGCAACCGCAGCTACCGCCAGCGGCTCCAGGTTGTTTGGAGCCCTTGCTTATCGACACGGGTGCCCTCGGCGTGGGTCGTCCTTACAAGGTGCCGAATAGAGCATCAAAATCGTCCGAGACTCGACCTACAATAGTGACACGCGAGGAACTTTATCAGGCGGTTTGGACCACGCCCCTAACGCGATTGGCGGAGCGGTACGGCGTAAGTGGAACTAAGCTGGCCAAGATATGCGATCGGGAGAATATTCCGTACCCCGCCCCTGGCTACTGGGCAAAACACGCCGTGGGAAAGGCGCCCGTTGCAGCTCCACTGCCCAAAGCGGACGACCCAATCACCATTTCGCCACCCGTATTGCCAGTACAGCGTGGCGCTGCGCTGGAGGATGCAAAGCGGCAGGTGGCCCGTCTACGCTCCAATTTCCCGCCGACCGTCCAAGTTCAAGCGCGTCTCATCCGTCCGCATGAGCTGATTGTCTCCTGGCTGACCAAGCATAAGGACCTGAGAAAGCGAGCCCTAAGTGAGCTGGACCCTTGGACACGCAAGGCGCTTGATCCGGGGAAATTTAGGGCGGTGGACAACAGACGTCATCGCATTCTCGACGCGTTGTTCAAGGCAATCGAGCGTCTGGGCGGACGAATTACCGAGGGCGAGCGTAACGACTTGTTCGCAGAGATGCACGGCGCGAAGATAGCCTTTCAGATGCGCGAAAAGCAGGACCAGATGCGCCGGCCACTAACGTCGGACGAACAGCAGTTGCGGTCGCCGGACGACAATATGTGGAAGCGAGAGCTCGTCCCAACCGGTCGCCTCGTTTTTCAGTTTCGGATGCCACAATGGCCGCCAAACCTACCGCGCCAGTGGCTGGAAAGCGGCGGCCAGACTATGGAACGCATGCTGCCCGACATTCTCGCCATATTTGTTGCCGCAGCGCCATCGCTGGTGCAGCAGCAACTTGAACGGGAGGCCGCCGAGCATGATCGGCGTTCGGCGGAACAGTCCCGGCACGAGGCCCAGCGGCAACGTCAGCGAGACGCCGATCGGTGGTTGAGTTTCAGTGAAATGGCGCAGGATTGGTATGAGCTCGCAAGCGCCCGAGAGTTTTTAGCAGCGCTGCGCTCGATGGATGGTGACTTGTCTGTCGAAATCGAGGGTCGCACCGTGAAGCAGTGGATTGCATGGGCCGAAGAGTGGCTTACGCGCGCTGATCCCACCAGTGACGGCATTGCCGGTGTTTTCAGACGAGTGGCCCAGGCGGAGCACTCGATTCGGTCGGGCGGTCAGAGCGATGAAAGCCGAGGCATGTGAGGGACAGCGCAGGCGCCGCGGAAGCTGCGTGCTTGCACCACCGGACCGAGCAGGCGGCACGGGGGCACAATGTGCGACACAGGCCGAACTGTGTCGGCGTGGTGGCCGGGTCTTCCCTCATACCTCGCGGCTAGTCGTCAAGGGCGGCGCGACACAACCAAGGCGAGGCCGTGCAGCGCCACTGCGGCTATGATCGCCACCACGACATTTGTCGAGACGGCCGAACCCGACATGAGGGGGCCCACGGCCCCCGCGGCCAGGGTCGCGACGGCGACCCCGTTGAGGAACTGTGCGGTTGTGCGCCTACCTTCTCGATTGTTTTGCATCTTGGTCTCCTTGTTATTTGACAAGGATACCCCCGCTGGCGCGCCCGGGGATAAGGTGGGTAAGTTCAGGTGCGGAGGGGCCATGAAAGCGTTGGTGGATCGTCTGAGCGCGGAACTGGCCGACAGATACATCCAGTATCTGGAAACCTTCATGGTCGACCTTTGGAGCGAGCGCGGCTTTGTTGAGTTTCGTGCCGGCTATTCCCTCCGTCGCGACCACCAACTGCGATCTTGGACAGTCAAAGTTGAAGCGGATTCAGGGGAAACCGACGCCGAACGGGAGCTGCTGATCATTGTCGTGTTCGACGAAATTGAAGAGCAGATCGACCTCGCCATCGCCGGCAACAGGGTGGTAGCCAATTGAGCGATCAGGGGCGGGAGACGGGAACGGACCTCCAAGAGCGGCAGCGCAGAATTCTCAAACTCCAAGCGGACCTGCGCCGCTTTCAACGCGTTCCCGCTGGGCGCCGGGACGCTGAATGCGCCGATGAGGGCGAGCAGACGTGCCGAGCGCTGCTGCGGGAACTCGGCGTCGAGGTCCCGTGAGCGCATTGCTCAATTGGACCTGTTCAGCCATCCCCACTCCTCCCGCCAGGCGGTGCGATCACCCGTTAGGCAAAGCTCTTGGTCGGTCAACATGGCGATTGTCACTGCGTACCCGACGGCCAGGGCCAGCGAAAGCGACTCGCCAGGTTCGAGAACAGGCACGTGATTGTCGATGGCACTCTGCCGCACTTCCGCAGGCACAGTCACGCTGCCGGTGGGCTCACCCTCCTGCCAGGCCATCTCGACGATTATTGAGCCAATCGGTGGTCGCGCCTCGTAGAGAAATTGACCGATCATGCTGTGCCTCCAATGTCAGACTATTCCGCAACCCCGACTTCGGTAAGAAACCTCTCGCCTAATCGTTAACGCCCAAGTAACGTTTCCCGTTGGGGGCAATACGAACATGGACACTTTCGTCGATGAGGCGATGGCGTTCCTGGACATCTGCGAAAATTGCAGTTCCTTACAGTCGTTAGTCGCAGAATTCTCCAAGACGCTTTCTGCTTTTGGTTTCAGCTACTTCATGATGACGCGATTGCCAGCGCTCGGCGAAGATGCCGAGCCATATGTGATCGCCCACACATGGCCGAAAGCATGGCTGGAACGATACCGCGAGGGCCAATTCTTCTGGCACGATCCGGTCAGCGCCCACTCCCTGACCCAGGTGAGGCCGTTTTCTTGGAAGGAGGCCCGGTCCAATTCCAGGCAGACCCGCATCGCCAGACAGATTGCTTCCGAGGCGCGCAGCGTCGGCCTGAGAGATGGGCTCGGCTTCCCTATGGGCGATCCCTCGAGCGTCCAGTCGGTGGTGTCGCTGGCTTCTGACCAGATGGTCGACCTGCCGCCGCTTGCTAGGCAGATGCTGCACTTGGTGTGCTTGAACGCAGAGTTCCGTGCGGTAGAGCTCTATGATGCACGGTCCCAGCGTTTTGGGCGTCTGACGCCGCGAGAGCGTGAGGTACTCACCTGGATCGCTAACGGGAAAAACCTGAATGATACCGGTCAAATTCTCACAATCGCCGAACGGTCGGTCCGGGAACATGTAGCCCATGCCCGCCAGAAACTTGGCGCCTCCACGACCACGCACGCGATCGCCAAGGCCATCAAAAGCCGGCAAATCATCCTGTGATGTGTTGCTCTCAAGTATATGATGACAATTGATTTCTGCCGCCTTTTTGCGACTCATCCTGTCGCTTACGACAATAGATGAACTACTCGCAATTTGCTGACCTTGCCTCGCGAGAGCCGGGGGCAAGCAATGCAATTCCATTTCATCACCAGAGACAACGAACACCTATTCCAGCCGGAACTGGATCTATTCTTTCAGGCGCGGCACACCGTCTATGCCGAAGAGCTCGGTTGGGTGACCCCGTCGCCAGATGGGCGCGAGTTCGATCAGTTCGACACCGCGGCCGCCGCCTACCTTGTCGTGATGGAGGGTGACAGCTTTGTGGCCGGCTCTCGGTTGGTACCTACCCACCTGCCTCACCTTCTAAGTGAGGTCTTTCCCGACAGTTGCGACCTTCTGCCGATGGTGCGTGACGCGACGGTGGTGGAATGGACACGTGGCTTCATCGTCGCCGGGCGTCGAGACAAGGGGTCGATCCGGATTCTTGCGGGCGCCTGTGCCGCGGTGATGGAGTTCTGCTTGCTCAATGGATACCGGCAAGTCGGCGGCATCCAGGACATGAAGTGGATCGCGCTGTGGCGGAAGATGGACTGGTCGATCCACGTGCATGGCCAACCCATCGATATCGACGGCAGCCCCTGGTTGCCGATCTACTTCGACGTCACGCAACAGGCGATGCTGAACGCTCGAGCACTGGCCCGCGTTGAGGGGCCGCTGCTAATCCCGCTGGTCGGTCAGATGGCGGCATGATGATGCATTCTGGCCTCGACGATGCCGGCAAAGGAACTTCATTGCCGCTCAGCGAAGACGGGCCTGACTATGACCAGGTGCGTGTCCTAGCGAGGTTACTGGAAAGTCTGATCGGACCCGCAGGAGCGACCGACCAAGCCACGCGATTGCTCGCTCGGTTCGGCCCGCTTCCAGCGGTCCTGCAGGCGGAGGCGGCGCAGCTCGATGAGGTGAGCGGGGTTAGCCCCGCCACCATCCGCCTTCTCGGCGTTGTTTCGGAGGTCGTCGAAAACGTCGCTCGAAAACGCGCCTATCCCGATCGTCGTCCCATACTCTCGGCGTCTTCCGAGCTTGTGGGCTATCTACATCTCACCATGACGTTCTTGCCGGTTGAGCAAGCCAGGGTGCTCTTCCTCAACAAGAAAAACCGCCTTATCGCGGACGAAGTGATGCAAACGGGTACGGTGGATCATACGCCCTTCTATGTGCGCCAAATCATCAAGCGCGCCCTGGAACTGGGGGCCACGGCGCTGATCTTGGTTCACAATCACCCTTCTGGCGACCCTTCGCCGTCGGCGCGGGACGTTCGAACAACGCGGGACGTCATTGGTGCGGTCAGGCCTCTGGGAATAGTCATCCACGATCACATCATCGTCGCCCGTTCGGGGCACTCTTCTATGCGGGCCCTGAAGCTATTGTCCGAAGGGTAGGTCGTCGTGCTCGGCCCCGACGGCGGCCGCAGCCGGGGGTGGTTGGCTTTCCGGCCAACGAGGTGGCAACGCACTGGTCTTCTACAGCGCTCATCAGCGGCGCCCAGGATGCTGCGTGGCGGCACGGCAAGCAGCTCATGGTATTCAGCGTTGAGGAGGGTGGAGACCAGGAGCGGCTGGCGGTTGAGCAACTAACCTCGCATCGGGCCGAAGCGGTTATCTTAGGGGAACGGTGCTTGCGCTTGCGCGAACGGCAGCTTTCGGGAAGTTGCTCGACCAGCCTGAACGGCAGGAATGGGGCGCAAAGCAGACTAGTTTGGGCTGGGTCTTAGGTGACCATCGGTTTCTCTGCCGTGCCGAGCATTTGACCCTTACTAGATCGCGCAGAATGCCCTTTTTGAACCGCCCAAGGTCCGGCCACCTCCCCCCTCCTCAAATGCCGCTTCTCTGCGACCTCAGCCAGCTAGTGCTTTGGCTGAGGGAAACAACAATGCGTTCGCTGCGCTGGCGCGCCATTGGAGAAGTGGCCCCGAGGTGGCCTTGACTCCAGATCAGGCCGCGGTCGCCTGCGGCGTAGCCCAGCCCTAATGGGCTGGGTTGGGGACAAGAATAGGCGGCCTGCTCTGGCGTCAACCCTGGGCTCGATTGACTAAATTGAACTCTGAACCAGCCAAGCGCTCCGGGCCAAGGGCCCGCCTTAGCTTTCTGCATTGTCCTTGAAAAGAACCGGCCCGCTTGGGCCGCCAAGAGCCGCCTCTTTGACGGGGGGTAACCCCGAGGCCCATTGGCCGAGCGGAGTAACCGACCGGCGGCAAGGTCGGACCTCGAAGGTCCGGCATTGCCTCTCCTTTGTAACGTCGTGACTAGCATGCCGCTCTCGGCCGCGAGGAATAGCGGGCGGGGCAGACATGGACGCGCATATGCGCGATGCGCGGCTTCTACAGTGGGCCGACCGGTTTTCGGCCGATGGCGACTATTTTGTATCTCTTGATGGGCAACGCGCCGAAGAAGCTGTTTCGGCGCTTCAACTCAGCCTCGGTGATCTGGCCGGACTGAAGCAGCATGGCATCCCGTTCACGGCTCAGCTGTTTCTGCTTCGCTCGGCTCAAGCGGTCTGAATCTGGTGGGTCATTGCTCATCGCTCGTCCTCTGCACCTATGCTATCGCGAGTTCTGCCCCGCCACAACGCGTGCCCTCGATGTCTTCGAGACCCGACCGAGAACGCAGCCGATGGCTCAACGAGCGGTGGGTCGCCGCTTGCGAGTCGATGTCAGCCGCGACAGTCCTGGTGCCCAGGCGCTGAAAGGCCGCCGGGCTGCGTCTCTGCCCCTTTCTCCTTTCTTCCTTCATTCCCCGATAGCGGCGCTAGCGCCGTGCGCGGCCTGGACCTCGATGGTCCAGGCCGCGCAGCTTCTTGTTGATCACGCGTTACCGGTGAACCCCGCCAGATTTGGCGTGAACCGCGGCGCCCTGGCGATCAGCTGATAGGCCAGCCAAGGGTAGAGCACGCTAAGCATGCTGCGATACCAGGTCATCGTCGAGCCGCCGCGGCTGGCAGTAGCACGATGCAACTGCTCCAGCTGCGCCGGCCCCATAGCGCCCGCCATGCCCGGAACAAGACCCATGACCAATTCCACCAGCGGTGCCCAGCCGGGCTGGTTGAGAACGATGTCGATGCGGCGGCGCAGTTCCCTCAGCATGGCGTCGTCCGTTTCGATGGTCAGGTCCAGGCAGCAGCCTTCGACCTGCTGCAGAAAGGCAAGGACCGGGCCGAGCCCGTCGCCGGCGGCGCGATCATACTTATCGCCGTCGACATGGGACGCAATGGCGCGCCATTCTGGCATGACCGTCTTCAAGGGCAAACCGCGCGCCGCGTTTTCGCGAATGCGCTGGCGCGAGGCGCCAAAAGCCTCGTGCGCCGCGGTGTCCATGACCCGCTGATAGCGCGCCAGACCCTCGGTCCTGCGCTGGGGCGCGGGCTTCATGATGACGTCGACGCCAACCATGGCCGAGATCCAGATCGAGTGCACCGCCTTGCCCTTGGCAAGGCGCGGGGTGAGAGAAATTTCCCGCAACTGGAACTGGCCCGTCCGCATGGTCGCGGCGACCGAGCCGGGATCGATGACAAAGATGCGGCCGCCAGCGCCGCTATGGATGTCACCGAAACACGCCTGGGTCAGCGGCTCGATTTCCGGACCGGTAAGCCAGACATGCTGGTAGCCCGCGCCCCGGTAGCCCTTCTCACGGTCCATCACGACTCTCAGCCCAGTCGTGCTCAACTGGATGTCAAAAGCGACAAGCTGACCCATGAACGTGGCCGAGACATCGGGCTGGAGACGCGTTCCGCCCAGGATCGGCACCTGCTTTTCGACCCGGATGTTCGAGAAGCGCGGATCGCGGTGCAGGCAGTCAACAAGCTGGGCCTTGAGAAAGGCGTGTTCGGGCCCTTCGTTCGATGCATACTTCTTCGCGGCAACGTTGGGATCATGCGGGGTGCGCCAGTCGCAGGGACCAGCCCCGACCGGATGCCTGAAGTGCGCGGCGCGGCCATCACGGGGTACGGTGGCGCTGGCCGGATTGCTGCAGAGCGTGACCGGAGCCCCGCAACTGCCACACAAGAACCGCGCGTTGCCGTCAGCATTCGCCCCCGCCACTTCGCGGCGGAGATCCCGGAGCATCGCTTCGGTCAAGGGGTTGAGCACGGCGCCGACCTCGCGCCGCTGGTGTCCTGCGGGGCGGGAAAGGTCGATGACCTCCCGGATTGCCCGGCTTTCGCCATCACCGGACTTGCTGACGGGAGAGGAGGGCGGGGGGCTGCTAGGTAGCTTTGGGGTGTCGGTCATTGAAGGTTTCCTTTCGTTTTTTGTGGAATTTGGCAAAAATGGTCAGTGGAGCAGAGGACGCGACGCGGCGGCGGCCGCTGCATCCAAGGCTTTGTGGAGTTTTCGGAGGCTGGTGAGCCGGCCGGACTTCGCGGCGCGAACGAGCGGTGCTGCCAATTCTGGGGCAAGGCCGCGCCGCGCGATCTCGGCCTCGGCAATCACAGCGATGTCGTGAGGTTTGAGCGGGCCCAATTTCACGACGATGCAGCGATCCCTCACAGGCTTGGCGATGCGGTTGAGGTCGTTGCAGATGAGGATCCAGTTCAGGAAACTGAGGTCGACATTGAGCTGCAAGAAGGGGTCGAGATACGCCCTAGCGCCCCTGGGCTCGAGCAGGCCGACCATTTTCTCGGTCGCGTCCGGCACGGCACTCCGACTGTGATCAACCAGCTTGTCGAACTCGTCGATCACCACGAGCAAATTGGCGGTGGGGCCATTGCTCAGCGCCTCAATGACGTCAGAAGCCCGAGAACTGCGCCACACCGAGTCATGGCTAATCAGCGAACCGGTTGTCGTCATTAAGGCGCAGTCGAGATAGACGAGCGTCAGGTGGCTGGCCTCCGCCAGCAACTCGGTAAACCTGGTCTTGCCCAGGCCCGGAGGGCTTTCGATCAGGATCGGCTTGAACTGCAGCCAGCGTGCGCCGCCGCGAATGCTGGCCTGGGCGCCCCGCCGGATAGCCTCGATCACTGGTCCGAAATTCTGCGCCTCGACGAGAAGCCTCGCCGCCATCTGGTCGATCGCATGTTCCGTCGACGGACCCCCGAGCGTCTTGATCTCGGTGAGACCGGTCACCAGGCGCGCTGCGGCCTTTTCATGCTCACGATTGGCACCGCGCTCGGCGTGTCCGGCTGCATCCAGCCGGCGATCGACCAGGCGAACGAAGGCACTATCCCAGTCCTTGAGGCCGAGGAAACGGGGCCTGCTCTGCTCCGAGCGCTCCATCACCTCGAGGACGTAGTCGGAGCGCTCCCGATCTTGGTCGGGCCACTCGAAATGGGGATCGTCGTGGGTGTTCTGCGGCGCAAAGAGATCTGGCGTTGGTATCTTGCGGTATTTCGACATTTTCGTTGGAATCCGGGGCGAGCAGCGCCGTGGCACGTTCCGTGCGCTGGCAGAGCTCAGGTCATTTGGATCGACCGCGCATGCGCCTCGGCTGGGGCGTCAGCCCAAGGTCAAAGCACTAGCGAGATCGTGGGAGCGGCAGAGGCGCTAGAGCGCGACTACCGACCAGGCGCCGCGATGCGCGGCGACGCCGTGCCATCCAATGACCCAGGTGGATCCAGAAATGTCGGGATTGAGATTGCGGCGAATCTGATCGCACGCGTAGATGCTGTCAGCCATGTGGCTCTCCTGTGAACGCAGGTTGCAGCTGCCTGGTCAGGCCGTTGGTCCGGTTGGCGCCGGGCTGACGGCCGCCTTGATAGGCAGCGACGGATTCCGGGTGGAATCGTTCACACAATGCCTTAGACGGACTCCGTCGTCACCACGCTTCATTAGGAATGGTTAACCTGAGCATGCTTTTCTGCTAAGAAACCATTCGAGGAATTTCGAAATGACGGACGATGAGGCCCTGCAAACCCTTATGGCCCTTGGGGACGAACGACGTTTCGATATTTTTCGAAGGCTTCGCAGTGTCCCCGCTCAGCCTGCCGGGAAGCTAGCGGATTTGGCGCCTTCGACGATCACGCACCACCTGAAGATGATGCAGCAGGCGGGCTTGGTCTTGTGCGAGCGTGATGGACGGCAAAACCGCTACACGATGCGTGAACAGACCTTGATCGATCTCGCTAGATGGCTGGAGGAAGGCGCTCAGGAAGCGATCCTGGGACGGGCGTCAGCCTTTACTGATTATCCCGACTTAGTGAACCGCTAGCTTTAATGCGGCACTTCCGTTGAACCAATTTGCCTGGCTCGCGATCGAGCTTTCGACCTTTGGGCTTTAATCGAACGGTCAGACTGGCTCTAGTTAACCGTAGCGCTGGCACCGCGCCCGGTTTTGCCCTGGGCTTGTCCTGACCTTCCCCTTGACGCACTCGCCTTGGATCGGGCCGGGACTATGGTCCTGACCTCAATGGCCGTCGTAGCCTTGGTGGTAAGATCAGGCAGGAAATTCAGTGCGGCAAGCTTTACCGCGAGCAGTGCAGGCTCCTTGTACACGCGATCGGTCGTACCGACGTTTTCGTGCCCGACGATGTCCTTGATGGTCTTGTCCTTGATTGCTTCGACACGATCCAGCGCGGTGCAGATGTAGTGTCTGAAGCTGTGGAAGGTTTTGGCTTCGCTTCGTTCGACGTGAGCGGCACCCAAAGTCAGCTTGACCGCCTTTGCGAAGCCATAGTGAAGCTTGTCGCCCCAGGACGTCTTCGTGCCGCTCGTTGGCCTGAGATCAGGGAACAGATCGATTTCACCGGCCTTCTGCTGCTGTCGGACATATCGGTCTATACCGAGCGCGAACAGGGCTGAGTGGATCGGGACTGTTCGCACCGAGGCCAACGTCTTCAACCCGCGGTTCTCGCTCTCCTTAATCACGAAGTGCGGCACATCCCCCTCGAGTACGACCTCCGCAACTTGCATTGCAGCGATCTCTTCTCGGCGCACGCCTGAGTAAGCACTGATGAGCGGACACCAGTATAGACCGTCCCAAACGATGATATCTCCTGGGACATGGCGGCGAGCTGGTGAATGGCATCCCGTCCAGATTGGATGGGTGAACAACAGCTCGACGTCGTCGGCCGAGTAGCCCGGCCGTTGCTCATGTGATCGAACTTTCTTTGGTACTCGGAACGCGCCGATCTGCAGCGCGGGCAGATTCTCGACGCCGGCCATCTGGGCCTGGCGCATTAGCTTCGTGAGATAGCTAAGGTTGCGATTGATGGTCTGGCCGTCGAGCCCAACTTCCTTCTTCGGCAGGAACGCTGACTTGGCCATCAGCTCTTCAGCCGTGAGGCCCGCATACTGCGGCGCCTTGTGGTTCTTTGGAATTAGGGAGAGGCAGTCGACATATTGCTTGATGTCGCTCTGTTTCAGGTCCTGAAAATACTCCTTGCCCGTTGCCCAGACGAACTTCGTGAGGACGGTGAGTTTCTGGTCACCCGTGCTGCTCACTAGCCTGCCCCTGGCGACCTCCTCAGCTACGGTCTCCTCTGTGAACGCAATGATCGCCTTGCGCGGACCGATATCCGGCGCCGTCGTTCCCTGCGGTTCGACCACCGGCTGGGGGGAGGAGAGCTTCTCGACCGCCTGCTCAAGCCGATCCGCTAGCGCTTCGATATCGGCCAGTGTGGCTGGCACTCCAGCATACTTTCTAGCGACAGACGCGTTGGCAGCCGCAAAGGCCTGCAGCATAGCCGACCGCGCTTGCGCCACATCCGCCGGACCGATCGGGTCTGCCGGAAACAGCTCCTTGAGCTCGCGGATGGTCCTGAGGGATCTTTCTTCGGACCAGAACACGTTGCGATAGAAATCGATGTTCTGCTGTGCCAACCTGGATAAGTCGTCGGCGTCCGCATCGTCCGGCAGACTTGCCGGGTCGATCTGGGCTCGACGGCCCCGAACCGCCAGCGTGTTCATGGCTAAGGCAGCTGCTCGACTGGCGTTGACCTCGGTCTTCCAGTCACTGCGGCTGTCGAGCCCGACCACGTGCAAAAGTTCGATCTGGGCGCGATGCTCGGCAAACTTGTGCCGCATCAAGACTTCGATCTGGTCCGGTGTCATTCCACCCTCACGCAATACTACAAACGCGCGGTCGCTTTCGGCCGCAAGCACAGAGCATAGGCGACGGGCCACGCGCTCGTCTTTGGTGCCGAGGCTGAATTCCACGGACATTTTGGAAGGACTTGGAAGGCGGCGGCGCCAGTAAAACGTGGCGCCACGGCGGAGGCAAAACGGCAGGCGGGTACCCATGCTGACCTTTCGCGAGTCTGCGTGTGTGGGACCAGGTGTGGGACTTTGTGTGAAACCTTCACACAGCCCAAAGATTACCCTGCAATTTCAATGACTTACGGAGAATTTGGCTGGGGAACCTGGATTCGAACCAAGATTGACGGAGTCAGAGTCCGCTGTTCTACCGTTGAACTATTCCCCAGCAAGGGACCGGGCGGGGCCCGTCGGTATGGCGCGGGCGACATGGCGTCCGGCGCGGGCACTGCATAGACAATGCGGATCGAGATTGCAAGCGCCTCGGACATCGCTGCTGTCCGTGACGGCAGCATTGCGCTTGGAGCCCCCTTGCACTACCGTCATCGGCGACACGCAATAAACAGTGCGTTCGGGCGCGACTGGCTGGGCCAGTTCGGCGACCGCGCACGACAGGAGACTACTGTGACCGATTCCGATCGGTCCGCCGCCGAGCTCGCGTCACCCGACGAGCCGGCAATCCGTGCCCCGTCCGTTCCTGGACAGGCGGGGAGGGCAGGGGGCCATGCGCCCATGCCCGAAGCGGACAGGCGGACGCCAGCCGCCCCGAATCCGCGCAAGCATCGCGGCCCGATCTATGCGGCGCTGGACCTGGGGACCAACAATTGCCGGCTGCTGATCGCCCGCCCGCATGACCACGGCTTTCGCGTGCTCGATGGCTTCACCCGCATCGTCCGGCTGGGCGAGGGGGTCTCGGTCACCGGACGGCTGAGCGATGCGGCCATGGAGCGCACCATGGAAGCGCTGCGCCAGTGCCGCAACAAGCTGCGCGAGCACCAGCCCACCCGCATGCGACTGATCGCCACCGAGGCCTGCCGCGCCGCCGAAAACGGTCCGGCATTCCTGGCGCGCGTGAAGGAAGAACTGGGGCTCGAGCTCGAAATCGTCGATCGCCGCACGGAGGCGGAGCTGGCGGTGACCGGCTGTGCCGATCTCATCGAAGGCGCCGCCGCCGGGGCGTTGATGTTCGACATTGGCGGTGGTTCGTCCGAACTGGCCTGGCTCGATTTCCGCGGCGGCCGGCCCAAATCGCAGGGGCGCATGTCCGCCTCGATCCGCTCCTGGCAGTCGCTGCCGGTGGGTGTAGTGTCCATTGCCGAGAAATTCGGCGGCGTCGACGTGACCCGCGATGTGTTTGAAGCCATGGTCGGCTTCGTGTCCGAACACCTGCGCCAGTTCCGTGGTCGCGAGAAGCTGCGGCAGATGATCGCCAACCACCCGGTACACCTGATCGGCACGTCGGGCACCGTGACCACGCTGGCAGGCCTGCATCTGGGCCTCGAACGCTATGAGCGGCAAAAGGTCGATGGCTTGTGGATGAAGCGCGGCGAGGTCGACGACACCATGAAAGTGTTGCTGGCCATGCCCTTCGACCGCCGCGTCGCCCACCCGTGCATCGGCCGCGACCGCGCCGACCTGGTGCTGCCCGGCTGCGCCATCTTCGAGGCCATCCGGCGCGAATGGCCGACCGAACGTGTTCGCGTTGCCGATCGTGGCCTGCGCGAGGGCATCCTGATTTCGTTGATGGACGCCGACCGGGTCCATAGTCGCGCGTCGCGCTACCCGAGGAGAAATGGCAATGGTGGATAAAGCCCTCGGGACCGGCGGTCGCAAGTCCGACAAGGACCTCAAGATCCGGGTGAAATCGGCCAAGGGCCGCAAGGTCAGCTCGACCAAGTGGCTCGAACGGCAGCTCAACGACCCCTACGTGGCGCGCGCCCGCTCCGAGGGCTATCGCTCGCGTGCTGCCTTCAAGATCCGCGAGATGGACGAGAAGTATAAGCTGTTCCGCAAGGGCATGCGCGTGGTCGATCTCGGCGCAGCCCCGGGCGGCTGGGCCCAGGTTGCGGCCAAGGCCACCGGCTCGACCGACGCCAATCCGCTGATCGTGGGTATCGATTATCTCGAAATGGACCCCATCCCCGGCGTGATCCTGCTGCAGAAGGATTTCACCGACGACGATGCGCCGGCCATGCTGATCGAGGCCATGGGCGGCAAGAAAGCCGATATCGTGATGAGCGACATGGCCTGGCCCACGACGGGCCACCGGCCCACCGACCACCTGCGCATCGTGCAGCTCATCGAGGTCGCCGCGGCCTTTGCGCTCGACGTGCTGTCGCCAGGCGGCGTTTTCGTCGCCAAGGTGTTCCAGGGCGGCACCGAGCATGAGCTGCTGCACATGCTCAAGCGCCACTTCAAGACCACCTTCCACGCCAAGCCGCCGTCCAGCCGGCAGGATTCGGCCGAAGCCTACCTTATCGCCAAGGGCTTCAAGGGCAGCAACGACACTGTGCCCGGCGAGGGCGACTACGACCGCTAGCTCTTCCTCGCCCCCTCAGGGGCAGGGCGGGCCTTCAAGCAGAGACCTCATCCTGAGCCTGTCGAAGGACGAGGTCGCGGCGAGATGGGCGTGCCCGACCTCGTGGTTCGACAAGCTCACCATGAGGTCTCACAGGATTAGTGCCCGCCACCGCCGCCGCGCGTGAGCTGGTGGCCGGCATTGTTGGGCAGACGCAGGAACAGCACGGTGGCCACCGCGGCGACGCCTGTCACCACGAGGAATGCGGTCTGGAAATCGGCCAGTTGCAGCGGGCCCTCGCCGCGCATGCGGTGCACCAGTTCGAGCGTGCCGCCGCCCAGGGCGACGCCCATGGCAAACATCAGCTGCCCCCAGACCTGGCTGATCACATTGGCCTGGCCGGCATCCTTGTCCTCGACGTCGGCGAAGACGAAAGCGTTCGAGCCGGTCCAGAATACCGATTGCCAGAAACCGACAAAGGCCAGGATCGACAGGATGAGGGGCAGCGGGGTGGCCGGCGTATAGAGCCCCATGGCGAGAATGCCCAGGCATGAAATGCCGGTCGCCAGCACCAGCGGATACTTGAAGCCGAAGCGGGCGAACAGCCAGTTGCACATGAACTTGGCGATCAGCGCGCCGACCGCGCCGATGAAGGTGATCATCCCCGATTCGAACGGCGTCATGCCGAAGCTGAGCTGCAGCATGAGCGGAAACAGGAACGGCACGGCACCCTGTCCGAGGCGGAAGAATGTGCCGGCGACCACCGATATGCGGAACACCGGCAGCTGTAGCAGCCGCAGGTCGAGCAGCGGATAGTCCGTCCGCAGGGCATGCCGCACATAGGCCGCGCCCAGCGCTATACCAGCCGCCGCCGCCACCGCGCCCACCATGGGCGGCAGGGCCGGCAGGCTCATCACTGAACAGCCGAAGGCGAAGAGGGCGAAGGCCGACCCGGCCAGGACGAAGCCGGTGCGGTCAATCCGGCGTGGCTCGTTGCGCTCGGGCGTATTGGGAAGCACGAAGCTGACCAGGATGATGCCAAGGAAGCCGATCGGCACGTTGATGATGAAAATCCAGTGCCAGCTGAAGAACGTGGTCAGGAACCCGCCGAACGGGGGGCCGACAATCGGCCCGATGAGGGCGGGAATGGTCAGCCATGCCATGGCATCGACCAGCTGATGTCGTGGTGTCGCCCGCACCAGCACCAGCCGCGCCACCGGTCCCATCATGGCGCCACCCATGCCCTGGAGGAATCGTGCCCCGACGAACTGCGTCAGCGAGCTCGACAGCGCGCAGGCGATCGAACCACACATGAACACGACCATCGCCACGCGGAACACGTTGAGCGCCCCGAAGCGGTCCGACATCCAGCTCGAAATCGGTATGAAGATGGCCAGCGCCACCAGATAGGCCGTCAGCGCCAGCTTCAGCGAAATCGGATCGGTGCCGATATCGGCGGCAATGGCGGCGAGCGAGGTGGCGATGACCGTCGAGTCCATGTTTTCCATGAACAGGGCGGTGGCCAGGATGAGGGGCATGGCTCGAGACACGGGCAAATCGCCGGACAAAACGCCCGGTCACTCCTTCTGGGCGGTAACGGCCCGGTGGCCGGAAACATTGCTGCCGGCATCGGCCGGCAGGCGCCAATAAATGATGCCGGCAAGGGCGCTGAGGCCCCCGACGACGAAAAACGCAATCTGGAAATCGATCAGTGCCAGTTCGGTGCCGCGCAGGCGGGTACTGATTTCGAGGATCGCTCCGGCGACCGCCACGCCAAACGCCACGCTGAGCTGCTGCCCCACGGCGACGATGGCGGTCGCCTGGCTGGCCTCTTCATCGTCGACATCGGCATAGCCGATCGCGTTGGAGCCGGTGAAGAACACCGAACGCAGGACGCCACCCACGAGGAGCACAATCATGATCAGCGGCACGGGTGTCGAGACATCGAACAGCCCCTGGAGCGCGATCAGGATGCCGCCGAAGAAGGAGGCAAAGCCCAGGGTGCGCGGAAAACCGAACCGGGCATAGACACGCTCGGCAATGAACTTGCTGAAGATGGCCCCGATTGCCGACACGAAGGTGATGGCGCCTGACTGGAACGGGGACAGGCCGAAGCCCAGCTGCAGCATCAGTGGCAGGAGGAAGGGCACGGCGCCGACGCCGATGCGGAACATCGACCCGCCGGTAATTGAGGAGCGAAAGAGCTTGTGCCGGAACAAAGCAGGGTCGAGCAGCGGAAAGCTCGTGCGTCGCGCATGCAGCAGGTAAAGCACGCCGGCCGTGACGCCGATGGCCAGCGTCAGGTAGCCATAGATCAGCGGCAGCGCCGGCAGGCTGACCACCGAAAGCCCGAATACCGTGCCCGAAAAAGCTACGCCGGCAAGCACGAAGCCCACCATGTCGATCGGCCGCGGATTGCGCGCATCGGGCACGTTGAGGAAAATGCCGGCCAGGATGATCCCGGCAATGCCGATCGGAATATTGATCCAGAAGATCCAGTGCCAGCTGAGATAAGTGGTGAGAAAGCCACCGATCAGCGGCCCCGTCAGCGGACCCAGCAGGGCAGGAACGGTCAGCCACGCCATGGCGGAGACCAGCTCGTTGCGCGGCGTCGAGCGCACCAGCAGGAGGCGCCCGACCGGGGTCATCATCGAAGAACCGATGCCCTGGAAGAAACGCGAGGCCACGAAGGTTTCGAGCGAATACGAAAACGAGCAGGCGAGCGAGCCCAGCATGAACACGAAGATGGCCAGTCGGAAGACGTTCTTGGCGCCGAACCGGTCCGCCATCCAGCCGCTGATAGGAATGAAGATGGCGAGCGCCACGAAATAGGCCGTCAACGCCAGCTTGAGGGCGATCGGCTCGGTCCCGATATCCCGGGCGATCGCGGGCAGCGAGGTCGCGATGACGGTCGAATCCATCTGCTCCATGAACAGGGCGACCGCCAGGATGAGGGGTGTAACGCGGATCACGAGGGTGGGACCGGAAGGAATCGTGGGCGCCGCGAACGCGACGGCCACACTATGAAGGTCGCGGCAGCCTATGAAAAGGCAAAGTTTGCCACTTGTATGGAAGTTTAATTGGCCCAGTCCAGGGGTTTGCAGGCTTTGCCGGTGGCGGGAGACAGCAGGAATTCCCTGTCATCCTTCCCCGCTTCCAGGGCAAAGCCGTCGGCTTCGTCCTCGCCACAGCTGTCGGTCATGCGAATATAGCCGTAGTCGGTGAGATCGAGCAGCACCTTGCCGTCAGCGCCGTGGCTGAGTAGTACCCCGCCGCCGTCGCAATCGACGCCGCACGAGATCTTGCCCTCATATTCCGAGCAGGTGCCAGTCGCGCGACCAGTCTGCCCGCCCCGCAGGTCGGCATCGAGCTGGAAGAGGTGGAAGTCCTGGCCGAACTGCATGGTGAAAGCCATTGCCGTCACCAGCTGGTCGGGATGGGCGGCCAGGTGTTCGGCGCTATATTGGCGGCTCCAGCACGCGCGCGCACCGTCCTGCGCCGCGACGAAGCTCGATAGCTCCTCGGCCGCCACCGAGGTCACCGCCAGCGCCGCACTCGCCATCCACGCCAACCGCGCCCAGCCCCTCAGCTTCATTTTCGTCCTCCCGCTCCAGCCCGCCCATTTATGCAGCGTGGCCCTGCGCGCGGCAAGCGTTCGCACCCCTATGCAAGCCGTGTCACCGGTGCTATTGACCCTCGCCAACCTGAGCCCGGCGAGTCCATCGTTCGGTTCGCACTCCAACATTTCTGATTGTATCAGAAGGCAGGAAAGGTCTGGCCTTGGCGAAGATTATTAGCACCGCAACCGGCGATTACGCGCTGACCTTCGACGACGTGCTGCTGCAGCCGGCGCGATCCGATGTCCTGCCCACCGAAACCGACATTTCCACCTATGTCACCAAGGACATAGCGCTGAACCTTCCGATCCTCAGTTCGGCCATGGACACCGTCACCGAAAGCGCGATGGCCATTGCCATGGCCCAGGCGGGCGGTCTTGGCGTCATCCACAAGAACCTCACCGCGTCCGAGCAGGCCGAGCAGGTCCGCCAGGTCAAGAGCTTCGAGTCGGGCATGGTGGTGAACCCCATCACCATCGGCCCCGACGCCACGCTGGCCGATGCGCTGGCGCTGATGCAGGCCAATCGCATCTCGGGCATCCCTGTGGTCGAGAATGGCGGCACCGGTGGTCGCGCCGTCGGCAAGCTGGTCGGTATCCTCACCAATCGCGATGTGCGCTTCGCCTCCCACCCGGCCCAGCCGATCCGCGAGCTGATGACATTCGAAAAGCTCGTCACCGTGCGCGATGGCGTCTCCAAGGACGAAGCCAAGGTGCTGCTGCACAAGCACCGGATCGAGAAGCTCCTCGTGGTCGATGCCGATTATCGCTGCACGGGCCTGATCACGGTCAAGGACATCGAAAAGGCCCAGCTCAACCCGCACGCCGTCAAGGACGATCAGGGGCGCCTGCGCGTCGCCGCGGCCTCCACGGTCGGCGACCAGGGCTTCGAACGTTCGCTGGCGCTGATCGATGCCGGTGTGGACCTCCTGGTCATCGACACGGCCCATGGCCACTCGGTGCGCGTCGCCGAGGCCGTCGAGCGCGTCAAGCGCGAGAGCAATTCCACCCGCATCGTCGCCGGCAATGTCGCGACGGCAGAGGCGACCCGCGCGCTGATCGATGCCGGCGCGGACTCGGTCAAGGTCGGTATCGGCCCCGGCTCCATCTGCACCACCCGCATCGTGGCCGGTGTCGGCGTTCCCCAGCTCGCGGCCGTCATGGCCTGCGCGGAAGAGGGGGCTCGCCACGGCATCCCTGTTATCGCCGATGGCGGCATCAAGTTCTCCGGCGACATGGCCAAGGCCCTGGCCGGCGGCGCGTCCTGCGTCATGGTCGGTTCGCTCCTGGCTGGTACCGACGAAAGCCCCGGCGAGGTCTACCTCTACCAGGGGCGCTCCTATAAGTCGTATCGCGGCATGGGCTCGGTCGGCGCCATGGGCTCCGGCTCGGCCGATCGCTATTTCCAGCAGGACGTGCGCGACCAGATGAAGCTGGTGCCCGAAGGCATCGAGGGCCAGGTGCCCTATAAGGGCGCTGCCGGCGCCGTGCTGCATCAGCTGGCGGGTGGCCTGCGCGCCTCCATGGGCTATACCGGCGCCCATAATCTCAAGGATTTCCGCGAGAATTCCGTCTTCGTGAAGATCTCCGGCGCCGCGCTCAGCGAAAGCCACGTCCACGACGTGACGATCACCAGGGAAGCCCCGAACTACCGCAGCGGGCGCTAGTCTTCACTGTCCGACACGGCTGGCAGGAGTCCGCCAAGGACGCTTGCCAGTTCGATGACGCCGGACAGCCCGGTTTTCTGGTAGATCGCCTTGCTGTGCGATTTCACGGTCTCTGGCGACACGCTGAGAATGTCCGCGACCTGCTTGTGGCGCCCGCGGTTTTGCACGAGCGTCGCGGCGACCCGCGCCTCGGCGGGCGTCAGGTCGTATAAGGCCCGCAGGATCGTGTCGGACGGTGCTGCGCGCTCGGCAAGGCGGTCGACCAGCACCAGTCCGGTTGCCCCGAACAGGATGTCCTGGGCCACGCCGCGGATGGGCAGGACATGGATGATGGCGGGCGGGTCTCCGTGGCTGCTGCGCGGCACCGGCACCGACGCCACCGTTCCGGCCCACAGCTCCGGCTTGAGCCGGGCCAGAGTCTGCCGCAAGAGGGCGTCGGCGCCCGCTGCCCGCAATCGCAGGCCATCCCGGCGATCCGTGAACAGGCTGGGGATGAGGCTTTCAAAGGTCTGGTTGCAGGTCAGCAGCTGTCCGCGTTCATTGACCACCGCTCCGGGCAAGCCCACGGCGTTCAAAACGCCAACCGTCGAGTTGAAATGCTGGAACGCCAGCTGCGCGCTCAGCGATACGGCGCGCGCGATGCTGGGCCTCAGCGCATTGAATCGTTCGGCGTCGGCACGCTCATAGGCCGGTGCCGCCAAGGACCGCTCGAAGGTCATGATCAGCAGGTTGCCGTTGGGGACTTGCAGGATCGTGCCCATCGATGGGCCGAGGTCCCACTTGGCGGCGAATTCGAACCATTCATAGCCGGCCCGGTCGGCCGAGGGCAGGACTTCCAGATCGTGGACGAAACCGGGTTCCCGCGCCAGGAGGGCTCGGCCAGGTAGCGGGTTCTTGGCCGCCCAACCCTCGTTGACGATAGCGTGCCAGGCACCATGCAGGCGTTCGCTGAGGATGGAATGCTTGCTCATTCCGTCGACTTCGAAGAGCGTCCCGCCGTATCCGCCGGCCGCCTCGCTTGCCCGATCGAGAAAGCTCTGCCACCGTTCAGGAACGATGGCCGCCTCATAGGCCAAGTCCGACAGTTCGGCCGCCCAATTCATCGATAACCCCCAAGCCCCGTCGCTTGATAGCGCAGGATCAGGCTATGGCCTAGCCGCAGGGCCGCGGACGACGATCACATTTCCGGCGACGAGCCAGCGGTGCCGTGCCGCGGAGGCGAGGCGCTGGACCGCGGCTGGCCGTTATGGACCGGTGCGCGCAACGGCGCGCCTAGCCCATCTTGCGCTTGGTCTTGTCGTTATAGGGGTTCTCGCTGCCCCCGCGCACCCAGAGCCGGATCGGCGTGCCCTTGATGTTGAACGCCTCGCGCAGACCATTGATCAGGTAGCGCTGATAGGACATCGGCAGCACGTCGGGCCGCGACGCGAAGAGGATGAAGCTCGGTGGCCGCGTCTTGGCCTGCGTCATGTAGCGCAGCTTGAGGCGACGGCCGGAAACCGCCGGTGGCGGATGCCCGTCGACCATGCCGCTAAGCCAGCGGTTGAGCCGGGCCGTCGACACATGCGAATTCCAGTTCCGCTCGATGGCGAAGATGGCATCCATCAGCTTGTCGATATTCTTGCCCGTCAGGCCCGACAGGGTCACCAGCGGCACGCCGCGCAGCTGCGGCAGCAGGCGCTCGCATTCCTCACGCAGCATCTTGAGATGCTCGTTCTTGTCTTCGATGAGGTCCCACTTGTTGACCGCGATCACCAGGGCACGCCCCTCGCGCTCGACCAGGTCGGCCAGCGCCAGATCCTGCTTTTCGAACGGGATGGTGGCGTCGAGCATCAGCACGACGACTTCGGCATACTGGATCGAACGCAGGCTATCGCCCACGGCGAGCTTTTCGAGCTTTTCGGTAACGCGCGAGCGCTTGCGGATGCCGGCGGTGTCGACCAGGTTGATCACCCGGCCTTCCCATTCCCACGGCACCAGGATCGAGTCGCGGGTGATGCCGGCTTCCGGCCCCACCAGCACGCGCTCTTCGCCCACCATGCGGTTGATCAGTGTCGACTTGCCGGCATTGGGGCGGCCAACGATAGCGACGTTGAGGTAGCGCTTGGGATTCCAGCGCAGCGTAGCCTCGTCGCCCTCGCCCTCGAGCATGTCCTCGGTGATATCGACATCCACCTCGGGCAGGGCGTCGATATCGTCGATGCCATCAGCGCCAGCGGCCTCTGCGGCCTCCTTCTCGGCTTCCGCCTTGTCGATGGCGGCCGAGACGATGGAATAGAGTTCGGACAGGCCCAGCCCATGCTCGGCCGAGAGCGCGATGGCTTCGCCAAAGCCCAGCTTGAACGCCTCGACCAGCCCGGCTTCCGCCGCGCCACTCTCGGCCTTGTTGCCCACCAGATGCACGTCCTTGCCGGCTTTACGCAGTACCTGCGCAAAGCGCTGGTCGAGCGGCACGACACCGGCCCGGGCGTCGATCATGAACAGGATGACGTCGGCTTCCTTGATGGCCAGCTCGGTCTGCTGGCGCATCCGGTCTTCGAGGCTGCCATCCTTGACGTCCTCATAGCCCGCCGTGTCGAGAATGCGGAAGGTCAGGTCGGCGATGCGGCCCTCGGCTTCGCGGCGATCACGGGTAACGCCGGGCGTGTCGTCGACCAGTGCGATCTTGCGACCGACCAGGCGGTTGAACAGCGTGGATTTGCCGACATTGGGACGACCGACAATAGCAACGGTGACGGTCATACGTGTTTATTCCAATCCGGCGTCGGGCAGAGGCGGTCGCGCTTACTGCGCGGCCGGCTGGGCCTCGGTGGTGGCGGCGGGAGCATCCGCTGCGGGGGTCTCGGCAGCCGGTGCGTCCGCTGCCGGCGCTTCGGCGGCGGGGGCTTCGTCGCTGACGATCTCGTCGATGGCGCTGGCCGCGGCTTCGGTGGCATCTGCCACCGGCTCCTGCGTGATCGCGCCCTGCGACAGCAACTGGGCCAGGTAATAGCCCATGCGGTTGCGCACCGTGCTCTGCGTCAGCGGATCGTTGATGACTGCCTCGAAGCTGGCCTGCGCGGCGGCGAAATCGCCCGCCTTGTACTGCGCCAGGCCCAGCGCCTCGCGCGCTGCATTGCGCAGCGGGCTGCCTTCGGCGGCAATGCTGCCGACGCGCGATTCGACATCGGCCAGGGTGCCGGTATCGACCATCAGCGTACCGCCCAGCACCAGCGCCAGTTCGCGCAGGCGGGCGTTGGATTGGGTATTGGCAAGCGCGTCATAGGCGGCCACGGCATCGGCAACCGAGCCTTCCTTGGCCAGCACGCCCGCCTTGCGGAACTGCGCCAGCACCGGATAGCTGCCCGACCCATTGGCAATCAGCGTATCGAGCTGCGTCTGCGCCGCCGGCAGGTCGCCACCATCGATGGCGTCGAAAGCTGCATAGAGCTCGTCGGAAGACTGCGCGGCATTGTTGGCGTGATACCAGGTCCAGCCCTCGTTGACGGCCACGACAAGCACGACACCGACGGCTGCGCCAATCACATAGGGGGCGAAACGGCGCCACAGGGCGCGCATGCGATCGCTGCGCAGCTCCTCGTCGACTTCGCGGAAAATATTGTCCTGGGACATGGCCTGCCTAAGGTCATCACTTCAATTGGGCGCACGTTTAGCATGGCTCCCGTGGAAAGCAAATGCGCGCGGGAAACAGGCAGATTTCAGGACAATCCCCGCCGAGCCGGCCAGCGCAGCGCCTCATCCCAGCGACCACTCGCGGACATAATCAGGGAGCTTGCGACCCTTTACCGTATGCGCCAGCCAGAACTTGCGGACCGGCCAGCGGAACGGCCGCCTGAGCAGCATGTCGGCAACGCGTTCCGGCCCATACCAGATGGTCAGATGTGGCTCGAACAACTTCGGCCCCACGGGCATGCCCAGCCGCTGCATTTCCCGGCGCAGATCGGCATAAAGCTCCTGCACCTCGCGCGCGCCGTTCGAGCAGGTCAGCACCGTCGGCACAATGCTGCGGCCACCGGTCCTGGAGCGGCTGTCGCCGGCAAAGGTCTGCACGGTATCGAAGGCGATGTCGAAGCCGGGTCGCCTCACGGCATTGCCAGCCTCGATAGCGTCTTCGATCAGCGCAGGCTCGATCTCGTTGTTACTTTTCCACACGCCGTTGAGCGACACATGCAGGCGGTGGGCGCGAGCCGGATAGCGGGCGCCAAAGCGCCGCGCCAGCAATTCGCCGACCCGCTCGATGTCCTGCGCCACCGCGGGCGGCGGGACAAGGGTAAAATACCAACGATGCGCATAGTCGCGTGAAGCTGCGTCCGGCTTCAGCAACTTGCTCGACACGCCTCCGAAAAAGTCCAGTTGCCCGTCCATGGCATCGCCTGTTGTTCCTGTTTTGTTCTATCGCAAAGGCAGGCGCCCGTCAATGTCGCGTCTCGCTTGTCAACAAGGAGGCGACGTACTCCGTCTTGATCTTGGCACGCCTATGTCGAACCCAGAGACCAGTCGTCGTCGTTTTCGTCGCTGTCATACGCGCTAACGCCGACCCGGAGTCCGGTTCTCTTGGACCAACTGTCGATCGCGCTACGAGCGATGTTGTCGGGATTGGGCATCAGATGAGCCAGCGACACTCTTTCACGCCAGAGCATGTCTTCCAGCTGTGGAACATGCTTCATGTCCAAGGTAATAAGTCGAATGGGCTTTTCGCCGATCCGATAGGCGCTGTCGACTACTTCATCTAGAGACGGCCACCGGCCATTGTTCCAGTAGAATTGCCCGGCTCGATCCACACAAATAAACAAGCCATCTTGGCGCAGCAAATACGGATCCTGCGCTCGAGAGGACGTGATGTATCTTATGCCGAAACTCTTATCGACCAACCTCAGGAACGAGACTCTAACCGCCCAGACGCCGATCCTGTCCGGTATGTGTCCCTCCGGCACTTGCGAGGCGAAAAACGCCGATACAAGTGGCTTTCGTGTCCAATCCAGTAGCCGCGTTGGTATGCCGTGATGCTGCGCAACACCGAAGGCATTAGAGACATTTGTCTCCGGCCAGTCGGACGACGCTAGCGCCAATTTTAGAAAGCGTCGGCCGCTCCTGACCTCACCACCACCGCGTACTGTGTGCCCCAGTTCGTCACAGAACTCGGCGAAATGCTTGACGGAGTCGTATTCGGCGGCATTGCGGGCCAGATACTCCCGCATCGCAGGGGCCTTGGACGAGGGAATAGACCGAAACTGCATGAAGCGAGTCAGCTCGCGATCGAGCTCGTCGTCGATATAGTCCTCGAAGGACTGGATGAGGGGGGCCAGCTTCGAAATCACTGGCGGCCGCCAGGCTCTGGGCATGAGGGGCCAGGTAGCATCGGCCTGCCCCCTGAAGAACCACTCCACGGCGTGCCCCCGGCCCCAATGCGACCCAGTGGGCCGCAAGTAAGCCAGCATTTCTTCAGCCGACGTCGATTTTATCTCTTCAACGCAATTCAAAACCATTCGCGGCCATCCAACGGCACATCAGGTCGTTCAGCGATGACATATTAGCCGATAGCACGCAAAGTACTTTGATCGTCGTCGCCTTATTCCCACTCGATCGTGCCGGGCGGCTTGCTGGTCACGTCGTAGACGACGCGATTGATGCCGCGCACTTCGTTGATGATGCGCGTTGCCGTCTTGCCGAGGAAGTTCATGTCGAACTGGTAGAAATCGGCCGTCATGCCATCCACCGAGGTCACGGCGCGCAGGGCGCAGACGAATTCGTAGGTGCGGCCGTCGCCCATCACGCCCACTGTCTGGACGGGGAGCAGCACGGCAAAGGCCTGCCAGATCTTGTCGTACTGGCCCGACTTGCGGATTTCGTCGAGATAGATGGCGTCGGCCTGGCGGAGGATATCGAGCTTCTCGGGCGTAATGCCGCCCGGGCAGCGAATGGCGAGGCCCGGACCGGGGAAGGGGTGACGGCCGATGAAGCTCTCGGGCAGGCCCAGCTCGCGGCCAAGGGCGCGCACTTCGTCCTTGAACAGCTCACGCAGCGGCTCGACCAACTGCATGTTCATGCGCTCGGGCAGGCCGCCCACATTGTGGTGGCTCTTGATGGTGACCGAGGGACCGCCGGTGAACGACACCGATTCGATCACGTCGGGATAGAGCGTGCCCTGTGCGAGGAACTGAGCCCCGCCCAGCTTGCGCGCCTCTTCCTCGAAGGTCTCGATGAACAGGCGGCCGATGATCTTGCGCTTGGTTTCCGGGTCCGACTGGCCGTCGAGTTCGCGCAGGAAGACCTTGGACGCGTCCACGTGGACCAGCGGAATGTTGTACTGGTCGCGGAACATGGTCACGACCTGCTCGCTCTCATTGAGCCGCATCAGGCCATGGTCGACATAGATGCAGGTGAGCTGGTCGCCGATTGCCTCGTGGATCAGCACGGCCGCGACCGATGAATCGACGCCGCCGGAAAGGCCGCAGATGACCTTGCCGGTGCCGACCTGCGCGCGGATCTTCTCGATCATCTTGCTGCGATAGGCAGACATGTTCCAGTCGGACTCGAGGCCGACGATCTTGTGCACGAAGTTGGCCAAGAGCTTGCCACCATCTGGCGTGTGAACCACTTCGGGGTGGAACATGGTGGTGTAGCGCTTGCGCGCCTCGTCGCCCGCCACGGAGAAGGGCGCATTGGGCGAGGTCGCCATGACCTTGAAGCCCTCAGGGAGCTCGGTGACGCGGTCGCCATGGCTCATCCAGACGGGGTACTTGCCACCCACATCCCAGATACCGTCATAAAGTGCCGATGGCTCGAGGATTTCGACATCGGCGCGGCCGAATTCGCGGTGGTGCCCACCCTCGACCTTGCCGCCAAGTTGCAGGCACAGCGTCTGCTGACCGTAGCAGATGGCGAGGATCGGCAGGCCGGAATCGATGATCTCCTGCGGGGCCCGTGGACTACCCTCTTCGGTGACCGAAGCCGGCCCGCCCGAGAAGATGATGCCCTTGGGCTGCATCTCGGCAAAGGCGGCCGCCGACTTGTTGAAGGGGTGAACTTCGCAATAGACGCCCGTCTCGCGAATACGACGCGCGATAAGCTGAGTGACTTGCGATCCGAAGTCGATGATCAGGATCGATTGCGGGCGGTCGGACATGTCTGTGCTTTGCATGGCGAGCCATTATCGCCGCGCGGCAGATTCCGCAAGCAGTCAGGTTGCAGGACTGGGTTGCTGCGGTGTTTTTCGGCCCAGGCCGAAGACGAAGCGGGCGTAAAGCCAGCTGATGGCGAGGAACGACAGGCCCATGCCCAGGAACGACAGCACCCGCCAGAGCCCCTCGAGATCGGCGGCGTCGAACAGGAACACCTTGATGGTGGCCGCCAGCACGAAGACAAAGGATAGCGCCCGCGCACCCAGGTTCTGGATGGCAACGCCGATGATCAGCAAGGCCGCGCCGAAGGCAAGCATGCCGATCGAATAGCTGTAGGACTCGGCGTCCGATGTCAGCCCCTGCAGGTTCAGCGGGTGGAAGGCATGGCGAATGTCGAGCACCATGAGCGTGAAGAGGAACACCACTGATGTGACCGAGATGGCAATGCCCGTCCGCGCTATCGGGAGGCGCAGGTCCTGCCGGATGAACCAGCCGATGACCAGCAAGGCCAGCGCGGGCAGGCCGATCGACAGCAGGGCCACGTTGAAGACGGGCACCCCAGGCAATTCGTAATCGGGCCAGAACGTGTAGAGCGGCAGGACCACGCTGAGCGCCATGGCCGCCGTGGTGACGACCGCGAGCACGAGGCCGGAGAAATAGAGCGTCCGGCGCTGCCAGCGGCGCCCCGCATAGAGCGCCACCGCCGCCAAAGCGAGTTCGGGCAGGGCGATGCGGGCCACCGTGCTATGGGCGGTCCGAACTGTTGCGACATCGGCGCCACCCAGCAGCAGGAAGCCGACGGCTGCCACGGCCATGCCGCCGACATCGAGGCAGTCGGCGAACACATCGGCGTCGTCGCGACGGAACAGGTAACCGGCGCCCAGGAAGGCCAGGCCGGGCAGGATCAGCAGCACCCAGGGCGATTCCGACAGTGAACCGGCAAAGGCATAGCTCGGTTCGAAGGCGAAAGCCGAGGCCGAGCCGGTCGCGTTGAATGCGCCGATGATGAGCAGGCCATAGATCGCGGAAAGGCCGACGGCCACGATGCGCAACGCCCCGACACCGGTGCGGCGGTGCACATAGGCGAGACCAAGGACCTCCAGCGCCGCCGCAGCCGGATAGTAGAGCGGGTCGAGTTCTAGCACGATGACGAGCGACACGAAGGCCGTCACCGCGGAGGCCAGGATGGCATAGACGCGGTCCCTGACCGTCGGTTCGCCGATGGCTGGGCCGAAGCGCCACAGCAGGGCCAATAGAGCCACCGCCAGGACCAGCGCGCCCAGGGACCAAAGATGCGGCTGATCCAGCGCTGCTTGCCAGCCGGCCGCCTTGCCCAGGGCCATGATGTAGAAGAACAGCGCCACGAAGGCGGCTGTGCCGGCGGCCAGCACGGGTGCCTGCAAACGCCGGAACTGGTCCAGCGCGAAAAAGCCGAAGATCGCCGCGGCGGCAATGATGACCACGGCGGCCGCCGGCTCGCTATTGTCCCAGCCCAGCATGGCCAGCGCCGTGGCGGCCAGCGGCGCCAGCGGGAGATAACGCAGAGTCACCGGCCAGATGAAGGCCAGGGCGACGGTCGCCGCTCCGAAGGCGAGCAGGCCCTGCCAGAACGGCAGGAGGTAGCCCGACTGGACCAGCAGGGCCACAAAGCCAAGGCTGCTGAGGGCCACGGCGGCGATGACGGCTTGCCCGGGATTGGTGGCTTCGCCCTTACGGCCCTGCGCCGACACCGGACGGTCAGCGATCGACCAGGTCGGATAGGCGGCAACGAGCACGATCGCGGCAACGGCGAACAGGAACGCCGTGCCCCAGATGTGGTCGGTCTCAAAGCCCGGCAGCGCAGCCCAGGCGGCGATCCAGACCGCCGGACCGAGCAGCGCCACCAGCGCAATGTTCCACCACCCCTTGCGCCGGATAATGACGAACATGCCGATCAGGATCGCGGTGAGATAGGCGAACAATACCGCGGTGGACGGTTGCTCGCTCGGGATCAGCGCCGGCGTCACATAGCCGCCCAGCATGCCGACAATGGCCACCGTGCGGCCAAAGATCAGCGCGATGGCGATGCCTGCGGCGGTCACTGCCGCCATGGCGACGAAGCCTGCCGTTATCGGCACCAGCTCATAAACCACCGAGGCCAGGTAGGCCGTGGCAAACAGCGTGGCGACGCCTGCGGCAGCCAGGGCCGCGGCAATGGCCGGGCCATTGTCGGCCTTGACGCGACGACGAACGAATTCGGCGCCGAGCAGGAAGGCAAACGCAGCCAGCAATGCCGCGAAGACGCGGAAGGCCGGCGTCAGCAGGCCGGCTTCGATCGAGTAGCGGACAAAGAAGAAGCCGGCGAGTGACAAGGCCAGTGCGCCTAGCCACACGGGCAGGCGCACGCCGATGAAGCGCTCCCAGTCGAATGGTGGGCGCGGAGCCGTTACCGCCTGTGGCGTATTCGCCGCGGCGACCCAACCGCTATCGGTGTCCTGAGGCGCCTCCTCGGTGGCGGTTTCGGGCTCGGCGCTTTCCGGTGGAACCTCGGCAGCTTCGACCTTGGGCGCAATGGTCTCCGGCACGACCGCTTCGACGGGGGCCGGGGCAGGTGGCGTCTCGGCCACCTGGTCGGCGGGGTGCAGCGCCCGCCGTTCAAGATTGTCGACCCGTGCCTTGAGGCTGGCATTCTCGGCGGCCAGCTTGGCCACGCGGCCGGACTGGCCCATGGCCATGACCAGGGAGACGATCGGCGCGATCAGATAGAACGCGCCCAGCAGCACTCCCAATGCAATGAATTCGTCCATCTTGTCCCCCGATCGCAGGAGCGCATGCGGCCCGCGGATCGTCAAGGGCGGGCGGGGGAAACTCCCGCGCCGCGCGTATCCCGGCTTGCAGTTCGCGCCTCGCGGTGGCACCTGTATCGATTGCGCACAGGAGCCGAATGGCCGGCCGGGAGGACATGATGACACCAAGCAATAGCCGCCTCTACGGGGCCGACTTCGTCCGCGCGACGGCTTGCTTCATCGTGTTGTTCCATCACCTGGCGCAGCGCATCGATTTCCGCAGTGCGCTGGGCGCCAACCCCATCGGCGAGGTACTCAACAGCGTCGGCGGCTTTGGCGTCGGCATGTTCTTCGTGCTGAGCGGCTTCCTCCTCGCCCGGCCCTTCTGGCAGGCGCTCGACGCCGGCGAGCCCATGCCCTCGCTGCGCGTCTATGCCC
This sequence comes from uncultured Devosia sp., assembly GCF_946479885.1. The sequence continues at coordinate 125,894 of NZ_CAMLHM010000003.1, forward strand.
TGCGCCGTGCCGCACGCATCATCCCGGGTTTCTGGCTGGCGCTGACGGTCACCTTCATCCTGAGCGTCACCGTGTTCGGTTTTGCGCTCGATGGCTGGCTGTGGCTGCGCTATGCCAGCGGGCTGCTGCTGGTCAGCGACTGGCACTGGACCTCCCTGTTCCCGGTCGAGATCAATGGGCCCCTCTGGTCCATCGGCTTCGAGGTCAGCTCCTATCTGATGCTGCCGCTAGGCTTCCTTGCGTTTTTTGGCCTGGGGCAGGGGCGGCTGCGGGGCTGGTCGGCGCGGCTGGCCTGGCTCGGCGTCATCGCCCTCGCCCTGGGCGCCCACTGGCTGTTTTACACCAATGTGGAGGTCGACCCCTTCAACAAGGGCTGGAACTACGGCCTGCAGGGCGGCGCCAAGACCTGGATGCCCTGGTTCAACCCGTTCGGCTTCTTCGTCATGTTCGCCACCGGTGCCCTGGCTGCAGGCGTCCAGGTGAGCATCGCCCAGGCCCGCTCGTTCGTCTTTGACATAGTTGCGGTCGCCGCGCTTGTGGTCACTGGCACCATCATCTGGCAGATGGGGCTCGAGGGGGGCGGCGAGTTCTATGGCTGGCTGCGCGTGCCCTATCAGTTCCCCACATTCCACCTGATGCTCGGCCTGGCGCTGGCGACGGCGCCCTCCAGCCTGCTGATCGGCCGCATCCTCGACAATCCGCTGGTTGCCTGGCTCGCCCGCATCTCGTTCGGCATCTATGTCTGGCACTACCTTGTGCTCGAACTCGTCCGCCTCTATTGGGTGCCCGAGATGGTCTACGGCACCATGACCGATGCCACCAAGTTCGTGGTGGCCAGCGTGGTGGTAACGGTCATCACCCTGGTGATCGCGTCGCTCTCCTGGCGCTGGCTGGAGCTGCCCGTGATCAACTGGGCGCGGGGGCTGGAGAATCGCAGGCCAATCGGCCAGAGCATGCCTGCCTGACCGCAACGAACAGCGCGCTGCGGCCGTTTGCGCCGCAAAATGGCAATAGGACTTCGATTGACCCAACAGCGACTGCTCGGCGCAGATTTCCTGCGTGCCGCCGCCTGCCTGATGGTGCTGCTGCATCATCTCGCCTTCCGCATGGACATGAGCAACGTGCCTGACGCGGCCGGGCCGGTCATGCGCTTCCTCGTCATGGGCAGCTTCGGAGTGTCGATTTTCTTCGTGCTCAGCGGCTTCCTGCTGGCTCGCCCGTTCTGGTTGGCGCTCGATCGCGGCGAGCCGATGCCATCTTTGCGCATCTATGCGCTGCGCCGGGCGGCACGCATTCTGCCCGGCTTCTGGCTCGCGCTCGTCGTCAGCCTGGTCTGCAGCGTCGCCGTCAGCGGTTCGCCGCTCGATGGCGAGCACATCATCCGTTTTCTCGCCGGCTTCCTGCTGGTCAGCGACTGGCATTGGCTGACGCTGTTCCCGGTCGACAACAATGGCCCGCTCTGGTCCATCGGCTTCGAGGTCACGTCCTACCTGCTGCTGCCCTTCTGCCTGGCCATGCTTTTTGCGTTCCGCCTGCGCGACTGGAGCGGGCGGCTGGCCTGGGTCGGCGTCATTGCCGCCGTGCTGGTTCTCCACTGGCTGGTGGTGCAGTGGGCGCCCATCGATGAGGTGGAGCGCGGCTGGGATCACGGGCTGGTCGGCGGCGCCAAGGCCTGGATGCCGCGCTTCAACCCCGTCGGCTTCTTCGCCATCTTCGCGCTGGGCGCACTCGCCGCCGGAGTGCAGGTGCGATTGGCGAACCTGCGGCACTGGGTGTTCGACGTTGTCGGCCTGTTGGCGATTGCCGCTATCGGCTCGCTGATGGCCGCTCACATGGGCGGCCTGACCGAGGGTTTTGGGTTTCTCGGCATTCCCTATGGCTATCCGTGGATGCCGCTTGCCGCCGGTCTGGCGCTGGTTGCCCTGCCTTCGTCCGTGCTGGCCGGGCGCCTGCTCGATAACCGGGTGTCGCGCTTCATCGCCCAGATATCGTTCGGCATCTACATCTGGCACTTCCTGGTCATTGGCCTCATGGCACGCCTGCTGCCACCCAGCTTTCAGACGGGTGGCGAGCAGGGCTGGAGCATATGGCTCTGGTCGAGCGCCATCGCGATAGCGGTCAGCGTCGCCGTGGGGACGCTGAGCTTCTACGCGCTCGAGCAGCCAGTCGTGCGCTGGGCCCGCCGATTCGAGAAGCGCGACCGCCTCCAGCCTGCGCTGGCCTAGTTCAGGATGGCGATGGAAAGGTTGAGCAGCGTCGCAAAACTCACCCACGCCAGATAGGGCACGAACAACCATGAGGCGACGGTATCGTATTTCCGCGCCACGAGGATAAAGGCCACGATCAGGGCGAGAATGGCCACGATGACCGCAAAGGCCGGCCACAGCATCTGGCCGATAAACCAGATCGGCGACCAGGCCCAGTTGAGCGCCATCTGCGCGAACCAGATCTTCATGGGGCCGCTATGCGGGTCCACCATCCAGATGCGCCAGCCGGCAACGGCAATCATAACGTAGAGCGTGAACCAGACGGGTCCGAAAATCCAGTTGGGTGGGTTGAACGGCGGCTTGGCGAGGCTTTGATACCATTCGCCGGGGACCGACTGCGTGCCGATCAACGCCCCGACCCCGATCACCACGACGAGAAATATGCCCAGGGTCAGCCAGGGGCGAGGGGTCTTGTAGTCGGCGAGAGACGGTACGGTCATGAGAGCCACGCGGTTTGGGATGCACTGCTAGCTGAACGTGGCAGCGCAGCAATGAGTTTCACCCTATTGCGTGATGGTGCAATCGGCCCGTTCGATGGTCAGCGACCCCGTGCCGCCGTCTTCCGCCACGTAGTCGAGCACCACGCTGGACTCATCGCCCGACCAGGCAGCCGTGATGTCGGCAAACAGCGGTCGGTCGCCGGCAACGGAAAGCGGGCATTTGGTGCGCACGCCCCCGACATCGAGGATGGCGACCCGATCGCAGCCGGTAGCGCCGCAGAGCTCCCCCAGCTCGATCCGCGCAGCGCCCGAAGGCGAAACCAGGTCATGCCGCGTGTCGGGCGCCGGGAACATGAACCAGACGAACGCGAAGGACGCCGCGAGCAGCACCGCGGAAACGGCGACAAAGCC
>NZ_CAMLHM010000004.1 GCF_946479885.1 uncultured Devosia sp.
ACTTGCCGCAGCCAGAGGGCCCGAGCAGGACGATGAATTCACCCTGGGCGATGTCGAGGTCCAGATGCTCGAGAACCTTCACATTGCCGAAATTGAGGGACAGATCCCTGATGGAAACACTGTGTTGCGTCATGGTCTTAACCCTTCACCGCACCGGCGGCGATGCCGCGGACGAACCATTTACCCGAGATGAAATAGACAGCCAGCGGCACGGCAGCGGTCAGGATGGTCGCCGCCATGTGCACGTTGTATTCGCGCACGCCGGTTGTCGTGTTGACGATGTTGTTGAGCTGCACGGTCATCGGCATGTTTTCGCGACCGGCGAAGACGGTGCCGAACAGGAAATCGTTCCAGATACCGGTCACCTGCAGAATGACAGCCACGATGGTGATCGGCACGGCCATGGGGATCATGATCTGGAAGAAGATCTGCCAGAACCCTGCCCCGTCGACACGCGCTGCCTTGAACAGCTCGGGCGGAAGCGCCGCGAAGAAGTTGCGGAACAGCAGCGTCAGGATGGGCATGCCGAAGATGGTGTGGATGATGATGATGCAGGGGAAGGTACCGAAGATACCCAGTTCGCGCATGCCGATGATCAGCGGATAGATCACCACCTGGTAGGGCACGAAAGCACCGAACACGAGCAGGCCAAACAGGACATTGGCACCCTTGTAGCGCCAGAAGCTGAGCGCGTAGCCGTTGAGGCAGGCTATGATGATCGAGATGATGGTGCCGACGACGGTGATCTTGACCGAGTTGAGGAAGCCCGGCTTGAGGCCGTTGCAATCACGACCCGTACAGGCGGTGTCCCAGGCCTTGAGCCAGGGCTCGAAGGTGATCTGCTGCGGCCACTGGAAGATGTGGCGCAACTGGATTTCCGGCATGGTCTTGAGCGAGGTCACGACCATGACCCAGAGGGGCATGAGGAAGAACAGGGCGGCCAGCACGAGGAAGGCATAGATGCCGACGCGGGAGATGGTCAGGCTCTTGGGCTTGGCGCCGCGCGGACCGGCTGCGACTTGAGAACTGCCGACGGGTGCGGCCATGGTTTCAGTGGTCATGGCTCAGTACCCCTTGGCCTTGTTGGCGCGCCATTGCGCAAATGCCTGGATGCTCAGCAGCACGACGACCGGCAGCAGCATCATGGTCGCAGCGGCCATGCCGAGGCCGACATTGGAGCGATCGGTAATGTGCTGGATGACGAAGACGGCCGGCATCTGGGTGGCGATACCAGGACCGCCCTGGGTCATGGCGACAACCAGATCGAAGACGCGCACGACGCCGACGCACTGCAGGATGAAGGCGGTGAGGATCGCGCCACGCATCATGGGCAGCACGATGAAGAGATAGGTCCGCCAGGCCGGGATGCCATCGATCTTGGCGGCTTTCCAGATTTCGCCGTCAACGCCGCGCAGGCCCGCCAGCATGATGGCCATGGTGACGCCCACGCCATTCCAGATGCCAGCGACCACGAGGCCATAAATGGCCGTATCGGCGCTGACCAGCGGGGCGAAGGCGAAGTCGGTGAAACCGAGGCCGCGAACGGTGGCCTGGATGCCGTAGTTGGGATCCAGAATCCAGCGCCAGACGAGGCCGGTAATGACCAGCGACATGGCGAAGGGGTAGAGGAAAATGGAACGGAACCAGTCTTCCGCCTTGATACGCTGATCCATGAACACGGCCAGCAGATAGCCGGCGGTCATGTTGGCGAGGATGGACATCAACCCGAAGAACCACAGGTTGTTGACCGAGATCAGCCAGCGGCCGGTGGACCAGAGGCGGGCGTACTGATCGGTACCAACGAAATTCTCGACGCCGAAGGCCGGGAAGATGCGCGAATTGGTGAAGGACAGCACGAACGAATAGACGATACAGATAACGAAGACACCGACGGCGGTCAGGATGAGCGGCAGCGTGCCGATGACTGACATGAGCGTCGTGATGCGGAACGGCTTCCGCCCAGAGGAACTGGCTGCCTTGATGACAGCACCGCCCTCTTTGGCCGTAGCAAGCTGAGCCATGACGATTTCCCTTATGGGTCGAGGTGAAGGGCGGTCCGACTCAGGCGCGACCAGTTTTGCCCCAAATGCAAACCGGGTGGCCCTTTGAGGGGTCACCCGGTTCGTCCACTATGGATTATTCAGCCGACGCGATGATGTCGACGAAGCGCTGCTGGATTTCTTCGACGGTCAGGTCGGGGTTGGCCCAGGCTTCAGCCCAGAGATCGTCCATCTGGCCGATCGAGTCCTGGGTCAGGTAGATGCCAGCGCCCTGGATCACGTGGTCGGGGTCCTTGAGGATCTCAAGGCCGGCCTTCATGCAATCGTCGGCGAGGGACATGTCAACGTCGTCACGCACCGGGAGCGAACCCTTGGCGTTGTTGAACAGAGCCTGGACCTGCGGATTGACCATCATCGAGGCCATCTTCAGCTGGGCAGCTTCAACAGCCGGATCATCCTGCTTGGGGAACAGGAAGATGTCGCCGCCGGTATCGAGGTAGGGCTGCTCAGCCGGGCCAGCGATACAAGCATAGTCGACACCGGGCTTCTCGCCGGCAACGGCGAATTCGCCACGAGCCCAGTCACCCATGATCTGCAGGGCAGCCTGGTCCTGGATCACGAGGTTGGTCGTGTCGTTCCAGGTGCGGTTAGCCGAACCTTCGTCGGTCAGGCCCTTGAGGCTCTTGAAGATCTCAATGGCGTGCTTGACTTCAGGGCCACCAGCAACTTCGAGGTTGCGATCCTTGTAGATGGCTTCGTGGCCGGCTTTGCCGAGTTGCGACAGCATCACGACGCCCATGGCGCCACCGATCTGCCAGGCTTCGCCACCGATGGCGAAGGGGATGACGCCAGCTTCCTGCAGCTTGGGAGCGGCAGCAATGAAATCATCGAGGTTCTTCGGCAGCGGAACGCCAGCCTTTTCGAAAGCCGGAACCGAAGCCCAGGCCCACTGCCACGAGTGAATGTTCACCGGGACGCAGTAGATCTTGCCTTCGAATTCGCAGACTTCGAGAATGGCTGCGGGACGGATGAAATCCTTCCAGCCTTCTTCGGTCGCCAGCGGGGTCAGGTCGAGCAGCAGGCCGGCTTCGGCGAGTTCTTCGAACTGACGGCTGATGTTGAACTGTGCGGCGCCCGGAGGATCACCACCGAGGGTGCGCTGCAGCGTAGCCGAACGAGCGTTTTCACCACCGGCAATGGCGGTATCGACCCACTTGTCTTCGCCCAGGGCGTCGAACTCACGAGCAAAAACCGAAACGGCGGCCTGTTCGCCACCCGACGTCCACCAATGGATAACTTCGACATCCGCTGCATTGACAGCGGTGGAGCCGAGCAAAGCAGTTGCCATAGCGGCAACCACTGCAAACTTCTTCATAGGTTGTCCTCCCAACGATCACTTGGAGCGAAACGCTCCCGCGAAGCTGCCAGCCGCAAGGTTGTCTTCTTGTGAGACATCCCCAGCTGGCGGCGTGTAATCGATTGCATGTCTCGGGTCCCGAAATCTCTGCAATCGATTGCATGAGTTTCGTACACGCCTTGCGCACCTGTCAAGATCGAATTAGACCGTTTGGGTTACTGACAGCGAGAGGGGGCGCTGCCAGAGATGAATCTGGTGAAGAAAACGCCGACGATTCAAGACGTTGCACAATTTGCGCACGTCTCCACCGCCACTGTGAGCCGCGCCCTTTCGAGCCCCGAACGGGTGAGCGAGGATACCCGTGCGCGAATTTCGGAGGCTGTTCGCGTCACCGGCTATACGCCCAACCAATCGGCGCGCTCGCTGCGCCAGAAGACGGCCCGGACCATCCTGGTTGCGCTGCCCGATATCGGCAATCCATTCTTCTCGGTCATCCTCGATGCAGTGGAGCGGGAGGCGACGGCGCGGGGCTATGGCGTGCTGGTGGCCAACCGCTTTTCGGGTGGTGATTCCGGGGTCCGGATGCGCGATTATTTCATGTCGAACCGGGTCGACGGCCTGCTGCTGTTCGATGGTTCGGTGGACCTCGAACAGCTGATGCTACTCACCGGCGCGCCGACACCGTTTCCGCTCATCGTGGTCTGCGAGGAAATCCCTCATGCGCCGTTCCACACGGTCAAGACGGACAATGCCTACGCGGCGGAACGCGCCACCCGCCACCTGATCGAGCTCGGCCACCAGCGCGTGGGCCATATCAGGGGCCCGGAGGGAAACGTACTGACAATGGAGCGCGAGGCTGGTTTTCGCAGGGCGATGCAGGCCGGCGGGCTCGACGTTCGGCCCGAATGGATGCTGCCTGGCGCCTTCGAAATGGAGGCCGGGGTGATCGCGGCGCAGCATTTCATGCGCCTCGACAGCCGTCCGACCGCTATCTTCGCGGCCAATGACGAAAGTGCGGTCGGCTTCATTTCCGGCTTGCGCCGGAACGGCCTCGACTGCCCGGCAGATGTCTCGGTCGTCGGCTTCGACGACCTGGCGCTGGCGGCCCATGTGTGGCCCCCTCTGACGACGATGCGGCAGCCGCGGGCGGCACTGGGTCGGATCGCGGCCGGCGCGCTGATCGATGTGATCGAGGGCGAACGGCACAGCCGGGTGCCGATGCATATGGTGCTGAGCTCGGAAATGATCGTGCGCGGCAGCACGGCCCGCCCCCCTGCCCCGGCAGCGCCGCCCGCCGGCGCCCTGCCCTGATCGCGCAACAAGGGGCGTTTCCTTTGGCCAGAAATCGGGTAAAGGGGGGCACCTGCGCTGGTCCCGTAGCTCAGCTGGATAGAGCAGCAGCCTTCTAAGCTGTTGGTCGGGGGTTCGAGTCCCTCCGGGATCGCCAGGCAATTTTGGCCCATTGATTTCGTTGTGTTTTTGGGTGGTTTTTGTCCCACTTTTCCGAAGCCGATTTCGAGTGGGACAACTCCGTTCCTTGAGCGTTCCTAGGCACAGCCCTGTCCCGGCCGCGCCACAGCCAAAGCGTCAGCGCGCCGGCACTCGTCATCCTTGCTTCAGCGACCCAAGGCAACCCGGGTAAACACACTCATATCAGAACACGTTCGTCGTCCGGGTCCTTCACCTTGGCCTTGTACCAATCCAATGACATTTTGGCTATTGTCGGAAACAATACGATCCTTTTCGCAATACTGTTTTCCAGATGCATTAGCCTGATGGCGGCGTACAAGTTCCCTTTCGCCTCCGCAATCCGCAACATTGCCAGTCCGGTAGTTTTATCGCCCCACCTGATTTTGGCGCAACCGTATTTCATGTATATGGCCCCAAGACTCCAAGAGTCTTGCTCCTTAAATACTGCCTCAAGCCGCCGATCGTTCTCAAGGGATAGCAATTTGAGGATGTTAAATATCGCCAATTCGTGGGACTTTTGTTGGGCTGTCCTAAGCCATTTTTCTGCCGTTTCGACGTCTTTTTTGAAAATCTTGCCACGGGCGTACTCCCATCCAACCGCAATTTGCGCTTTTGGATCGCCTGATTCCGCGAGTGGCAGATAGTAATCGATCCACTGCTTGTCCTTGGCTTCACGTGCTGACGTCAAAGGGGCACCCAAACAGTCACTATTTTCGGGGTTCCGAGCCGTGCGGCCCTGAGGGTGGTCTAGCGATCCGAGGTTTCCCAGCGTGGATTGATCCAGGGCACGCCATTGTCTGCCGGCAGCATGGCCTTGCCCAGGATGTGATCGGACGCCTTTTCGCCCACCATGATCGAGGGGCCATTCAAGTTGCCATTGGTGATGCGCGGGAAGATGGAGCTGTCGGCCACCCGCAGCCCGTCCACCCCGATGACCCGCAACTCCGGATCGACCACGGCCATCGGGTCGGTGGCCCGGCCCATCTTGCAAGTGCCGCAGGGGTGATAGGCGCTTTCGGCGTGGCGGCGGATGTGGTCGTCCAGTTCGTCGTCGGTCTGATATTTGTCGCCCGGCAGGATTTCCTTGCCGCGATAGGGGTCGAATGCCTTCTGCCCGAAAATCTCGCGGGTCACGCGGATGCAGTGGCGGAAATCGGCCCAGTCCTGGGGATCGGACATGTAGTTGAACTGAATGCGCGGCGGCGCCTTGGGATCGGATGAGCGTAGTGTCACCGCCCCGCGCGAGGCCGAGCGCATCGGTCCGACATGCGCCTGGAAGCCATGCCCCTCGGCCGCCGCCTGCCCGTCATAGCGCACGGCGATAGGGATGAAATGGAACTGGATATCGGGATATTTCACCCCGGCTTTGGAGCGGATGAAGGCGGCGCTTTCGAACTGGTTGGAGGCGCCCAGCCCGTTCTTGAAGAACAGCCATTGCGCCCCGATCAGCGCCTTGCCGAACAGGTTCCAGTATTTGTAGAGCGTGATCGGCTGGATCGACGCCTGCTGGATATAGAGCTCCATATGGTCCTGCAGATTGGCCCCGACGCCGGGCCGGTCGGCCACGAGGGGAATGCCATGCTCGGCCAGTTGCGCGGCCGGGCCGATGCCCGACAGCAGCAGGATTTTCGGTGAGTTGATCGAGGATGCCGCGACGATGACTTCGCGATTGGCCTTGACGATCTCGACCTGTCCGCCGCGCTCGATCTCGACGCCTGTGGCGCGGCCGTTCTGGATGACCACCTTGCGGGCATAGCACTTGACCAGCGTCAGGTTCGGTCGCTTCAGCGCGGGCTTGAGGTAGGCATTGGCGACCGACCAGCGACGGCCGTTCCAAACCGTCTGCTCCATCGGCCCGAAGCCTTCCTGCTTCTCGCCGTTATAGTCGTCGGTCAGCTCGAACCCGGCCTGTTTGCCGGCTTCCACGAAGGTCTTGAACAGCGGATTGTCGCGCTTGCCGCGCGTCACATGCAGCGGCCCCGAATTGCCGCGCCGGTCCGGGTCACCGCCATGCGGGCCGGGATGCCAATTTTCCATGCGCTTGAAATAGGGGACGACATCGGCATAACCCCAGCCCGAGGCGCCGCTCTCTTCCCAATGGTCATAGTCGCCGGCATGGCCACGCACATAGACCATGCCATTGATCGAGGACGAGCCGCCGACCACCTTGCCGCGCGGCACGCCGAGGGTGCGGCCGCCCAGATGCGGCTCCGGCTCGCTGCGAAAACCCCAGTCGTAGCGCGGCATGTTCATCGGGTAGCTGAGCGCCGCCGGCATCTGGATCAGCGGCCCGATATCGGAACCGCCGAATTCGAGCACGATCACCGAATGCTTGCCGTCCTCGCTGAGCCGCGCCGCCATGGCGGCGCCGGCCGAGCCCGAACCGATGATGACGAAATCCGCTTCCATGACGCCGTTCCTAGTAAGCAGCCCCGACCGGGCCCGTTGCGACATAGACCGATTTGATCTGGCTATAGTGGTCGAGCGCCGCGCGGGAATTCTCGCGGCCAACGCCCGATTGCTTGACCCCACCGAACGGCGCTTCCACCGGGGTGATGTTGTAGGTGTTGATCCAGCAGGTGCCGGCTTCGAGCTGACCGATGACCCGATGCGCCCGCGCCAGATCGGCGGTGAACACGCCGGCCGCGAGGCCGAACTCGGTGGCATTCGCCCGTTCGATGACGTCGGCTTCCTCGGAAAACCCGAGCACGGCCATGACCGGCCCGAAGATCTCCTCGCGGGCAATCGTCATCTCGTCGGTCACTTCGGCAAACACCGTCGGCTCGACGTAGAAACCGCTGTTCTGGCTGGGCGGCACCCTGCCCCCGATCAGGAGCCTGGCCCCCTCCGCCTTGCCGGCCTCGATATAGGCCAGCACCTTGTTGCGCTGCGCTTCGGAAACCAGCGGCCCCACCTGCGTCGCCTCGTCGAGCGGATCGCCGATCACGGCTTTGCTTGTGCGGGACACGAGCCGATCGAGGAAGGTTGGACGAATCTTGTCCTGCACGAAGACCCGCGTGCCGTTGGAACAAACCTGGCCCGACGAATAGAAATTGGCGTTGATGGCCGCACTGACGGCGCTGTCCACGTCGGCGTCATCGAAGATGATCAGCGGCGACTTGCCGCCCAGTTCCATGGTCACGTGCTTCATGCCCGAAGCGGCGGCGGCGTAGACCTTCTTGCCTGTCGGTACCGACCCGGTCAGCGATACCTTGTCGACGCGCGGATCGCCCACCAGGGCCGCCCCCACGTCGCCATAGCCCTGGACGACATTGAACAGCCCCGCGGGCGCCCCGGCCTCAATCAGGATTTCAGCCAGCTTCAGCGCGCCAAGCGGGGTCACCTCCGATGGCTTGAAGATCATCGCATTGCCAGCCGCCAGAGCCGGCGCGGCCTTCCAGCAGGCAATCTGCGTTGGATAGTTCCACGCGCCGATGCCGACGACGACGCCCAACGGCTCCCGGATCGTATAGACGAAGTCGCCCCCCAGCGGGATCGTCTCGCCGGTCATGGTGGCGGCAAGGCCGGCGAAATATTCCAGCGCATCAGCGCCCGAAGCGGCATCGGCGACCAGTGTCTCCTGGATTGGCTTGCCGGTATCGAGCGTCTCGATCTCGGAAAGTTCCCGGTTGCGCGCCCGGATGATATCGGCCGCCCGGCGCAGAACGCGGCCGCGAACGACCGGCTTGAGGGCGCCCCATTCCTTCTGGGCGCGCACGGCAGAAGCCAGCGCCTGTTCGACAATGTCTGATGTTGCCGAATGCAGACGTGCCACCACCGCGCCACTGGCCGGATAGACGCATTCGATCGGTCGGCCCGCCGCGTCCTCGACATAGCGGCCGTCGACAAAATGGCTGGCGGCTGGTTGTACGTCGCGCATTATTCACCCCTCGGGAAACGCTTGCTCTCTTCGAGCACATTGAGGTCCATGTGGTTGCGCATATAGCGCTCCGAGGCCTGCTGCAGGGGCTGGAAATCCCACGGATAGTAGGCGCCGTTGCGGAGCGCGGCGTAGACGACATGCCGCCGCGCCTGGCTCGCCCGGACCTCGGAATCATAGGCCGCGAGATCCCAATTGGCGGCCGCCTGGGCGGCGAACCGGGCCAAGACCTCGGCATGTGCCGGATCAGCGGCCAGGTTTTCCAGCTCAAGCGGATCGGCGGCCAGGTTGAAGAGCTGAGCGGGATCGGCCCCGCATTCGATATATTTCCAGTCGCCGTCGCGCAGGCAGACCATCGGCGCCACGGAGCCTTCGGCGGCATATTCCATCCGCACCGGGGCCGTCCGCGCGACGCCTTTGGCCAGCGGCACCAGCGTTTCACCGTCGGTCCACGGCATGATGCGATCGAGCGAGATGCCCGCCAGTTCACAGAGCGTCGGGGTCAGATCCATGGTGCTGACTGGTGTGTCGATCCGCCTGGCAGGCAGGCCTGGCGCCGCGATCATCAACGGCACGCGGGCCGAGCCCTCGAAGAAGTTCATCTTGAACCACAATCCGCGCTCGCCGAGCATGTCGCCGTGATCGGAGGCAAAGACGATGATCGTGTCCTCGTCCTGCCGGGTGCCGCGCAGGGCTTCGAGCACTTCGCCGATCTTGTCGTCGATGTAGGAAATGTTGGCGAAATAGGCACGGCGCGAGCGCCGGACATCGTCCTCGGTGATATCGAGTGCCCGGAAGTCGCAGGCATCCATCAGACGTTGCGAATGAGCGTCCTGGTCCTCATAGGGGATCGGCTGCGTCACCGGGGACAGGTGTTCGCAATCGGCATAGAGATCCCAGTATTTCTGCCGGGCCACATAGGGGTCGTGCGGATGGGTGAAACTCACCGTCAGCATCCACGGATGCGGTCGCAAGCGCCGACCGAGGTCGTAGACCTTGCGCACGGCGTTGAAGGCAACCTCGTCGTCATATTCGAGCTGGTTGGTGATCTCGGCCACCCCGGCACCCTTGACCGAGCCGAGGTTGTGATACCACCAGTCGATGCGCTCCCCGGGCTTGCCATAGTCCGGGGTCCAGCCGAAATCGGCAGGATAGATATCGGTGGTCAGCCGCTCCTCGAAGCCGTGCAACTGGTCGGGCCCGACAAAGTGCATCTTGCCCGAGAGCGTCGTGGCATAACCCGCGGCGCGCAGGTGATGGGCGTAGGTGGGGATGTCCGAGGCAAATTCAGCCGCGTTGTCATAGACCCGGGTGCGGCGCGGCAATTGTCCCGACATGAAGCTGGCGCGACCGGGGGCACAGAGGGGCGAGCCGGTATAGGCGTTGGCAAAGCGGGTCGATCTGGCCGCCAGCGCCTTGAGATGGGGCGCATGCAGCCAATCGGCGGGACCATCGGGAAAGAACGTGCCGTTGAGCTGGTCGACCATGAAGATCAGGATGTTGGGCCGATCAGCCACGAGCGGCACTCCGGGCGAGGCACAGGTCGAGATAATCGATCACCATGGCGCGCACCACTTCGCGGGCGGGCGCGAAATCCTGCAGGGCATGACGGATGTAGAAGCCGTCGATCATGGCGGCCAGACCCTGGGCGATGGCCTGGGCCTGTTCGCCGTCGACAAGCTGGCGCAAGTTGAACACCAGGTTTGAATGGAGACGCCGCGCATAGAGCTGCAGCAGGCGACTCGCGGCGTCCGATTGCAGCGCGCGGACATAGAATGTCAGCCAGGCCGCCACGATTTCCCGGGCGAACTGATCCGGGGCGAAGCTGGCGTCGATGATGGCGTGAAGGCGCTCGACCGGCGTCAGCGCCCCGGCCACGCGACGGCGCACGCTTTCGCCATAAACCTTGAGGATGTGCCGCATGGTGGCGAGGAACATCTGATCCTTGCTGCCGAAATAGTGATGCGCCAGGGCTGGCGACATGCCGGCGCGGCGGGCAATCTGGCTGACGGTGACGTCAAGGCTGCCGGCTTCGCCGATCTCCACAATGGCAGCTTCCACCATCGCCTTTCGCCGAACCGCCTCTGCACCGATTTTTGGCATTTTTCACGCCTGCACATATTTCGAGTTTACATTTCCGATTGTGTCGTTTTTGATTGAGCAGTCAATCAAGAAAAAACTTTACCGCTATCCCCCGCAATCAGGAGACGACAGACTATGAGAATGACCACCCTCACTCTGACCGGCGCTCTGGCGCTGTCGCTGCTGGCGGGCACCGCTTACGCAGCCGAATGCGATACCGTGATTTTCTCCGATGTCGGCTGGACCGACATCACCACGACGACGGCAACGACCAAGCACATTCTGGAGGCCCTGGGCTACAAGGTCGACGTGAAGGTGCTCTCGGTTCCGGTGACCTTCGCATCGCTCGAAAGCGACGACGTGGACATCTTCCTGGGCAACTGGTTGCCGGCCCAGCAGGGCGCCATCGGGCCGTATCTGGAAAGCGGCGAAGTCGAGAAGGTCGCGACCAACCTCGAAGGCACCAAGTACACGCTCGCGGTGCCGACCTATACATTCGACAAGGGGCTCACCGACTATTCCAAGATCCACGAATTCGCCGCCGACCTCGACAACACCATCTACGGCATCGAGCCTGGCAATGAAGGCAATGGCTACCTGATCAGCCTGGTGGACGCCAACAAGTGGGATCTGGGTGGCTTCAAGGTGGTCGAGAGCTCCGAACAGGGCATGCTGGCCGAGGTCGATCGCGCTGTGTCCGATAACAAGGACGTGGTGTTCCTGGGCTGGGAACCGCATCCGATGAATGCCAAATTCTCGCTCAAATACCTGCCCGGCGGCGAGGACTTCTTCGGCGGTGAAGGCGTCGTTGATACGGTCACGCGCAAGGGTTACGCTGCCGAGTGCCCCAATGTCGGCAAGCTGCTGACCAACCTGAAGTTCTCGCTGCCGATGGAAAACGAGATCATGGGCAAGATTCTCAATGACGGCGCCGATCCGGCCGAGGCCACCCTGGAATGGCTGAAGGCCAATCCCGATACGGCGCTGAGCTGGGTCGACGGCGTGACGACGCTTGACGGTGGCGACGGCGTCGCGGCGGTCAAGGCGCTGCTCGACAGCTGACAAAATCCAACGGCCCGGTCGGCAACGACCGGGCCGTTCTGCTTTCTGGGGGACGTGAACGGTGGATTGGCTGACCGAATACAAGATTCCGGTGGGGCGCTGGGCGAGCGACTTCTTCATCCTGCTGCGGGATAACTTTCGCGGCGTTTTCGACGCCATGTCAGATGCGGCCGAGGCCTTGATCGAGGCGATGCTCTGGCTGCTGCAGACCCCTCACCCGCTGGTTATCGTTGCCATTTTCGTGGGCATTACCTGGTGGTTGCAGCGGAGCTGGGCGACGTGCCTGCTGACGCTGCTCGGCATGCTGTTCATTCTCAACCAGGGCTATTGGGAAGAAACCACCGAGAGCCTGACGTTGGTCATCGCCGCCTGCGTGGTCTGCATGGCCATAGGCGTGCCGATTGGCATTGCCACCGCGCATCGGCCGCAGCTGTATCGGTTCCTGCAGCCTATCCTCGACCTGATGCAAACGCTGCCGACATTCGTCTACCTCATTCCGGCCATTGTGTTTTTTGGCATCGGCATGGTGCCCGGTCTCATCGCGACGGTGATCTTCGTGCTGCCGGCCCCCATTCGCATGACCCATCTGGGCATTTCCTCCACGCCTGCTGCGTTGCTGGAGGCCGTGGAGGCGTTTGGCGGCACCGGCCGCCAGAAGCTGTGGAAGGTGGAACTGCCGTATGCCCTGCCGCAGGTGATGGCCGGCCTCAACCAGACCATCATGCTGTCGCTATCAATGGTGGTGGTCGCCGCGCTGGTCGGCGCCGACGGACTGGGGGTTCCCGTCGTCCGCGCCCTCAACTCGGTCAATACCGCGCTCGGTTTCGAAAGCGGGCTGATCATCGTCGTCGTGGCCATCGTGCTCGACCGTATGCTGCGCATCAGACAGGACTAGAGCCATGGAAGACGCCGTCATCTTCGACAAGGTCAATATCGTGTTCGGCGCCAATCCGGGGTTGGCGCTGCCATTGATGGATCAGGGCAAGACGCGCCAGGAGATCCAGCGGGAAACCAGGCAGGTCCTGGGCGTCCATGACTGCTCGCTGACCGTAAAGACGGGTGAGATCCTGGTGCTGATGGGCCTTTCGGGCTCCGGCAAGTCGACATTGCTGCGGGCCGTCAACGGCCTCAATCCGGTGGTTCGAGGGTCGGTCAAGGTCATCGATCAAGGCCAGCAGTGCGATCCCGCATCATGCACCCGTGACGAGTTGCTGCGGCTGCGGCGCAAATCGGTGGCCATGGTCTTCCAGCAGTTCGGCCTGCTGCCCTGGCGCACCGTGCTCGACAATGTCGGGCTTGGTCTCGAGCTCGATGGCCTCTCCAAGGCGGAGCGCCACGCCAAGGTCCGGACGCAGCTGGAACTGGTCGGGCTCACCGACTGGGCCGACCGCAATGTCGGGCAGCTGTCCGGCGGCATGCAGCAGCGCGTCGGACTTGCCCGCGCCTTCGCCACCGAGGCGCCGATCCTGCTCATGGACGAGCCGTTCTCGGCTCTCGATCCGCTGATCCGCTCGCGGCTCCAGGACGAATTGCTCGAACTGCAGGCCAAACTGAAGCGGACCATCATCTTCGTGAGCCACGATCTCGACGAAGCCTTCAAGCTGGGTGACCGTATTGCGCTGATGGAGGGTGGACGCATCGTGCAATGCGGGACCCCGCAGGAGATCATCGCCAATCCGGTCAACGGCTATGTCGAGGATTTCGTGGCCCACATGAACCCGCTCAATGTGCTGCGCGCCATGGACATCATGACCACCCATATCGGTAGCGGCGTGAACGCCGTTCCGTCCGACAGTCCGCTGGCGGCCGTGATCGAGCAACTCTCCGCCGGGGCACCCTCGGTCTGCGTCAGAGGCGCGGACGGGCAACTGGTCGGCAGTATCTTCAGCCAGGACATTGTCACGGCCCTGCGCGCCAAGCCGCCTCGTCCTGGAGCGGGCGTTCACTGACGCCCGCCCACTGCCAACCACCAACGATAGATGCGCTCTATCGTTCAACGGCGCGTCTGTATTGATCTGCCACGGTGGTTGCGTGTTAAAATCGTTCTAAATTGAGCGGGGTGCACGGTGTCGCAGATGCAGGAGACGGATGTCCTATCGACACGGATCAAGGAGGTCATCCGGCGATCGAGCGCCCTCGAAGGTCCCCTGCTCCCTATCCTGCACGACATGCAGGAAGATTTCGGCCATATCCCGTCCGAAGCGCTGCCGCTGATTGCCGATGCGCTGAACATTTCCAATGCGGAAGTGCATGGCGTCGTCAGCTTCTACCATGACTTCCGGCGGCAGCCGGCGGGGCGGCATGTCCTCAAGCTGTGCCGGGCCGAATCCTGCCAATCGATGGGATCGGATGCCATATCGGCCTCGCTCCAGGCCCTGCTGGGCGCCGAGATGGGTGAAACAAGTTCCGACGGCGCGGTGACAATTGAAGCCGTATATTGCCTCGGCCTGTGTTCATGCGCGCCGGCGGCCATGTTGGACGGGGTGCCGATTGGCCGGCTCAATGACGAGAAAATCATCGAGATCATAGACCGGGTGCGCGGATGACCGTCACGATCTACATCCCCCGCGATGCAGCAGCTTTGGCGCTCGGCGCCGATGACGTTGCCCGTGCCATGGCCGAGCAGCTTAGCGCACGCGGACTAGCTGCGAAAATAGTCCGCAACGGATCGCGGGGCCTGCATTGGCTCGAACCCCTGGTCGAGGTGGATGTGGGCGGGACGCGGCTCAGCTATGGCCCCGTCGCCGTGTCTGATGTGCCTTCCCTGCTCGACGCGGATATCTTGGCAGGCGGCGACCACCCTTTGAGTCTGGGCCCAACCGAGGCCATACCGTTTCTGGCCCGGCAAACCCGCCTGACCTTCGCGCGCTGCGGCGTCATCGATCCCCTGTCGCTTGACGATTATCGCAGTCATGGCGGCCTCGTGGGGCTGGCGAAGGCCGTGGCGATGTCGCCCGCCGCAATCGTCGCCGAGGTGACGGAGTCGGGTCTGCGCGGGCGCGGTGGGGCGGGTTTTCCAACCGGGATCAAGTGGAACACGGTGGCGGGCGCGACGGCCGACCGCAAATATATCGTCTGCAATGCTGACGAAGGTGACTCGGGGACGTTCGCCGACCGCATGATCATGGAGGGCGACCCTTTCGTCCTGATCGAGGGCATGGCGATTGCCGGGCTCGCGGTGGGCGCGACCAAGGGCTACATCTATGCGCGGTCCGAATATCCGCATGCGGTGGCGACAATGCGCGCGGCAGCCGAGCTGGCGCGCCGTGCTGGCATATTGGGGGCCTCGGTGCTTGGCTCCGGGCGGGCCTTCGACATCGAAGTGCGCATGGGCGCCGGTGCCTATGTTTGCGGGGAGGAAACGTCCCTGCTCAACAGCCTCGAAGGCAAGCGCGGCATCGTCCGGGCCAAGCCGCCGCTACCGGCGCTCAATGGCCTCTTCGGCAAGCCCACTGTCGTGAACAACGTGATCTCGCTGGCTTCGGTGCCGGTGATTCTCGACAAGGGCGCGGCCCACTACAAGAATTTCGGGATGGGCCGCTCGCGCGGGACAATTCCGATCCAGATCGCCGGCAACAGCCGATATACCGGCCTGTTCGAGATTGGGTTCGGGTTGACGCTGGGCGAGATCGTCGAAGGCATCGGCGGCGGAACCGCATCGGGCAGGCCGGTCAAGGCCGTGCAGGTGGGCGGTCCCCTGGGCGCCTATTTCCCACCTGCGCTGTTCGATACGCCCTTCGACTACGAAGCCTTTGCCGCCAGGGGCGGGTTGATCGGGCATGCCGGGATCACCGTCTTCGACGATAGCGCCGACATGCTCAAGATGGCCCGCTTCGCCATGGAATTCTGCGCCATCGAGAGTTGCGGCAAGTGCACGCCCTGCCGCATCGGCTCCACGCGCGGCGTTGAAACGCTGGACAAGGTCGCCCGCGGCATCGATCGCGAGAAGAACCTCGCGCTGGTCGCCGACCTCTGCGACACCATGAAATTCGGCTCCCTCTGCGCATTGGGCGGGTTCACCCCCTACCCCGTCATGAGCGCCATCACCCACTTTCAAGATGACTTCGCGCCGCGCCCGGCAGCGATCGCGGCCGAATAGGAGAACGTCACCATGGGTCTCATCAAGGAAATCGACTATGGCACGCCGGCCTCCAAAGCCGAGAAGTCCGTCTCGCTCTCGATTGATGGCTTCACGGTAAGCGTGCCCGAGGGCACGTCCGTGATGCGGGCGGCCATGGATGCCGGCATATCGGTGCCCAAGCTGTGCGCCACTGATATGGTCGATGCCTTCGGCTCGTGCCGGCTGTGCCTCGTCGAGATCGATGGACGCAACGGCACGCCCGCTTCCTGCACGACCTTGGTGGCCGAGGGCATGGTTGTCAGGACGCAGACCGACCGGCTCAAGACCCTGCGCAAGGGGGTGATGGAGCTTTACATCTCCGACCACCCGCTCGACTGCCTCACCTGCGCCGCGAACGGCGATTGCGAACTGCAAACCCAGGCCGGCGTCGTGGGATTGCGGGATGTGCGTTACGGCTACGAAGGTGACAACCACGTCTCGGCCACGCGCGGCGGCGAAAGCAATTTCCGCCATATGCCCAAGGACGAATCGAACCCGTACTTCACCTATGACCCTTCCAAGTGCATCGTCTGCTCCCGCTGTGTTCGCGCCTGCGAAGAGGTTCAGGGCACGTTCGCGCTGACAATCGAGGGCCGCGGCTTCGACAGCCGGGTCTCGCCCGGCATGCACCAGTCTTTCCTCGAAAGCGACTGCGTCTCCTGCGGCGCCTGCGTGCAGGCCTGCCCCACCGCGACGCTCACCGAGAAGTCGGTGATCGAAATCGGCCAGCCCGAGCATTCGGTCATCACCACCTGCGCCTATTGCGGCGTGGGCTGCTCATTCAAGGCCGAGATGCGCGGCGACGAACTCGTCCGCATGGTGCCGTGGAAGGATGGCAAGGCCAATCGCGGGCATTCCTGCGTCAAGGGTCGGTTCGCCTGGGGCTACGCCACCCATCAGGACCGCATCCTCAATCCCATGGTTCGCGAGAAGATTTCGGACCCCTGGCGCGAGGTGAGCTGGGAAGAGGCCTTTGGCCATATTTCCAGCGAGTTCCGCCGTATCCAGCAGACCTATGGCAAGGGATCGGTGGGCGGCATCACCTCGTCGCGTTGCACCAATGAAGAGACCTATCTGGTGCAGAAGCTCGTCCGCCAGGGCTTCGGCAACAACAATGTCGATACCTGCGCCCGCGTCTGCCACTCGCCGACAGGTTACGGACTCGGGCAGGCTTTCGGGACCTCTGCCGGAACGCAGGATTTCGACTCGGTCGAGGATACCGACGTGGTGCTGGTCATCGGCGCCAACCCTGCCGCGGCTCACCCGGTCTTTGCGTCGAGGCTCAAGAAGCGCCTGCGCGCCGGCGCCAAGCTGATCGTCATCGACCCGCGCCGCACCGAGACCGTGCGCTCCGCCCATGTGGAAGCGGCCTACCATCTGGCACTCACACCCGGCACCAATGTCGCCGTGATGACCGCCCTTGCCCATGTGATTGTCACCGAAGGACTGTTCGACCAGTCCTTCATCCACGAGCGCTGCGATTGGTCGGAATTCGAGGATTATGCCGAATTCGTCTCCGATCAGCGTCACAGCCCGGAACAGACCGAGCAATATACCGGTGTCCCCGCCGAGATGGTGCGCCAGGCGGCCCGGCTGTTCGCGAGAGGCGGCAACGGTTCGATCTACTACGGACTGGGCGTCACCGAGCACAGCCAGGGATCGACGACGGTGATGGCGATCGCCAACCTTGCCATGCTGACCGGCAATATCGGCCGGCCCGGCGTTGGCGTGAACCCGTTGCGCGGGCAGAACAACGTGCAGGGCTCGTGCGACATGGGCTCGTTCCCCCACGAATTGCCGGGCTACCGCCACGTTTCAGCCGACGCCGCGCGCGAAACCTTCGAAATGCTGTGGGGCGTCAAGCTCGACCGCGAGCCCGGCTTGCGCATTCCCAACATGCTCGACGCGGCCGTCGACGGTACCTTCAAGGCGCTCTACATCCAGGGTGAGGACATCCTTCAGTCAGATCCCGATACCAAGCATGTCTCGGCGGGCCTCGAAGCGATGGAATGCGTCGTGGTCCACGACCTCTTCCTCAACGAAACCGCCAACTACGCGCATGTTTTCCTCCCAGGTTCGACTTTCCTCGAGAAGGACGGCACCTTCACCAATGCCGAGCGCCGGATCAACCGGGTGCGCAAGGTCATGGCGCCGCGCAACGGGCTGGCTGACTGGGAGGTGACCCAGCGGATGGCCCAGGCGATGGGCCTCGAGTGGAGCTACACCCACCCCTCCCAGATCATGGCCGAAATCGCCGCGACGACGCCGAGCTTCTCTGGCGTTTCCTACGAGCGCCTGGATGCCCTGGGGTCAGTCCAGTGGCCGTGCAATGAGGCCGCGCCCGAGGGCACGCCGATCATGCATATGGACGGCTTCGTCCGCGGCCGTGGCAAGTTCCTCCGCACCGAGTATGTGCCCACCGATGAGCGCACGGGACCACGCTTCCCGCTCCTGCTCACCACGGGTCGAATTCTGTCGCAGTACAATGTGGGCGCACAGACCCGCCGTACAGCCAATGTCGTCTGGCACGACGAGGACATCCTGGAAATCCATCCGCACGATGCCGAGCAGCGCGGCGTGCGGGAAGGCAATTGGGTGCGCCTGGCCAGCCGTGCAGGCGAAACGACTCTCCGCGCGCATATTACCGACAAGGTGGCTCCGGGTGTCGTCTACACGACGTTCCATCATCCCGAGACGCAGGCCAATGTCATCACCACCGATTTTTCGGATTGGGCGACCAATTGCCCGGAATACAAGGTGACGGCGGTGCAGGTGGCGCCATCGAACGGGCCCTCCGATTGGCAGACGGAGTACGAAGCGCTCTCGATCCGTTCCCGCCGCATCGCCACGCCGGCGGAGCCTGCCGAATGAGCATGGCCGAGAGGCCTCCCGTCATCCAGTTCACCAGGCTAGCCCGCCGCGTGGCGGAGACGACATGGTCGGAGCGCCGCGTGCCCGAAGAGGTGCCGGTGGCCCTGTCATTTGCCGGGACGACCCATGCGGTCATGATGGCGAGCCCCTCCGACCTCGAGGATTTTGCGCTTGGTTTCGCGCTGACCGAAGGCATCATCGGTGCTCCCGACGAGATCGAGCGGATGCATGTGGAGCATCTGGAGTCCGGGATCGATATCCAGATGTGGTTGCGCGACACTGCCAATACCCGCTTCAAGGCGCGACGCAGGCGGTTGGCCGGGCCCGTCGGCTGTGGCCTCTGCGGCATTGAATCGATCGAGGAAGCCGTTCGGCCCGTTGCGAAAGTCCCTGCCGGGTCGTTCACTCTCTCGGTGAACGACGTCGGCGAAGCAATGCGCCTGTTGGCCAAGGACCAACCTTTCCACGCCCAGACCGGCGCCGTACACGCCGCCGGCTTTTTCAGGCCGGGCCACGGTATTGCCTTTGTCCGGGAAGACGTGGGGCGTCACAATGCCCTCGACAAGCTGGCCGGGGCTTTGTCGAAGGCCGGAATTGCCGGGGCAACGGGAGCGATCGCGGTGACGTCGCGGCTTTCGGTCGAGATGGTGCAAAAGGCAGCAGCCATCGGCGCGCCCGCCATCCTGGCGGTTTCCGCCCCCACTGCCCTGGCCATCCGCACCGCCGAGGAGGCAGGAATGACCTTGATAGCCCTGGTGAGAGGCGAAGAATTCGACGTTTTTGCGCACCCCGAACGGCTCAATGCCGGAGACGACAAGCATGTCGCATGATGACCAAACAGCATTGAAGCTGGTACGCATGGCCAACCAGATCGGCACGTTCTTCAGCTCGCAATCGGGGCCGGCTGGGGCAGCCAGTGTGGCGGACCACATCAACAAGTTCTGGGAACCGCGGATGCGCCGGCAGTTCCTGCACCTCTTCGATGCGGGCGGTGAGGGCTTCAGCCCCATCGTCCGCGAGGCGGCCGCGGCGGTGCGACGACCCGATCCCGTCGATGCGAACGGCCAGTCGACTTGACGGTCCCCCGCAAAGCGTGGTGAACCCAAGGCCGGGGGAAAGTCGCCATGCTGCTTGAACGACTGGAACTTTTCATTGCCCTTGCGCGCGAGCGGCATTTCGGCCGAGCGGCTGAAGCCTGTGGCATCACCCAGCCTACGCTGTCATCGGCCATCAAGCAGCTGGAGTCCTCGCTTGGGATCATGCTGGTCAAGCGCGGCTCGCGGTTCGGCGGGCTCACGCCCGAGGGCGAGCTGGTGCTCGGCTGGGCGCAACGCATCGTGGGGGATGCGGTGGCCATGCGCGAAGAGGTCAGGGCCTCCCGCCGCGGATTGTCCGGCCGTATTCGTATCGCCGTCATTCCCACCGCGCTGGCGATGGTCGCCGAGCTGACCACGCCATTTCGCGAAAAGCATCCCGGCGTGACTTTCTCGATCCTGTCGCGGACCTCGGTGGAAATCCTGTCGCTCGTTGGCAATTTCGATGCCGATATCGGCATCACCTACCTGGACAACGAACCGCTCGGTCGCGTCATCTCGGTTCCGCTGTACCTGGAGCAATATCACCTGGTCACGTCGGAAGGCGGCCCCTTCGCCGATGCCGAGCAGGTCAGCTGGGCCGAGCTCGTCAACCTGCCGCTGTGCCTGCTCACGCCCGATATGCAGAACCGACGGATCATCGACCAGCACCTTGCCGAAGCCGGCGCCACGGCACGGCCGACGCTCGAATCCAATTCGATGATCGTGCTGTTTTCCCACATCGTGACCGGCAAGTGGTCGTCGATCATGCCGGGCAACCTCGTGCGGGCATTCGATCTATCGAAAACCATCCGCACGATACCGATCGTCGAACCGGTTGCGAACCACATCGTGGGCGTGGTTGCGGCCCATAGAGATCCCCATACGCCGCTGGTCGCCGCATTCCTCAGCGAGACAATCAAGCTCAACGACTTTCGCCGGTCTGGGGAGCAGGCTTAGGTCCGTCTTTGCGCGTGCCGCCTGCCCCGCCACGACGTCCCCCAAACAAATCGAGGGCCGATACGGCCCTCGATCGTCGCTAAAGCCCAGCCAGCCTCAAGTTCGTGGCTTGAGGTTTTCCGGATCGTAAAGTGGCTTGTAACCGACGCCGGCGACCTCGGCTGGATAGGTTTCACCGAAATATTCCAGCGTCACCTGGCGGCCGACCTGGCAATGGCTCCAGGGCAGATAGGCCAGCGCGATATTCTTGCCGATGGTGGGGCCATAGGCCACCGAGGTGGTGTAGGACCGGCGTCCCAATTCATCGACCAGCGTCTCGCCCGTCGCCGGGTCCATCACCGGCATGATGCCGACGGGGTAGCGGGCGACGCCCTTGCTGTCGATATTGTCGGTCATGACCAGCGTGCACAGCATGGCGGGCTGGTGCTCGCGCTCGCGGTATTCGACATGCTTGGCCTTGCCGCAGAAGTCGGCTTCCTTGACCTTCGGACGGGCCAGGTCGGCTTCGAGCAGGTTATACTCCGTCAACAGGTCCGCATTCTGCAGGCGCAGGCTCTTTTCCATGCGACGGGTATTGGCATAGGTCTCGACGCCCACGGCGATGACGCCGGTCGAGCGCAGGGCATCCCAAACCGCCAGGCCGTCTTCATAGGCCATATGCAGTTCCCAGCCCTGCTCGCCGACATAGGAGATGCGGAAGGCCGTGACCGACTTGCCGGCAATGGTGAGGGGCCTGATGGCGGCGAAGGGGAAGTTCTCGGCCAGCAGGACCGAGGGGTCTTCCACCAGCTTGCTGAGATTTTCCCGCGCATTGGGGCCCCAGATGCCGACGGTGATGTTCTTTTCGGTCACATCGGTAATGGTGGCGTCGAAACCGCGATCCTGGGCGACACGGCGCATATATTGCAGGTCGCGCGGACCGGCATCGGCACCGTTGATCATGCGGATGCGGTCAGCCATGCGGATGACGGTGAAGTCGGCCCGCACCATGCCCTGCTCGTCGAGGAAGTGGGTATAGATGCCCTTGCCGATATTGGCATCGCCGCCAATCTTGGCCGCGCAGAGCCATTCCATCAGCTCGACGTGGTCGGGGCCTTCGATGTCGCAGATGTAGAAGTGCGACAGGTTGATGATGCCGCAATTCTCGGTCATTTCGAGATGCTCGGCATTGGACACGCGCCAGAAATGGCGGTTGTCCCATTCATTGGCGCGCACCGGCACGCGGTCGCCGAACTTTTCGAGCAGGTGCTCGTTGGCGGCATAACCGTGAGCGCGTTCCCAGCCGCCCAGTTCCATGAAATAGCCGCCCAGTTCCTTCTCGCGCTCGTGGAAGGGCGAGCGGCGGATGTTTCGACCGCCCGAGAACGGCTCGCGCGGATGCACCGGCGGATTGTAGATCTTCATCGCCGTTTCGGTGCAGCGCTCTTCGATCCATTTCTCGGTGAGCTGGAAATCGGCGAAGCGCGCATAGTCGATCTTGTTGTGGTCGATCGAGGTTCGACCATCGGTCATCCAGTCGGCGATGAGCTTGCCCATGCCCGGACCGTCCTTGACCCAGATGCCCACGGCATACCAGAGGCCGCGCACCTTGCGGCTTTCGCCCATGGACGGGCCGCCATCGGTGGTGGTCTGCAGCAGGCCATTGAAGGAGTGCCCTTCGTTATAGCCCAGTTCGCCGAGGATCGGCGTCAGCTCCATGGCGCGTTCGAGCGGCTCCATGACCTGCTCGAGGTCGAGGTCGCGCTGCGATGGCGACAGGCGGGCCTGCTCCTTTTCCAGGAGTTCGCGCGGATGCACGAGGCGCGGATTGTGCTCCTCGTAATAGCCCCACTCGATCTGGCCACCCTCGGCGGTCGTCGGATCGCCCGTGTCGCGCAGATAGGCCGAATTGCCCTGGTCGCGCAGCAGCGGATAGCCGATTTCCTTGCCGGTATCGGCGAAGCCGTCATACGGACCGAAAAAGGTCAGCGGGTGATCGACCGGCATGACGGGCAGGTCCTCGCCCGCCATTTCGGCGACCAGGCGGCCCCACAAGCCGGCACAGACCACGACATGGTCGGCCATGATGGTGCCGCGGTCGGTCACCACGCCCTTGATGCGGCCATCCTCGATGACCAGCGACTTAGCAGAGGTATTGGCGAAAGCCTGAAGCTTGCCTGCCGTTGCGGCCTGGTCCACCAGCTTGCCGGCGACGGTCTGCGAGCGCGGAATGACGAGGCCGGCATCGGGGTCCCATAGGCCGCCCTGGATCATGCTCTCCTCGACCAGCGGCATCTTCGCCTTGATCTCGGCCGGGTCCATCAGCCGGGCGCGGGTACCGAATGCCTTGCCCGAGGCAACTTTGCGCTTGATCTCGTCCATGCGCTGGTCATCGCCCACGCGCGCGACTTCGATACCGCCGACGCGGGCGTAGTGGCCCATCTTGTCGAAGAAATCGATGGAATAAAGCGTCGTCCAGCAGCTCAGAAAGTCGTGGCTGGTCGCGTAGCAGAAGTCCGAGGCATGGGCGGTGGAGCCGATATCGGTGGGGATGCCCGACTTGTCGATACCCACGATGTCGTCCCAGCCGCGTTCGACCAGGTGGTGCGCGATCGAGGCACCCACAATCCCGCCCAGTCCGACGATGACGACCCGCGCCTTTTCGGGAAACGCTGCCATTTTGATCTTTCTCCGTTGTGGGCGAAGTCGAATTCGGCCTGCCCCGTCTTCGCCGGACGGGTGCGGGCCAGGATATTTACCAGAGTTGGGGGACAGGCAGGCCCCGCCGCATATGCGCGGCGAGCAAAGTGTTGTGCATAAGGCTCATGATGGTCATCGGGCCAACACCACCCGGCACGGGCGTGATGGCACCAGCATTGACCGACGCGGCGGCGAATTCAACATCGCCCACCAGCGCCTTCTTGTCGCCCCGCATGACGCGGCTGGTGCCCACGTCGATCACGGTGGCACCGGGCTTGATCCACTCGCCCTTGATCATCTCCGCCTGACCCACGGCGGCCACGACGATATCGGCCTGCCGCACCTTGCCGGCGAGGTCGCGCGTGCGCGAATGGGCGATGGTGACCGTGCAGTTCTGGGCGAGCAGCAATTGCGCCATCGGCTTGCCGACCAGGATCGATCGACCCACGACAATGGCATCGAGACCCGACAGATTGCCCAGCGCCGACTTGAGCAGCATCAGGCAGCCAAGCGGCGTGCAGGATACCAGCCCGGGCAGACCGGATGCCAACCGGCCGGCGCTCGATGGATGCAGGCCGTCGACATCCTTGGCCGGATCGATGGCCTCGATGACCTCAAGGGAATCCAGATGCCCCGGCAGCGGCAGCTGCACGAGGATGCCGTCCACGGCGTCATCTGCATTGAGCGCGGCGATCAGGGCCAGCAGATCATCCTGGCTGACCTCGGCCGGCAGCACATGTTCGAAGCTGGCCATGCCCAGCTGACGGGCCATCTTGCCCTTGCTGCGGACATAGATCTCGCTGGCGGGATCGGTGCCGACGAGCACGACGGCCAGCCCGGGCACCTGCCCAGACCGCTGCGTCAGCTCAGGAATGCAGCCGGTGATCTTTTCACCCAGGCTGCCCGCATATGCCTTGCCGTCGATAATCCGAGCACTCATCTGGCCACCAGAGACATCGGGTTGTTGGTGGGGTGCCGTCACCGGCACCCCTTGCGGATCAGTTCGTGAACACGACTGTTCGGTGGTGGTTGAGCATGACCCGGCCTTCCAGGTGATACTTGACCGCGCGGGCCAGCACCCGGGACTCGATATCGCGGCCGGTGGCGACGAAATCTTCCGATGTCATGGCATGGCTGACGCGTTCGGTTTCCTGCTCGATAATCGGGCCTTCGTCGAGGTCCGCGGTCACGTAGTGGCCGGTCGCGCCGATCAGCTTCACGCCACGCTCATGCGCCTGGTGATAAGGCTTGGCGCCCTTGAAGCTCGGCAGGAACGAGTGATGGATGTTGATGACCATGCCGTAGAGGCGGTTGGACAATTCATTGGAGAGGACCTGCATATAGCGGGCCAGCACGACGAGCTCCGAGCCGGTTTCCTTGACCAGTTCGATCAACTGCTCTTCGCGTTCGGTCTTGTTGTCCTTGTTCATCGGCCAATAGTAGAACGGAATGCCTTCCTGCTCCGCCGTGCGCCGCGAATCCTCGTGGTTGGAGACGATGCCGGCGACCTCCGCATTCAGCCAACCGACCTTGATCTGGTAGAGCAGGTGCAGCAGGCCGTGGTCGAACTTGGAGACCATGATGATGATCTTGGGCCGGCGCGACAGATCTTCGAGCTTGAGCTTCATGTCGAAGCGATCGATGGCGGGCTTGAGCGCCAGGTCGAGCATTTCCCTGGTGGTCGTTGCCGGCACCGCGAAGGCGATGCGGATGAACAGCTGATTGGTCTGTCGGTCGCAGAACTGGTTGGATTCGAGAATATTTGCGCCGCGCGCGGCCAGCGCGGTTGTCAGCGCCGCGACGATGCCGGGCTGGTCGAGGCAGCTCAGCTTGAGGATGAACTTGTTCTCGGTCATCTTGATGTCTCGATTGAGTTGGAGCGCGCCCTTAGAGCTGCCGCTCGAGTTCCGGGATCAGTTCGAAAAGGTCGCCCACCAGGCCATAGTCGGCGATCTGGAAGATCGGGGCGTCCTCGTCCTTGTTGATGGCGACGATCACCTTGGCTTCCTTCATGCCCGCCAGGTGCTGGATGGCGCCTGAGATGCCGATGGCGATGTAGAGGTCGGGCGCCACGATCTTGCCGGTCTGGCCGACCTGCCAGTCGTTGGGTGCGTAGCCGGCATCCACCGCCGCGCGCGATGCGCCCACTGCCGCACCGAGCTTGTCGGCCACGGGCAGGATGATCTCGCGGAATTTCTCCAGCGACCCCAGGGCACGACCGCCCGAGATGACCACGCGCGCCGAACCGAGTTCGGGACGCTCGCTCTTGGCCATGCGGTTTTCGAGGAACACGGAGAGCCCGCGATCGGCGGTGGCGGTGAGGGCCTCGATAGGCGCCCCTGCCCCGGCGGTGGCTGGCGCGAAGCCGGCGGTGCGCACGGTGATGACCTTCTTGGCGTCGGTCGACTGCACGGTCTGGATGGCGTTGCCGGCATAGATCGGACGCTTGAAGGTGTCTGATGAGACAACCTCGACGATCTCGGAAACCTGCATCACGTCGAGCAGCGCGGCGACGCGCGGAAAGACATTCTTGCCCGTCGTCGTCGCCGCCGCAACGAACACGTCATAGCCTGCGGCGATGGAGACGATAAGGTCGGCCAACGGCTCGGCCAGCTGGTTTGCCAGGGCGTCGCTCTCGGCGAGCAGCACCTTGCGCACACCACCAAGACCGGCGGCGGCAGTCGCAGCGCCCTGTGCGCCCTTGCCGGCGACAAGGATGTCGATGTCGCCACCGATCCTGGCGGCGGCTGTCAGCGCGCGCGCCGTCAGCTCGGAAATCGTCGCATTATCGTGTTCGGCGAGAAGAAGAATTGCCATTTTTGTGTCCTCGCTGGATCAGATGACGCGGGCTTCGTTGCGCAGCTTGTCGACCAGTTCGGCGACGCTGGCGACCTTGATGCCGGCCTTGCGCGTGCCCGGCTCTTCGGTCTTGAGCACTTTGAGGCGCGGCTCGACCGACACGCCGTAGTCGGCAGCGGTCTTTTCCTCGAGCGGCTTCTTCTTGGCCTTCATGATGTTGGGCAGCGAGGCGAAGCGCGGCTCGTTGAGACGCAGATCGGCGGTGACGATGGTGGGCAGCTTGACTTCGATCGACTGCAGGCCGCCATCGACTTCGCGCAGCACCACGGCCTTGTCGTCGCCGAGCTCGATTTTGGAAGCGAAGGTGGCCTGCGACCAGCCCAGCAGCGCCGAAAGCATCTGCCCGGTCTGGTTGGCGTCATCGTCGATCGCCTGCTTGCCCAGGATCACCAGCCGCGGCGCTTCTGCCTCGACCACGCCCTTGAGGAGCTTTGCGACGGTCAGCGGCTCGACCACGCCTTCGACATTGATCAGGATGCCGCGGTCGGCGCCCATGGCCAGGGCGGTGCGCAGGGTATCCTGGGCCTGTGCGGGCCCAATGGACACCACGACGATCTCGGTAACCTTGCCAGCCTCTTTCAGTCGAATGGCTTCCTCGACGGCGATTTCGTCAAAGGGGTTCATCGACATCTTGACGTTGGCCAGATCGACACCCGAACCGTCGGCTTTGACGCGGATCTTCACGTTGAAGTCGACCACGCGTTTTACAGGCACCAGAACTTTCATCTTCAATCCATTCCAAACCGGACCGACGGGCCATTTGAGCGAGCCCCTGCATCTTGCACGGAGCATTGCGACAATATTGGCCTCTTGCACAGAACGTTTGCGTCAAATTTGGATTAGCGATACGACACTGCACGGGAGAACTGCAGCAAGGGGATGCAATGGAAGCCAGGGCGCGAGGCAGCCGGACGAGTGCGGCAGCATCATCGCGGGTCTACAAACCACGCCCCGACGGCCTCAGGCTTTCGGTTGGTTTCATCCTCGCCAAGCGCTTCACCCTCTGCGCCTTTGCCAATTTCGTCGACGTCCTGCGCCTGGCGGCGGACGAGGGCGACCGCAGCCGCCCGATCATGTGCGGCTGGACCGTATTGTCCGACACGATGAGCGCCGTTCCGTCCAGCAGCGGCATCACCGTCCACCCCAACGAACGCCTCGGCGACCCGACGAAGTTCGACTACATCGTCGTCATCGGCGGCGTGATGGACGACATGTCGGGCCTTGGCTCGGAATACACCGCCTATCTCGAAAAAGCCGCGGCCGCGGGCGTTCCGCTGGTCGGCGTCTGCACGGGCGGCTTCCTGCTGCACAAAGCCGGGCTGATGGACGGCTATCGGTGCTGCGTCAGCTGGTTTCACCATGCCGATTTCCTTGAGCAGTTCGATGGGCTGGACCCGGTTTCCGACCAGATCTTCATCGACGACGGCGACCGCCTGACCTGCTCCGGTGGAGCGAGTTCGGCGCATCTGGCGGCCTATCTGGTGGAAAAGCATGTCGGCCGCGCCCAGGCCAGCAAGAGCCTCCACATCATGATCATCGACGACGCCATGCGGCCCGAAAAGCCGCAGCCTGGCGTGTCGATGGACATTTCCACCCGCGACCCGATGGTGATGCGGGCCCTTTTGCTGATGCAGCAGAACATCGACAATCCGCTATCTGTTTCGGAACTGGCCCGTCGCATGGGACACAGCAAACGCCAGCTCGAGCGGCATTTCCGGGCGGCTTTGGGCGCGTCGC
Source organism: uncultured Devosia sp. (assembly GCF_946479885.1). Next base: position 28,151 of record NZ_CAMLHM010000004.1, read on the forward strand.
CGCAGGCGGCCTTCCTGCAGATCAGGTTGACCTTCGCCAAGCATCTCATTGAAACAACCGATAAATCCGTGGCTGCGGTCGCGGTGGAATGCGGCTTCTGCGATTCGTCGCATCTGAGCCGCATGTTCCGGCAGCGCTTCAACAATACGCCGCACGAAATCCGCAAGCAGACATCGACCACCATCGCCGTGCCCGAGGCCGCGTAGCTGTCGCATTTGTTCGGCAGGCTCAAACATGGGTTCGCCGTCAGCTTTGGCGTTTTTGTGCGATCCGTTTGACGCAAACATTCTGTGCTGCGGCCGATAATGTCGCAATGATACCTCAACACTAGTCGTTCGAGGTAGGCGATGACCCGCTTTTCGTTTCCGTCACTGCTCGGCAATGCCCTGACGGGTCACAAGAACTGGCAGCCGCAATGGCCGGACGCCCAGCCCAAGGCCGAGTATGACGTCGTCATCGTCGGTGCGGGCGGTCACGGTCTTGGCGCGGCTTACTACCTCGCCAAGGAACACGGCATCACCAATGTCGCCATCATCGACAAAGGTTGGCTGGGCGGCGGCAATACCGGTCGCAACACGACGATCATCCGCTCGAACTATCTCTATGACGAAAGCGCGATGCTCTATGAGCATTCGATGAAGCTCTGGGAAGGGCTGACGCAGGAGCTCAACTACAACGTCATGTTCTCGCAGCGCGGCGTGATGATGCTGGCGCACAATGTACACGACGTGCAGAGCTTCAAGCGCCACGTCCATTCCAACCGGCTGAACGGCATCGACAACGAATGGCTGACCGCCGAGCAGGCCAAGGAATTCTGCCCGCCCCTGGATATCTCGCCGGGTGCCCGCTACCCCGTTATGGGTGCGGCCCTGCAGCGCCGCGGCGGCGTGGCTCGCCATGATGCCGTGGCCTGGGGCTATGCCCGCGGCGCCGCTGCGCGCGGCGTCGACATCATCCAGAACTGCCCCGTCACCGCCATCCGCCGCGATGCGTCGGGCAAGGTCATCGGCGTTGAAACCGCCCGTGGCTTCATCAAGGCCAAGAAAGTCGCCGTCTCCGCCGCCGGTCATACCTCGGTGGTGATGGAGTCAGCCGGCGTGCGGCTGCCGCTCGAAAGCTATCCGCTGCAGGCGCTGGTCTCCGAGCCGGTCAAGCCGATCTTCCCCTGCGTGGTCATGTCGAACACCGTCCACGCCTATATTTCACAGTCGGACAAGGGCGAACTGGTCATCGGCTCGGGCACCGACCAATACGTGTCCTACAGCCAGCGCGGCGGCCTGCCGCTCATCGAGCATACTGTCGCCGCGATCTGCGAAATCTTCCCGATCTTCACCCGCATGCGCATGCTGCGCAAATGGGGCGGCATCGTCGACGTGACCCCCGACCGCTCGCCGATCCTCGGCAAGACGCCGGTTCCCGGGCTCTACGTCAACTGTGGCTGGGGCACCGGCGGCTTCAAGGCGACGCCCGGTTCGGCCAACGTTTTCGCCCACACCATCGCGCGCGACGAGCCGCACCCGATCAACGCACCATTCAGGCTGGAGCGGTTCACCACCGGCCGGCTGATCGACGAAGCTGCCGCCGCAGCCGTCGCGCACTAAGGGGACCGCCATGCTTCTCATCCGCTGCCCCTATTGCAATGCCGAGCGCCCAGAGGCCGAATTCACCTATGGCGGCCAGGCGCATATTGCTCGTCCGCAGGACCCGTCGACCTTCACCGACGAGCAATGGCGCGACCACTTGTTCATTCGCGCCAACCCGCGCGGCATCCATGCCGAACGCTGGCGCCATATCCATGGCTGCGGCCGCTTCTTCAACGCGGTCCGCGACACGGTCACCGACAAGTTCGTCTTCACCTACAAGGCCGGCCAGCCGCGCCCGGACCTGACTGCAACCGAGGGGGCTCGCTGATGAGCAACTTCCGCATCCCCGGCGCCGGCCGCGTCAATCACAACAAGCCTGTGCAGTTCACCTTCAACGGCAAGACCGTTGCCGGCTTCGAGGGCGACACGGTCGCCTCCGCCCTGCTCGCCAGCGGCCAGCATCTGGTCGGTCGGTCGTTCAAGTATCACCGTCCGCGCGGCGTCCTGTCCGCCGGCTCGGAAGAGCCCAATGCGCTGCTTGGCATCGATCACGGCCCCGCCCGCGTCGAGCCGAATACCCGCGCTACGGTGATCGAGGTTTCGCAAGGTCTCAAGACCATCAGCCAGAACCACTGGCCATCGCTGGAGTGCGACGTCGGCGCCATCAACGACGTGCTCTACATGCTGTTCTCGGCCGGCTTCTACTACAAGACCTTCATGTGGCCGAAGTCCTTCTGGAACAAGGTCTACGAGCCGATCATTCGCAGCACCGCGGGCTTGGGCAAGTCACCGGTCGAGCCTGATCCGGACACGTATTCGAGCCGCTTTGCCCATTGCGACGTGCTGGTCGTGGGCTCGGGCCCAGCAGGCCTCGCCGCGGCCATTGCCGCCGGCCGCACCGGCGCCAAGGTGATGCTGGCCGACGAGCAGGCCGAACTGGGCGGCTCGCTGCTGTCTGAAACCGATGCCGGCATCGACGGCAAGACGGGCTGGGCCTGGCTCAAGGCCAGCGTCGATGAACTGGCCGGGATGGCCAATGTCACCCTCCTGCCCCGCACCACCGCGATCGGCTACTACCACCAGAACTTCGTCGGCCTCTGCCAGCGCATCACCGACCACCTCGCCTCGGCCCCGCAAGGCACGCCGCGCGAGCGCATGTGGAAGGTCCGCGCCAAGCAGGTCGTGCTCGCCCAGGGCGCGATCGAAAAGCCGCTGGTGTTCGACGGCAATGATCGCCCCGGCGTCATGCTGGCCAGCGCTGCCCGTACCTATCTCAACCGCTACGGCGTCAAGGTCGGCAACAATCCTGTTGTCGTGACCTCGCATGACAGCGCCTGGCTGGCCGCCTTCGACCTGGCGCGTGCCGGCGTCAAGGTCGGCGCCATCATCGACATCCGCAGCGACGTGCCGGCCGACCTCAAGGCCACGGCAACGGGCTTGGGCATCGACGTGCTGGCCGGCTGGACCGTGACCGGAACCAAGGGTCGCCTCCGCGTATCTTCGGTTCGCGCCAAGCCGATCAATGGCAGCTCAGGCCAGGCGCGCGAGTTCGCCTGCGACGCCCTGCTGATGAGCGGCGGCTGGAACCCCAGCCTGCACCTGTTCTCCCATACCCAGGGCAAACTCGAATGGCGCGAGGACGGCCAGGTCTTCCTGCCGTCCAAGCATGTCGAGCAAAGCCGCTGCGCGGGCGCGGGTAACGGTGACTTCGGCCTCGCCACGGCGCTTTCCGAAGGCACCGCGGCTGGTCTCGCCGCAGCAGCGGATGCGGGCTTTACCGGCACAGCGCCGGCCTACGCCGTCACCGGCGAGGTCGCCCTCACCGGAACGTCGAGCCGCGAGCTGCCGACCGACAAGAACACGTCCACTGCCAAGGCCTTCGTCGACTTCCAGAACGACGTCACCGCCAAGGATATCCGCCTGGCCGTGCGCGAGGGCTTCCGTTCGATCGAGCACGTCAAGCGCTACACCACCAACGGCATGGCGACCGATCAGGGCAAGACATCCAACATCAATGGCCTGGTCATCGCCGCCGATGCCGTGCAGAAGCCCGCCCCGCAGGTTGGTCTCACCACCTTCCGCCCGCCTTACACGCCGACCACCTTAGGCGCCTTTGCAGGCTACAATCGCGGTCGGCTGTTCGACGTGACCCGCAAGACGTCCATCGATAGCTGGGCCGAGGAACAGGGCGCGGTTTTCGAGCCGGTCGCGCTGTGGCGGCGCGCCTGGTACTTCCCCAAGCCGGGTGAGGACATGCATGCCGCCGTGGCCCGCGAATGCAAGGCGACGCGTGACTCGCTGGGCATTTTCGACGCCTCCACCCTGGGCAAGATCGAGATCGTCGGCCCCGACGCCGCCGAATTCCTCAATCGCATGTACACCAACCCGTGGAGCAAGCTGCAGCCCGGCCGGACCCGCTATGGCGTTCTGCTGGGCGAAGACGGCTTCATCCGCGACGACGGTGTCATCGGCCGCCTGACGACCGACCGCTTCCATGTGACCACCACGACCGGCGGCGCTGCCCGCGTGCTCAACATGATGGAGGATTACCTCCAGACCGAGTTCCCCGAACTCAAGGTCTGGCTGACCTCCACCACCGAGCAGTGGTCGGTCATCGCCGTCAATGGCCCCAATGCCCGTAACCTCCTGGCACCATTGATCGAAGGCATCGACCTGTCCGAGGAAGCGTTCCCGCATATGTCGATCGCCGAGGGCAAGATCGCGGGTGTGCCGACGCGCCTGTTCCGCATGAGCTTCACCGGCGAGCGGGGCTACGAAGTCAACGTGCCGGCCCGTTATGGCCGTGCCATCTGGGAAAAGCTCATCGAGGCCGGCCAGCAGTACGGCGTCACGCCATATGGCACCGAGACCATGCACGTGCTCCGCGCCGAGAAGGGCTACATCATCGTCGGCCAGGATACCGACGGGACGCTGACGCCAGACGATGCCGGCCTCGGCTGGGCGATCGGCAAGGCCAAGCCCGACTTCGTCGGCAAGCGCTCGCTGAGCCGCCCCGACATGCTCAAGACTGATCGCAAGCAACTCGTCGGGCTGCTGACCGAAGACCCCAAGACCATCTTGGAAGAAGGGGCGCAGATCGTGCTCGATCCGAACCAGCCGGTCCCCATGAAGATGGTCGGTCACGTCACCTCGTCCTATTGGAGCGTCGCGCTAAACCGGTCGATCGCCCTGGCGGTGGTCGAAGGCGGCAATGGCCGCATGGGCGAGACCGTGCACATCCCGATGCCCTCAGGCACGCTGCGCGCCCAGGTCACCGGCACGGTGTTCTTCGACCCCGAAAACAAGCGTTTGAGCGCGTAAGGAGCATATGATGCAAGAACATCATCCTCTGGTTGGCCGCCAACTGGCCGCCGCGAATGCTCCGGTCAGCATCCGTTCGGTGGAAAACGCCGCACGCTTCAACCTGCGCATCGATCCCGCCAACCTTGCGGCCGCATCGGCCGTATGGGGTGCCGACCTGCCCGCGACCATCGGGGGGCTGGTCTCGACCGGGGGGCGTCTCGCCGCCTGCATCGGTCCGGACGAATGGTTCCTGATCGCCCCACTGGCCGACCGCGACGCCATCGAATCCGGTTTCGCTCAGCTCTATGCCACGACGATCCACAGCCTGGTCGATATCGGCCATCGCGAAGTCGGCATCGCTGTCGAGGGTCCGGCCGCGGCCGACGCGCTGCAGTCGAGCATTGCCTTCGAAGTCGGCGCCATGGCTGTGGGCGAAGCCCGCCGCACCATTATCGACCGGGTCCAGATCATCCTGTTGCGCGAAGCCGAAACCCGCTTCCGCATCGAGGTCTGGCACTCGTTCTCCGATCACGTCTGGCACCTGCTTGCCGGCATCTGTCGCGAATACGAATTGGGCGTCTAGCGCCCACAGGGGAGGATACAATGCTTCACACCAAGACGCCGGGCGGCCTGACCGATCTCGCCATTGCCGCTTCTATCGACCGTGAGCTGGGCCGCCAGCAGAACCAGATCGAGCTGATCGCTTCGGAAAACATCGTTTCCCGCAATGTGCTGCTGGCACAGGGTTCGGTGCTGACCAACAAGTATGCCGAGGGTTATCCGGGCAAGCGCTACTATGGCGGTTGCGAATTCGTCGACGAGGTCGAGACGATCGCCATCGAGCGGGCCAAGGAATTGTTCGGCGCCGACTATGCCAACGTCCAGCCGCATTCGGGCGCCCAGGCCAACCAGGCCGTGTACTTCGCCCTGCTCCAGCCGGGCGACCGCATCATGGGCATGTCGCTGGCCCATGGTGGCCACCTGACCCACGGCTCGCCCGTCACCATGTCGGGCAAGTGGTTCGAGGTGTCGAGCTACCAGGTGCGCGAAGACAACCAGTTGATCGACTATGATCAGGTCCGTGCCGTGGCGCTCGAAACGCGGCCCAAGCTGATCGTGGCCGGCGCTTCGGCCTATCCGCGCGTCATCGACTTCGCCTTCTTCCGCAAGGTGGCGGACGAAGTGGGCGCCTATCTCATGGTCGACATGGCCCACTATGCCGGCCTCGTCGCAGCAGGCGTTTATCCCGACCCGATGCCGCATGCCCATGTGGTCACGACCACAACGCACAAGACCTTGCGCGGTCCGCGCGGCGGCATGATCCTCACCAATGACGAGGCACTGGCCAAGAAGTTCAACTCGGCCGTGTTCCCCGGCAATCAGGGCGGCCCGCTGATGCATGTCATCGCCGCCAAGGCGGTGGCCTTCGGCGAGGCGCTCGAGCCGAGCTTCAAGATCTACGCCCAGGACGTCGTCGCCAATGCCCAGACTCTTGCCGAGACCCTAATCGCCGGTGGGCTCAACATCGTCTCGGGCGGAACCGACAGCCACATGGTCCTCGTCGACCTCCGCCCCAAGGGCGTCAAGGGCCGCGATGCCGAGCATGCGCTCGAACGCGCCGGGTTGACCTGCAACAAGAACGCTATCCCGTTCGATCCGGAAAAGCCGGCTGTCACTTCGGGCGTCCGTCTCGGCACTTCGGCAGGGACGACGCGCGGCTTCGGCCAGGCCGAGTTCAAGCGCGTGGGCGAGCTGATCCTCCAGGTCGTTGACGCACTGGCCGTAGCTGGCCCCGAAGGCGATGCTGCGGTCGAAAAGGCCGTCCTGGCCGAAGTTCAGGACATCTGCGTCCGCTTCCCGATCTATCAGTAACGACGGCCCTGAATCCTGTCGGGCGCTATCCAGGCGCCCGACCGCGCTCCCCTAGCAGGCGAGACCCGGTACCGTGTTCCTAAGCGTTTTTGACGTCTTCAAAATCGGTATCGGCCCATCCTCATCGCATACAATGGGGCCCATGACGGCTGCGGCGAGCTTCCTTCACCTGCTCCAGCATTCCCCTTTGGGCCAGCAGGCGGCTGGCGTGCACGTCAGCCTCCATGGCTCCCTCGCCTTTACCGGAAAGGGTCACGCCACCGACCGCGCCGTTGCCCTGGGCTTGCTCGGCTGGCTTCCCGCCAAGCTCGACATCGACAGGGCCGAGCAGCAATTGCGCGACCTCCAGGTCAACCACCTGCTCGAACGCGCCGGCTTGCCGCCCCTGGTCTTCGATCCGGCCAGGCACATCGTTTTCGACTATGGCCCGCCTTTGCCCGGCCACGCCAACGGCCTGATCTTCGCAGCGCTTGATGCCAAGGGCGAAACGCTGCTGAGCGAGACCTACTATTCCATCGGCGGCGGCTTCGTCGTTACGGCAGCGGAGCGCGAACAGCCCAAAGCCAGCGCGACCAACGGCGATATCAGCTGGCCCTATCCGTTCAAGAACGCTGCCAGCATGCTCACGATGGCTCAAGACAGCGGCCTCTCCATCGCCAGCATGAAGCGCGAGAACGAAGCCCAGCTGCGCAGCCATGCCGATGTGGAAGCCGATGTGGCCAATATCTGGTCGGTCATGAATGGCTGCATCGAGCGGGGACTGTCGCTTGATGGCGAACTGCCCGGCGGCCTCAAAGTCAAACGCCGCGCGCGGCGCATTCATCAGCAGCTGCAGGCCGAAAAGCTCACCAATTCCAGCCAGCCACATGCCGCCTCCGACTGGCTCAGCGTCTACGCCATGGCCGTCAACGAGGAAAATGCGGCCGGTGGCCAGGTCGTTACCTCCCCCACCAACGGCGCAGCCGGCGTCGTGCCTTCGGTGCTGCGCTACTATCTCGACCATTGCCACGGCGCCGATCCGGCCAAGGTCGCGGATTTCCTGCTGACCGCCGCCGCCATCGGTGGCCTGATCAAGCACAATGCCTCCATCTCGGGCGCCGAGGCCGGATGCCAGGGCGAAGTGGGTTCGGCTGCCGCCATGGCCGCGGCCGGTCTCTGTGCCGTGCTGGGCGGTACGCCCGAGCAGGTCGAGAACGCCGCCGAAATCGCGCTCGAGCATCATCTGGGCATGACCTGCGACCCGGTCGCCGGGCTCGTCCAGGTCCCCTGCATCGAACGCAATGGGATCGGCGCCACCAAGGCCGTGGCCGCCGCTTCTCTGGCGCTTCGAGGCGACGGATCGCATTTCATGCCGCTCGACAACTGTATCGAGGCGATGCGCCAGACCGGCGAAGACATGAACACCAAATTCAAGGAAACCAGTCTGGGAGGACTGGCGGTCAACCTGCCCGAATGCTGAGGCAGCCCATAACCAGAAGCGAGGAGAACGGACATGAGTAAGAATCGTGGCGTGGTCTATGTCGGACCCGGCAAGGTCGAAGTGCGTGACATCGAGGATGCCAAGCTGGCGGCGCCAGATGGCCGTCGCATCGAGCATGGCGTCATCCTCAAGGTGATCTCGACCAATATCTGCGGTTCCGACCAGCACATGGTTCGCGGTCGCACGACCGCCGAGCCCGGTCTCGTTCTGGGCCATGAAATCACCGGCCAGATCATCGAAAAGGGCCGCGACGTCGAAATGCTCGAGGTCGGCGACATCGTGTCGGTGCCGTTCAACGTTGCCTGTGGTCGTTGCGCCTGCTGCAAGTCGCAGGACACCGGCGTCTGCCTCACCGTCAATCCATCGCGCGCCGGCGGCGCCTATGGCTATGTCGACATGGGCGGCTGGATCGGCGGCCAGGCCCGTTACGTGACCGTGCCCTATGCCGATTTCAACCTGCTGAAATTCCCCGATCGCGATCGCGCCATGAGCAAGATCCGCGACCTCACCATGCTGTCCGACATCCTGCCGACCGGCTTCCACGGCGCGGTCAAGGCCGGTGTCGGCGTCGGCTCGACGGTCTATGTTGCCGGTGCCGGCCCGGTGGGTCTAGCCGCAGCAGCCTCCGCCCGCATCCTGGGCGCGGCCGTGGTCATGATCGGCGATTTCAACAAGGACCGTCTCGCGCACGCGGCCAAGATGGGCTTTGAGGCCATCGACCTGTCCAAGAGCGACCGCCTCGGCGACATGATCGCCCAGGTCACCGGTTCGGACGAAGTCGACAGCGCCATCGACGCCGTGGGCTTTGAGGCCCGCGGCCATTCCGGCGGCGAGCAGCCCGCCATCGTGCTCAACCAGATGATGGAAATCACCCGTCCTGCCGGTGCCATCGGCATTCCGGGCCTCTATGTCACCGAAGATCCGGGTGCCGTCGACGCTGCTGCCAAGAGTGGCAGCCTGTCGCTGCGTTTCGGCCTGGGCTGGGCCAAGGCACAGTCCTTCCACACCGGCCAGACCCCGGTGCTGAAGTACAACCGCCAGCTCATGCAGGCCATCCTGCATGACCGCCTGCCCATCGCCGACATCGTCAATGCGCGCATCATCTCGCTGGACGACGCCGCCCAGGGCTACGAGACCTTTGACCAGGGCGCAGCCGTCAAGTTCGTGCTCGATCCGCACGGCGAACTGGCCGCCTAGCGAACAGCCAGACAGCAAACCCGCAGCCCCCGGTGCCGATATCGGGGGCTGCAGCTCGATTGGAGACCGCCTTGTCCCGCACCGACGCGATCCTCAAGCGCCTCGCCGGATTGCACCCCAAGCTGATCGACCTCAGCCTTGATCGCATCGAGCCCCTGCTCGACCGCCTCGGCCGCCCGCAGGACCGCCTGCCTTCAGTCATTCATGTCGCCGGCACCAACGGCAAGGGCTCGACCATTGCCTATCTGCGCGCCTTTCTGGAAGCCGCCGGCCTGCGCGTCCACGTCTACACCTCGCCCCATCTGGTGCGGTTCAACGAGCGCATCCGCCTGGCCGGCAAGCTGGTGTCGACCCGGCGCCTCAATGCAACCCTGCAGCAGGTCGAGGCGCTCAACGGCGGCGAAGGCATCACGCTGTTTGAGATCACCACAGCCGCGGCGCTGAAACTCTTCGCCGAAACCCCCGCCGATTTCCTGCTGCTCGAAACCGGGATGGGCGGGCGCTACGACACGACCAATGTGGTTACCAGGCCGCTGGGCACCATCATCACCCCCATCGATATCGACCATCAGGAATTCCTCGGCCAGACGCTGGCCGAGATCGCCGATGCCAAGGCCGGCATCCTCAAGCGCGGCTCCGCCGCCGTCATCGGCATCCAGCGTCCCGAAGCGCATGACGTCCTCGCCACAAATGCTGCCGATCTGGGCGTCACCCCGCTGTGGCAGGGCGATGATTTCTCCGCCCGCCGCCAGGGCGAGCGCCTGCTTTTTGCCGACCAGGCCGGCACACTCGACCTCCCTGCACCCGGCCTGTCCGGGCCGCATCAGTTCGACAATGCCGCCCTCGCCATCGCCGCCACCCGGCATTTCGGCCTGCCTGTCAGTGACGACGCCATCGCGCGCGGCTTGCGCCACGTGGTCTGGCCCGCTCGCATGCAGCCCATCACGCACGGCCGTCTGCGCGATCTGCTGCCATCAGGCCACGAGGTCTGGCTTGATGGCGGCCACAATGCCCACGGCGCCGCGGCCATCGCTCGCAGCATTGCCGCCTTGCCCGAGCGTCCGCTCGTGTTGATCATGGGCATGATGAATACGCGTGATCCCGCGCTCTTCCTCGAACCTTTCCGCCCGCTCAAACCCCAGATGGTGCTGACGCTGACCATTCCCGGCGAAAAGAACGCCCATCCCGCGCAGGCCATTGCCAAGGCGGGCGCCGCGGCGGGCTTTCCGGCGCAGCCGCAAGGGTCCATACGGTCAGCGCTCGAACAGGCTGCGAGCGTCCACAATGCCCGCGTGCTGATTTGCGGATCGCTCTATCTTGCCGGCCACGTTCTGGCGCAAAACGGCACCCTGCCCGACTGAATTCCTACCTGAGGCTTTTCCTATGACTGACGCCCGCGCCGCTCTCGACGCCCTGCTTGCCGAACTGGACATCACCCCGGTCGCCATCGAGCATCCCCCCGTTCACACGGTCGAAGAGGCCCTGCCCTATTGGAGCGCCCTCGAAGGCGTCCACACCAAGAACCTGCTGCTCAAGGGCGCCAAGGGTGGTCTCTGGCTGGTCTGCGTTCCCACCGATCGTCGCCTCGATCTCAAGGCGCTTGCCACCCATGTCGGCGCCAAGAAATTCTCCTTTGCCAGCGGCGAGACGCTGCTCGAGGCGCTGAGCGTGGTTCAGGGTTCGGTCAGCCCGCTGGCGCTGATCAACGACAAAGCCCAGGCCGTGCAGCTGGTGCTCGCCGCCGACATGATGAGCAAGCCCCGCATCACGGTGCATCCGCTGGTCAATACGGCCACCGTTTCCCTCACAAGCGCGGAACTGCTCAAATTCGTCGCCGCAACCGGCCACCGGGCGGAGATTGTCGATTTCGACCGTCTTCCCGTCAGCTGAGGGCTACACCGCCGCCTTGCGCTCGTTGCTGGGCGTATGGCCGAAATGGTCGAGATAGCTCTGCGAAAAGTATGACGCCGAGCTGAAGCCGCTGGCCATAGCGACATCCAGAATCGGCATGCGCGTCTGCCGGAGCAACTGGCAGGCGTGATCGAGCCGGATCTTTATGTAATGCCGGTTCGGCGACGTCCCCAGATGCTTGAGGAACAGCCGCTCGAGCTGCCGTGGCGAGACGCCCACGCTGCGGGCGAACTCCTCCATGGTCTGCGGTCGGTCGATCGCGCGCTGCATCAGCGCGATGACGCGCAGCAGCTTGGGATCGGCAACGCCCAGTCGTGTGCGCATATCCATGCGCTGCCGTTCGCTGGCCTCGCGCACCCGGTGCAGGATGAGCTGATCGGTGACCGCCGTTGCGACGACCTCGCCGTGGTCACGCTTGATCAGCGACAACATCATGTCGGCGGCGGCCACGCCGCCCGCGCAGGTGAAGCGGTCGCGGTCGATCTCGAACAGCTCGTCGCCAATATCGAGATCGGGGAAATCCGCCTGAATGCCGGGCCTGTTTTCCCAATGGATGGTGCAGCGGAAGCCGTCGAGCAATCCGGCCTTGGCAAGCACATAGGTGCCGGTACACACCGCTCCGAGCTCCGCACCAAACTTGTTCAGCCGCCGCACGACCGTGATGAGATCGCGGTGGTCGACCAGTTGCACGTCCACACCTGCGCAAACGACCACTGCGTCCATATTGGGCGCGTCGCGAAACGACCTGTCGACGCCGACAGCCACGCCGTTGGAGGCCACGGCGGTCTTGCCGTCGGCAGAATACAAATGCCAGGCATAGAGCGGCCTGCCGGTCGCCCGATTGGCCAGTCGCAATGCCTCGATCGCGGCCGTAAAGGCGATCATGGAGAACTGTTCGGTGAGCATGAAGCCGAACACCTGCGGACTCGAACGCGGCACATCAGCCCCCGGCAAGATAATGTCGCAAAATCTAAAGCAGCTGTCGCCCTGCATCAAGACAAAGCGGCAAAAAGCGAGGACGCTGCCCTTATCTCGGTTGAGGAGAGATCTGCATGCTCAATAAGGCCCCCACACTGGAAGCGCTCGTCCATGGTCGCAAGCCCGGCCATAGTCTTGATGCGCCCTTCTACACCTCGCCCGAGGTGTTCGAGGCCGATATGGAAGCCATCTTCTATCGGCACTGGATCTATGTCGGCGTCGAGCCCGACGTGCCGGAGCCGGGCGATGTCGCCACCGTCAATATCGGCAAGGCCTCGGTCCTCATCATCCGCGACGACGACAATGAAATCCGCGCTTTCCACAATGTGTGCCGCCATCGTGGTGCCCGCCTGATCGACGAGGAAAAGGCCACGGTCGGCAACCTCGTCTGCCGCTACCACTCGTGGACCTATGGCCTGGACGGCCGCCTGATGCATGCGCCGCATATGGGCGCCGATTTCGATGCCTCCTGCAAGGGCCTCAAGCCCGTGCATCTGCGCTCGCTCGAAGGCCTGCTCTTCATCTGCCTCGCCGAAAATCCGCCTGAGGATTTCGACGACGTTGCCGCCCGCATGGGGCCCTATATCGCCCCCCACAAGGTGCGCGAAACCAAGATTGCCTACCAGAGCGACCTGATCGAGAAGGGCAACTGGAAGCTGACCATCGAAAACAACCGCGAATGCTACCACTGCGAGGCCAACCATCCCGAGCTGACGGTGCCGCTGTTTGCCTATGGCTTCGGCTTCGCGCCCGAGGAGATGGACCCGCTCGACCTCGAAAATGCCCAGCGCTACGACGCCCTGCGCAAGACCAGCCATGCCGAGTGGGAAAGCATGGGCCTGCCCTCTCGCGAAATCGAGGAGCTCGATAGCCGCGTCACCGGCTTCCGCACCGAGCGCCTGCCGCTCGACGGCAACGGCGAGAGCCACACCATGGATACCCGCGCTGCCTGCCGCATTCCGCTGGGCGCCTTCACCAATGCCAAGCTGGGCGGCCTGTCCTTCTGGACCCAGCCCAATTCCTGGCACCATTTCCTGGGTGATCACATCGTCACCTTCTCGTCGCTGCCGTTGGACGAGGGGCATACCCTGGTGCGCACCAAGTGGCTGGTGAACAAGGACGCCGTGGAAGGCGTCGACTACGACATTGCCAACCTCATCGAGGTGTGGACGGCCACCAACCAGCAGGATGCGGCGCTGGTGGAAATGTGCCAGCGCGGCGCCGAGAACCCCGCCTATGAGCCCGGCCCATACTCCCCCAATACCGAGATGCTGGTGGAGAAATTCCAGCGCTGGTACATCGGCCGCATGGCCGCACATCTGGGTGCCTGAGCATGACTTCGTCACTGGGCGACGCGAACCGGCTCGAACTCGCATCCAACCTCTGGGATAGCGAGGCCGACGATACGCTGGTCTGCCGCGCCGTGCGGCAGGAGACGCATGACGTCAAGACTTTCGTGCTGACGCCGGCCACGCCCGGGCGTTTCAACTTTCAGCCGGGTCAGTTCATGACCTATGCCTTCGAGATCGGCGGCGAGACCATCCACCGCTGCTACACCATCTCGGCGGCCCCGACCCGGCCCAACGCCATTTCGCTCACGGTCAAGCGCGTGCCGAATGGACCGGTCTCCAACTGGCTGCATGACAATCTCAAGCCCGGCATGTCGGTCAAGGCGCTGGGGCCGATGGGGAGCTTTACCTGCTTCGCCCACCCGGCATCGCGCTACCTCTTCCTGTCGGGCGGCAGCGGCATCACCCCGCTGATGTCCATGGCGCGGACCTATCACGACCTTGCCGAGCCCAAGGACATCGTTTTCGTCCACTCGGCCCGCACGGTGACCGACATCATTTTCCGCGAGGAACTGGAGTTGATGGCGCGAATGTCGCCCAGCTTCAAGTTCGTGCCGATCTGCGAGGCAGCCAACCCACTGGCGGCCTATAGCGGGCTGACGGGCCGCCTGTCGCTGGACCAGATCAAGCTGATCGCACCGGACTTCATGAACCGCGAAATCTTCGTCTGCGGCCCGCCACCCTACATGGCCGCGGTGCGCAAGATGCTCGACGACGCGGGCTTCGACATGAAGCACCACCACGAGGAAAGCTTCAACTTCGAAACCCTGTCCGCCGCCGAACAGGCCGAGGCGATCGAGGGCGAAATCGCGCTCGACGCGCCGGAGACGGTCAGGACGTTCAAGGTCGAATTCACCAAGACCCGCCGCAGCATCGACGTCCCTGATAATATGACGGTGCTCGAGGCAGCAAAGCGCGCCGGGATGCGGCTGCCCTCTTCCTGCACCCAGGGATTGTGTGGCACCTGCAAGTCCAAGAAGGTTTCGGGCACGATCGAGATGAACCACCAGGGTGGTATCCGTCAGCGCGAAATCGACGCCGGCATGATGCTGCTGTGCTGTTCCAAGCCCACCAGCGACCTGGTGATCGAACGCTAGATCGGAATCCACTTGTCCAACCCGTCCGACGCGAAGTCACCGTACCTGCTTCTGTCGGCGCTGTTGATCAGCGAAGTCCTGTTCGTCACCGGCTATGGCCTGCAGCTGATGCTGCTGCCTATTCGCGGCGGCATGGAAGGGTTCTCGGCAATCGATTTGGGCCTCTTGGGCTCCAGTTACTATCTCGGCTTCGTCGCGGGCTGCCTGCTCACTCCGCTTTTGCTGAGCCGCGTCGGCCATACGCGCACCTTCGCCGCCCTGGTATCGATTACCGCCGCCGTGTCGCTCTGCTATCCCATGCTGGCGCAGCCACAATTCTGGGCCCTGCTCCGCTTCATCACCGGCATATGCCTGGCCGGTCTCTACCTCATCATCGAAAGCTGGATCAACGACCGGGCGACGTCCTCGACACGCGGAACGATGATCTCGATCTACGTCGCTCTGAACTATGTGGCGACCGCCGTCGGACAGATGATGGTGACGCTCTACGATACCTCGTCCTTCATGCTGTTCTCGGTCGCGTCGATCGTCATTTCCAGTGCCGCCGTGCCGCTGGCGCTGTCGCGTTCGCCGGCGCCACAGCCGCCAAAGCTGGTGCGACTTCGCCCCCTGCATCTGTTCAAGCTGTCGCCGGCGGGCACCACGGCCATCTTCCTGCTTGGCCTGGCCACCAGCGCGCTGTGGGCCCTCGGCCCGGTCTTTGCGCTCGCCAAGACGGGTGACCTGGCGTCGGCGGCCCAGTTCATGAGCGCCGTCGTGGCCGGCGGTGCCCTGGCCCAATGGCCGCTGGGCAAGCTGTCGGATCGGTTCGACCGCCGCCACGTGCTGATCGGGATTACCCTGGCGGCATCGATCGCCTGCGTGACCGTCGCCATCCTGCCCCAGCTGGGCGGGCCCTGGCTTATCGTCGCGGCCCTGTTTGGAGCGACTATCCTGCCCAGCTATGCCGTCGCCTCGGCCCATGTTTTCGACGTGGCCGACCGCAGCGAGTATGTGCAGGTCTCCGGTGGGCTGCTTCTGCTCTATGGCATCGGCTCCACCCTCGGGCCATCGCTGGCCGCGGTGGCCGTGGAGTGGTTTGGGCCCTCCTCGCTCGCCGTCTTCATTGCGCTTGTGCAACTCACCATCGTCGCCTTTGTCGTCGCACGGATGCGGCTCAACAAGGCGCAGGTCGTTGAGGCGAAGCGAACGTTCGACGCTACTGCCGCTGCGCCAGTGGGCCTCTTCAGTCGCAAGCCGTAAGACCCCGGTTGTCTGCCGCACCAGTGATCGAGACCCGGCAGGTCCATGCCGGCGGCTATGTCTCGAAACAACCGCGCAGGTGTCGCACCAATCCTATTTTCTTCCCCTCCCGCCGTTAAGCTCAACCCAAGCAGCAAGCACGGCCGCGAAAAGGGATATCCCGAATTCTCAGCCCACTAGCCAGGACTTCTGGCCTTGGAGCCATTCAGAGCTTGCTCTCGACCGCCGTCAGGCGGGCGACCGCAACAGAATTGCCAGGCTTGCTGCCCGCGGCGCATCGGCGCTTCCAACGAGCCGGAGAAAAATCCGGCCACCGATACCTAGGAGGAGCTAGCCGGGATGCGATCCCCACTCGGCAAGTCCATAGAAGCGGGATCTCGTGTGGCGGCGCTCCGGTCTGTCCGGCGTCGTGGGAGAAAGCAATGAAGCATTCCATCAAACTGACCTGTCTCGCCCTCGGTCTGGCGACCATGGGTTCTGCTGCCGTGTATGCCCAGGACTGCAGCGACGTGACCATCGCGTCGATGAACTGGCAGAGCGCGGAGGTTCTTGCGAGCCTCGACAAGTTCATCCTCGAGGTTGGCTATGGCTGCACTGTTTCGGTCATTTCTGGCGACACCGTCCCCACCCTGACCTCCATGGCGGAGCGCGGCCAGCCCGACATTGCTCCGGAAGCCTGGGTGGATCTCGTTCCCGAAGTCATCGGCCGCGGCCTCGAAGAAGGCAAGCTGGTCGCCACCGGCGCGGCCTTGTCCGACGGCGCGGTACAGGGCTGGTTCATGCCCCAATACATCGCCGATGCGCATCCTGATATCATCACCATCGGCGACGCCCTCAAGCATCCCGAGCTTTTCCCGGCCCCCGAAGATGCAAGCAAGGGCGCTGTGTTCAATGGCCCGCAGGGCTGGGGCGGCACCGTCGTCACCACCCAGCTGTTCAAAGCCTACGGCGCCGAGGCTGCCGGCTTTGAGCTGATCGACACCGGTTCGGCGGCGGGCCTCGACGGCTCCATTGCCCGTGCCTATGAAAACCAGCAGGGCTGGCTCGGCTATTACTGGGCGCCGACCGCGATCCTTGGTCGCTATCCCATGGTCAAGCTGAACTTCGACGCCGCACACGACGCCGACGAATGGAAGCGCTGCAATTCCAACGCCGACTGCCCCGATCCCAAGATCAACGAATGGGTCTCCGACAAGGTCCTGACCGTCACCACCACCGCCTTTGCCGAACGCGCCGGCGAACCGGTCATGACCTATCTGGGCACCCGGTCCTGGTCCAACAAGATCGTCAACAACCTCCTGTCCTGGATGACCGACAACCAGGCGACCGGCGAAGATGGTGCCAAGTACTTCCTTGAAAACAACAAGGACATCTGGAGCGTCTGGGTCTCGCCAGAGGCCGCCGCAAAGATCGAAGCAGCACTCTAGGCACATCGCTGATCCGAACCTGAAATGTCCTGGCGGCTCTTCGGATCCGCCAGGATTTGAGGGCATCGACAACAGGACGGGGGATCGGAATGGATTGGTTCTGGGCATTTCCACATTTGGACGATGACAGTCTGCGAACCCTTCGCATGACCGTCGACGACAGCTTTCGCAGCTTCACCCGCGCT
The DNA here is from genome assembly GCF_946479885.1 of uncultured Devosia sp. The sequence goes on from NZ_CAMLHM010000004.1 coordinate 45,775, forward strand.
TGGGGCGACCCAATCCAGCAAGCCTTCGAGCCCCTCCGGCTGCTGCTCATCTATGCCGAGCGGCTGCTGCTGAATACGCCGTGGCCCATTTTCATACTCGTCGTCGGCGCGCTGGCGTGGGCGGCCAGTCGCCAGTGGAAGATCGTTATCGGCTCCGTCGCCACCCTCCTGCTCATCGGCTATTTCGATATGTGGGAAGACACGATGCGGACCATTTCGATGATCCTGGTCTGCACCCTGATTTCGCTGGTCCTGGGCATTCCGATCGGCATTGCCATGGCGCGCTCGAACCGGGTCCAGCGCGTCATCAGTCCCATCCTGGACGTCATGCAGACACTGCCGAGCTTCGTCTATCTGATCCCCGTGGTCATGCTGCTGGGTATCGGCCGCGTGCCGGGCCTGCTCGCCGTCGTGATCTACGCCGTGCCGCCGATCATCCGCCTTACCGACCTGGGCATCCGCCTGGTCAACAAGGAGGTCCTGGAGGCCGCCGACGCGTTCGGATCCTCGCCGTGGCAGAAGCTGATCAACGTCCAGTTGCCCCTGGCCATGCCCACCATCATGACCGGTATCAACCAAACCATCATGATGGCACTGGCCATGGTGGTGATCGCTTCGATGATCGGCGTGGAGGGCCTGGGCCAGCCCGTGCTGCGCGCCATCAACAACCAGTATTTCACCATGGGCATCCTGAACGGATTGGCGATCGTCGGTATCGCCATCATCTTCGATCGTATCAGCCAGGCTTTCGGGCAACGCATTCAGAAGCATCGGGAGCAGGCGCATGGCTGACGGATCGACGCCCAGCTACGGCATCGAAATCAAGGGGCTGTCCAAGATCTTCGGCGCCAACCCCGATCGCATCGTGCCGCTGCTGCAGAGCGGCATGAGCAAGAAGGAAATTCTTGAGGACCACAAGCATGTGCTTGGCCTCAACGACATCAACATCGCAATGCCCGCGGGATGTATCCAGGTCATCATGGGCCTGTCGGGCTCGGGCAAGTCGACGCTGATCCGCCACATCAACCGGCTGGTTGACCCCAGCGTCGGCGAAGTGCTCGTCGACGGGGTCGATGTCTGCAAGATGTCGCCCAAGCAATTGCGAGAGTTCCGCCGGCACAAGACGGCGATGGTGTTTCAGCAGTTTGGTCTGCTGCCCCACCGCAACGTGCTGGAAAATGCGGTTTACGGCCTCGAGCTGCAAGGCGTGCCGCGCAGCAGGCAGGTGGAAGCCGCCATGCACTGGCTCGAGCGCGTCGGCCTCAAGGGCTTCGAGGAGCGCTATCCCAACCAGCTGTCGGGCGGCATGCAGCAGCGCGTCGGCCTGGCCCGCGCCCTCGCCAACGATGCCCCTATCCTGCTGATGGACGAGGCCTTTTCCGCCCTTGACCCGCTCATCCGGGTCGACATGCAGTCCATCCTGCTCGATCTCCAGAAGGAGATCAAAAAGACCATCGTCTTCATCACCCACGATCTTGACGAGGCCCTCCGGCTTGGCGACCGCATCGCCATCCTGCGTGATGGTGAGGTCATCCAGCAGGGCACCGGGCAGGAAATCGTGCTCCGGCCCGCGGACGAATACATCGCCAAGTTCGTGCATCACGTGAACCGCGGCAAGGTCGTCCAGATTCAGACGATCATGGATTCCAGCCAGCAGGCCGATACTTCATCCGGCATCGAACTGCCGGCGGAGACGGTACTGGAAAAGGCCGTGTCGGCCCTGCTATCGTCTGATAAGCAGGTCGCGGTCGTCGTTGACGACCACGGCGGCAAACTGGGGACAATCACGCTCCAGCAACTGGTTGCAGCCATGGTTGCGAACTGAACGCATTAGGACAAGGCTGAATGGTTGAGCTGGCGGATCTGCCCGAACGCGAAAGCATGGAGTTCGACGTCGTCATCGTTGGCGCGGGCCCGGCCGGGCTCGCCGCGGCTATCAGGCTCAAGCAGGTCAACCCCGACCTGTCCGTCGTGGTGCTGGAGAAAGCCGCGGAAGTCGGCGCCCATATCCTGTCGGGTGCCGTGGTTGATCCTTCGGGCATCGACCGCCTGTTGCCAGGCTGGCGCGATGAGACCGACCATCCCTTCAAGACCGCCGTCACCGACGATCGGTTCATGGTACTGGGCCGGAAAAGCGCGCTGCGCATTCCGAACTTCCTGATGCCGCCGTTGATGAACAACCATGGCAACTACATCGTCTCGCTGGGCCAGGTCTGTCGCTGGCTCGCCGCGAAGGCCGAGGCACTGGGCGTCGACATCTATCCCGGCTTTGCCGCTGCGGAAGTCCTCTACGACGACAAGGGCGCTGTCGCGGGCGTCGCCACGGGCGACATGGGCATCGAGAAGAATGGCGAGCCCGGCCCCAACTACACGCGCGGCATGGCGCTGCTGGGCAAGTACACCCTGATCGGCGAAGGTGTACGCGGCTCGCTGGCCAAGCAGCTTATCGCCCGCTTTGCCCTCGACAAGGATCGCGAGCCGGCCAAATTCGGCATCGGGCTCAAGGAACTCTGGGAGGTTGCCCCCGAGAACCACAAGCCGGGCCTGGTCCAGCACTCTTTCGGCTGGCCGCTGGATATGAAGACCGGAGGGGGTTCGTTCCTCTATCACCTCGAGAATAACCTCGTTGCCGTGGGCTTCGTGGTGCACCTCAACTACAAAAACCCCTACCTCTACCCCTTCGAGGAATTCCAGCGCTTCAAGACGCATCCGGCGATCGCCGGGACCTTCAAGGGTGCCACGCGCCTGTCCTATGGCGCGCGGGCTATTACCGAAGGCGGCTATCAGTCCGTTCCCAAGCTGTCCTTCCCCGGCGGCGCCCTGATCGGCTGCTCGGCAGGCCTCGTCAACGTTCCGCGCATTAAGGGCAGCCACAATGCGGTGCATTCGGGCATGCTGGCCGCCGAGCAGATCGCCAGCGCCATTGCCGCAGGCCGAGCCAACGATGATGTCACGAGCATCGAGGACAGCTGGCGCGCCGGCCCTATCGGCAAGGACCTTTATCAGGTCCGCAACGTCAAACCGCTCTGGTCCAGATTCGGCACCATCCTTGGCGTCGGCCTTGGCGGTTTTGACATGTGGCTCAACCAGCTGGTCGGCTTCTCGCTCTTCGGTACGCTCAAGCACGGCAAGACCGACGCCCAGTCGCTGGAGCCGGCGGCGATGCACAGCAAGATCGACTATCCAAAGCCGGACGGCGTGCTGACCTTCGACCGCCTGTCATCGGTGTTCCTGTCCAACACGAACCACGACGAGAACCAGCCCAGCCACCTCCAGCTCAAAGACCCTGCCCTGCAGCAGCGTTCCGAGCTTGAGGTCTTCGGCGGCCCCTCGACCCGCTACTGCCCCGCCAGCGTATACGAATGGACCGAGCGAGAGGGCGTGCCGACCTACGTCATCAACGCGCAGAACTGCGTCCACTGCAAGACATGCGACATCAAGGACCCCAACCAGAACATCAATTGGGTCCCCCCACAGGGCGGTGAGGGTCCCGTTTACGCCAACATGTAGTCGACCGGCGGGCAGCAGGGGACGCTGCCCCTGGCATTTCCCTGCTGGGCTCGAAATGACCCGCCAAGGCCCTCCCACCGCCGCGGGCGCAGCCGACAGGAATGATGTGCCCTTGCCAGGCGAGCCCGGGGATGTCACCCCGGCGCTCGAGGCGGACAATATCCCCGAGGCGGAGCGGGCGGAGGGGGCGGAGGGAGCTTGCTAAAATTGCATGGAGCCGGTTGGGGTGCCGCTAACGGCGTTTCACCCTGGCCGCGGCGCCTTAAGATTTCGGCAAGACGGCGACCGCTAGCTGATCGGCATGCGTGATATTACTACCCTCCTCGCCGGCAAGTCGGCACTGCGGCTCGAGCGCAGAATTGCCCCGCGCCGCAATACGGCCATCGAAGCCACCATCACCTTCGGTCATGTCCGCATGAACTGCATCATCCGTAACGTGTCCGATACGGGTGCAAAGCTGGAAGTGGCCAAGGTTGCCGGCATCCCCGACGTGGTCCTGCTGCATGCGCCCGGTCACCGGCCGCAAACCTGCCGCGTGGCGTGGCGGGCGCTCAAGGAATTGGGCGTGGAATACCGGGACTAAAAATCGAAGCCCATCTGGGAAGACGCTTTCGGCGCTGGCTGCGGCGCCGGTGCCTGCGGAGTCGTAGGGACCACCACCGGCTTGGCGGCAGCCCGGACGGCTTTGGTCACCACCTGCTTGGCCACCACCTGTTTGGCCTCCGGCTTTGCCGTCGTCGCCTGCACCCCGTCGAGCCAATCGCGCACGGGCTTCAGCCTGTTGGCATGGAGGGCATAGCGGTTCTCCCGCCCGGTCTTTTTCTCGCTGATCAGCCTGGCCTGCTTGAGCACGCGCAGATGGCGCGAGATTGCCGGGCGACTGATGTCGAACGACCCTGCCAGCACGTGCACAGGCTGGGGACCCTGGTGGAGGATTTCAATGATGCGGCAACGTGTTGGATCGGCGAGAGCGACCAGGACGGCAATGGGCGGCATGGAAAATCCGTAGCGGTTCACTGCTGCAGTAGTAACGGTGACGTTACCCGTCAAGCGCGTGTCTTGTCGGGCAACCGGTTATTCACCAGATGCGTTGAGTTGGCCTCACGATATGCTGGAACGACCGCGGCTCTGCAATAATCTGGTCACTTCCTTGCGCAACAGTTGGGGACAAGGAGATGCCCGTGCAGAAATTGGCGACGCGATATTCCTGGTGGAGCCGCGAACAGCGGCCGTTCACTCGTGCCGAGCTGGTGGTGGACGGCGTCGTCCACGTGCTCGGGCTGGTCGTCGCCATTGCTGCCGGCTCGATCCTGCTGGCGTTTGCGATTCTCGAAACCGCGCCCGAAGTTGCGCCGGCGCTGGTGGTCTATGTCGGTTCGCTCGTGGCCGTGCTGGGCGTTTCGCTGGCCTATAACCTGTGGCCGGTCTCGCCCATCAAGAAGCTGCTGGCGCGGTTCGACCAGGCAGCCATTTTCCTCTTCATTGCCGGGACCTATACGCCCTTCCTCGCCGTGCTGGGCGGCACCACGGCTGGGGTGCTGATGACGACCTTCGTGTGGGGCGCGTCCCTCGTCGGGGTGGCGCTCAAGCTCATCGTGCCCGAACGCTTCGGTCGGTTAGCTATCGCGCTCTATCTGGCCATCGGCTGGAGCGGCGTGCTGGTGTTTCAGTCGCTGGCGCAGACCTTGCCGGCGACGACCATGTGGCTGCTGCTGGCCGGCGGCATCACCTATTCGCTGGGGATCGTCTTCCATCTGTGGGAGAGGCTCAAGTTCCAGAATGCGCTATGGCACGTCTTTGTGGTGACGGGCGCCAGCCTGCATCTATGGGCCGTCATCGACTGCATGGTCATCCACCGGCTCTAGTTGGCAGCCTTGCCGACCAGCGCGTGGTCCATCGTATCGCCGGGCTTGAGGCCGATTTCCACCGAGCGGCCGCCCGGGATTTCCAGCACGAACTGCACCGGCACTTCCGAGGGAATGGAAGTGACATCGTGCGGACGGGCGTTGACGTGGATGGTCTTCACCACGCCGTCGGCGCCGACGAAGATCATATCGAGCGGGATGAAGGTGTTGCGCATCCAGAAGGACACTTCCCGCTCTTCCTTGAAGTCGAACAGCATGCCGGCGTCATCGGCCAGTTCCTGGACGAACATCAGGCCCTTGGCCCTGGATTCGGGTGTGTCGACCACCTCTACGTTGAAGCTGTAATCGCCGGTGGATGAGTGCAGCATGAGCTTGCCCTCATCGCTGCAGGCGGCCAGTGGCAGGGCCACGACGGCAACGGCCATTGCCACCGCGGCGCGGCGCAGCACCGGGGCGAGGCCTTGGGCAAACATGGTCATGAGGCGTATCCTAGTGGGAAGACGGAGCGTCGCCCCAACCGTCGGGCCGGATTTCGGCGACCATAAGGCCCTTGGGGCCATTGCCATAGCGCACCAGCACATATTGGCCGGGGCGGAGTTCGGTAATGCCGAAGCGGCGCAGGGTTTCCATATGGACGAAAATGTCGGGCGTGCCCTCGCCGGCCGAGAGGAAGCCGAAGCCACGGATGCGGTTGAACCACTTCACCTCGAGGCGAACCATGCCCGAAGTCGGTTCCACCACCACGTGGGTGCGCGGCGCTGGCATCTGGGCGGGATGGCGGGCGGTCGATTCGTCCATCGAGACGATGCGGAACGCCTGCAGGCCACCTGGGCGATTGAGCGCCTCGACAACAATGCGCGCGCCCTCATAGGCCGTCTGGTAGCCATCGCGGCGCAGGCAGGTCACATGCAGCAGCACATCGGGCATGCCATTGTCAGGGACGATGAAACCGAAGCCCTTGCCGGCATCGAACCACTTGATGGCGCCGGAGACTTCGATCGTCGCGTCGGGCCCGGCATCCGCCGAGGACAGGGCGTCGCCGCGATTGGCCGATCCTGTCTCTGCGGACAGCATCGCCCCGTCGTCGCCTTCGCCAGTGAACTTGGCCCCCATAGTCCCAAAGCCCTTTTTACTCGCCTCGCCGCCGCGAGGTACTCCACAAGACACCTGTCATACTCTGTCCGATTCAAGGCCGGTTGTTAAGACTTTGTTTGGAATTGCACCGGTTGCGGCGCGCGATATGGCTTGCTAGGCCACCTGCAACGATTTCACCAATGAGGAGAAGTGCCATGAAATACCTGCACACCATGGTTCGGGTGACCAATGTCGAGGAAAGCCTGCGCTTCTACTGTGAGGGACTGGGGCTGGAGGAGGTCCGCCGCACCGAGAACGAGAAGGGGCGCTTCACGCTGATCTTCCTCAAGGCGCCCGGCGATGCCGGCGGCGAAGTCGAGCTGACCTATAACTGGGACCCCGAGGACTATACCGGCGGGCGCAATTTCGGCCACCTGGCCTATCGCGTGCAGGATATCTATGGGCTGTGCCAGCATCTGAGCGACATGGGCGTCGTCATCAACCGCCCGCCGCGCGACGGGCATATGGCTTTCGTGCGCTCGCCGGACGGGATCTCGGTCGAGCTGATCCAGGACGGCACCCTGCCCCCGCAGGAACCCTGGCTGTCCATGCCCAATACCGGCAAGTGGTAGGGCTCAACCGGGCACAGCGTTAGCGTTTCGCTAACCGTCGCGCTTAGCCGGTGGTTAGCGAAACCGCTGGTATTTTAGCGACTTCACAGAACGGGCCATTGCCTGTTGCGCCAAGGCAACAGGCGGTCCCTCGGAAGCCGCCATGCATACCACTGCCCGATCCATTGCCGCCCTGGTGATCACCGCATTCATGCTGGCGGCCTGCGCGCCGCTGGCCATGTTCGCCAGTTCCAGCGGCGCGGGCTATGCCGGCAAGCGCAACGACTGGGGCACGTTCGTCTCGAGCCGCGAAGTCAACGCGTTCTGCATCACGCCCAAGCTGCGGTTTCTCATCTGGGAATTCGAGGGTCACTTCGGCAAGAAGGTGATCATGAATTCGGGCTATCGCGACGACCAGCACAATTCGGCAGCCGGCGGAGCCGATAATTCCTACCACACCAAGTGCATGGCCGCCGATTTCTACATTCCGGGCGTCGACAAGAGCCAGCTTATCGCCTTTGCGCTCAATAGCGGCAGCGTGGGCGGGCTGGGCTGCTATCCGGGCCGGCAGTTCATCCATGTCGACGTGCGCGACCGGCCGCGCGGCTACAACCGCCCCGTGACCTTCTCGGGCTGTTAAAAAAATCCCGATTGCGCCAACAGGGGGTTGCGCATCACAAATCACCCAACTATACGACCACCAGCGCTTAGGCGCCCTTCGTCTATCGGTTAGGACGGCACCCTTTCACGGTGCAGAGAGGGGTTCGACTCCCCTAGGGCGTACCATTCCCTCCCCGAGCGGAATGACATAGACTAAGCCAGAAGTTCCTAGGTCCGCGCCCATCGTCTATCGGTCAGGACGGCACCCTCTCACGGTGCAGAGCGGGGTTCGATTCCCCGTGGGCGTACCAGGAACCTTCCTCCCAAACCAAAGCGGGCGCCCAATGAACTGCTGAGGGTGCTACAGGCGTAGCGGCCGAGATTATATCTCGAAGCCCTTTAGGAACCCTGGCCGAAAGAGCTCACCGCGGCCCTCCAGTTGGCGATGATCCGGCGCAACAAACGCCACAATCCCGAAAGCCTCGCGAAATGCTGCGAAGCATGCGAACAGCGCTTCGTCGTCATCGGCGATCGCCGTCCAGTATCGAAACTGATCTGCAACATGCCACGCGCCTTGCCGAAGCGATCGAGGATGTCCGAGGCTTTCGAGCATCTCATTGATGGCTGTATTCTCGTCCAATCGTGCATTGGACAACCAATGAGCAGCAACCCCTGCTTCCTGGCCAACAACATTCCCCGATGTTTCACGATGGAGTGCCAAGCCGACTCTCGCCGCGAATGCATCCATAACGGGGTGCAGCGGACTGTTCGGCCCCATACGCATTTGGTGCGCTGGCGCACCTCTATAGCTGGTCTCTTGGTCGCCAACAGAGAACATGTTGCTCGCAAACGCAGGCTTCCACGCAAACAGGGCTTTCACATGATGCAGAACGTCAGCGCGGCCCTGTTCCGTTGTGGGGTCAGGAAAGATACGGCTAACAACGGCGGCGACCTTATCGATACCGCGCGTCCCATCATGACATTCGGCGCAAGCACCGAATTCCAAGTTGGGAGGGCGGTGTGCGCCGTCGAAAATGGCAGTTGGAGGACAGTGATCCCGTGACGTTGAGGGGGAAGTCCCGCAATACGTGCAAACCGGCTGGCTAGCCAGCAGCCTCGCCGTGCGCGACTTTCTCTCCCCCAAGATGGTCCTCACCCGATTCTTCGTAGGCCGATGCGCAGAGTGCGCCGATCTTGAGCAAAAGTCAGGTGGCTAGGCGCTCTCCAGCCCCACATGGTGCCTGCCAATCGGCACGATCATCGGCGTGTCCGAGATCGGGTCGATGACCACGCGTGACGCCATCCCAAACACATCCGCGACCACCGCCTCCGTCATCACCTCCGCCGGCCGTCCCTCGGCCACCAGCGTCCCCGCCTTCATCGCCACGATGTGGTCGGCGTAGCGGCAGGCCAGGTTCAGGTCGTGGAGGACGACGACCACGGTGCGGCCGCTGTGCTTGACGAGGTCCGTCAGCAGGTCGAGCACTTCAACCTGATGGTTGATGTCGAGGAAGGTGGTGGGCTCGTCGAGCAGCAGCACGTCGGTCTGCTGCGCCAGGGCCATGGCGATCCAGACGCGCTGGCGCTGGCCGCCGGAGAGTTCGTCGACCGGGCGGTCGGCGATGTCGAGCGTATCAGTCGCGCGCAGGGCCTCGGCGACGGCGGCATCGTCCTCGGGCGTCCAGCGGCGGAACCAGCCCTGATGCGGATAACGGCCGCGGCCGACGAGGTCAGCGACGACAATGGCGTCGGGCGCGATGGGCGATTGCGGCAGCACGCCGAGGATCGTGGCGACCTCGCGGGTCGACATCTGGTGGATGGGCTTGCCATCGAGATAGACCGCGCCACGCGTAGGCGCCAGCAGCCGCGCCAGGCCGCGCAGCACGGTGGATTTGCCACAGGCATTGGCGCCCACGATGACGGTGAGCTTGCCCGGCGGAATGGTGAGGTTGAGGTCGGTAACGACCTTGCGGTCGCCATAGCCGAGATCCATGCCGGCGGCGAGAAGCTGGTGGTCAATGGTCATTTCGCGATCCTCTCCAAGACCTCATGGTGAGCTTGTCGAAGCACGAGGTCGGGCACGCAAATCCTGCCACGACCTCGTGGTTCGACGGGCTCAGGATGAGGTCTACTGATAGTTCCGCAGCTCGCCATCAGTTCACCTTCCCTGCCCGGTTCGACACGACCAGGAGCCAGAGCAGGAAGCCGGCGCCGAAGACGCCGGTGACGACGCCGACCGGCAATTGCACCATGGGCAGGGCGTGCTGGGCGACGAGGTCGGAGCCCAGCATCACCAGCGCCCCGACGATGGCCGCCTGCACGAAGCCCTTGCCGCTGCCGGCGAGCAGGTTGCGGGCGATGGGACCGGCGACGAAGGCCACGAAGGTCACCGGGCCGACAGCGGCCGTAGCGAAGGCCGCGTAGGCCACGCCGACCACGATCAGGCCCAGGCGAACCATTTCCACCCGGGCGCCGAGCGCGGTGGCGGTGTCGTCGCCCAGTTGCATGGCGTCGAGCGCGCGGACCAGGAACACCGTGGCGGGCAGCAATACGGCCAGCGCAACTGCGAGGCTCACAATGTCGGCGCTGCTCGAGGCATTGAGGCTGCCGATGAGCCAGCCCAGCGCCTGCTGCACCTCGAAGAGCCGGGCGCGGGTGAAGAGATAGGACATGATCGCCGACATGATGGCGGCCATGCCGATGCCCATCAGCACCACGCGATAGGCGGTGACGCCGCCGCGCCATGACAGGGCGTAGATGACCAGGGCGGTGAGGATCGCACCCGCCAGTGCGCCGAGCGACACGGCGACGCCCGACAGGCCCAGCGCGATGATGCAGAACACCGCCGCGGCGCTGGCGCCGTGCGAAATGCCGATAATGTCAGGGCTGGCCAAGGGGTTACGCAGAAGCGTTTGGAAAATGATCCCGCTCAGCGCGAAGGACAGTCCGGTGAGTACCGCCAGGGTGGCGCGCGGCAGGCGCACATTGAGCACGATGAAGTCGATGCCCTTGTCGACGTGACCGGTGAAGGGCGACAGCAGGGAGCGCACCACTTCGCCGGCGGGCACATGATAGTCCCCCAGATAGAGCGCGGCGGCAAAGGTCAGCGCCAGCAGGACCAGCAAAGCCAGCGTCACCAGCCGGCGGCGGGCCGCCAGGCGTTGGCGGATGTGGCGGACGGTGATGGCTGCGTCGAGCGAGGACATCAGAGCGTCGCCAGCTTGCGGCGCCGCACCAGGGCAATGAAGACCGGCGCGCCGAGAAACGCGGTGACGATGCCCACCTGCACTTCGCCCGGCGGGGCGATGACGCGGCCGATGACATCGGCTGACAGCAACAGGATGGGCGCCAGCAGCATGGAATAGGGCAGGATCCAGCGATAGTTGGGGCCGGTAGCGGCTCGGGCCATATGCGGCACGGTGAGGCCGACAAAGGCGATGGGGCCCGCCGCGGCGGTGGCGGCACCGGAGAGGATCACGGCCGCGAGCCCGGCTATGGCGCGCGAGCGGCCGACATTCTGGCCCAGCGCCCGGGCCACATCCTCGCCCATCGAAAGTCCATCGAGCATGCGGCCACTGGCCAGCGCCAGCACGATGCCGGTAGCGAGGAACGGGGCCACCTGCACGAGGATGTCCATATCGCGTCCGGCCAGCGAGCCCACCTGCCAGAAGCGGATTTCGTCGAGCGTACGCGGGCTGGTGAGGAGGACCGCTGACGTGACCGACTGCATGGCGGCTGTCATGGCCGCGCCAGCCAGCGCCAGCTTGATGGGGGTCGCGCCCTCGCGGCCGAGCGAGGCCACCGCATAGACCACCAGCATGGCGACACCGGCGCCGATAAAGGCCAGCCAGACATAGAGGCTGAGCTGGGTGATGCCGAATACGGCAACGCCCAGCACGACGAAGACGGCGGCGCCGGAATGGATGCCCAGAATGGAGGGATCGGCCAGCGGGTTGCGCGTGGCGCCCTGCAACACGGCGCCGGACAGACCCAGGGCGGCGCCGACGCCGAGGCCAATGATGGTCCGCGGCAGGCGCAGGTCCCAGATGATCCGGTGATCGGTCGAGGTCGGATCGTAGGCCGTGAGTGCCGACCAAACGGTTTCGAGCGTGATCGGCCGGGCACCGACAGTGATAGAGAGGAAGGCGACGAGCACTGCCGCCATGACAAGGCAGAGGAGACCGAACGCGCGTGCGGCCCCCCTGGTCTTCATGGCGCTGGCTGGCGTCTCGCCCATGCCTATTGCGTCAGGTTCTCGTCGGCGGCGCTGATGGCCGCCGTGAGCTTATCCAGCTCAGCGGCATAGGCGCGATAGTTGCGCAGCCAGAAGGCCGGCCAGTCTGCGACGGCACCCGCCTCGGCCGCCTTCATCAGCGTCCAGGTCGGCTGCGCCAGGGCGGTTTCCATGGTGGCGGCCTGGCGATTGTCTACCAGGATCAGGTCCGGCTGATACTTGTCGGTATTTTCCCAGGAGAGGGTTTCCCAATAGCCGCGATCGTCGGCGATTTCGGGGTCGATGAGGTTGAGGCCCCAGCTCTTGAAATCCACCAATTCGGCGGCGCCGGCGGTCGCAGCGACATAAAGAGCGTCGTCACCGGCCCAGACGGCCAGCGCGGTGAGGTCGGGCTTGGCCGCCGTGGCGGACTTGAAGGCGGCGAGCGCGGTTTCGAAGGCGGCCTTGTCCGCGGCGATTTCCGGCTTGCTCAGGTCGGCGCCGAGGCCGGTGGCCAGCGCTTCATAATCCTCGATGAGCGCGAGGATGGAGTCGCCCTGGGGGACGCCAGTGATGGGAGCCAGCGGGCTCAGGGCGTTGACGACATCCTCGCCGCCGCTCCAGGCGCTGTCGAGCGGCCAATATTCGGCGATGACGAGATCGGGGGCCAAAGCCGCCGCCTTCTCGATATCCACCTCGCCCCAGGCCTGGCCGATGATCTCGATGCCGGTGAGATCGAGACCCTGCAGGGCCTTGGCGTCGGCAACGGGGCTATCGGCATAGATGCCGACCGGGCGAATGCCGAGCGGGATCAGGCCGGCAGCGGCGTCCTGGCTGGCGATGATCCGCGTGGGCACTGCGTCGAGCGTCACGGTATTGCCGGTGCCGTCGGTGTAGCTCCACGGCTCGGCGGAAGCGGCCACCGGCGACACGGCCAGGGCAGCAAAAACGAGGGATGTCAGAAACTTGGCGGTCATGGCGGCCTCGAACGGGTGTTCGGGTCTTCCTAGCGGCCATTAAGATGAGGCGTCAAGTCATGTTATCCGTTCGCGCCACAAGCAAAGGCGGAGCGCCGGCTCCGCCTCTTCCGATATGTCGTTGACCGTGGCTCGGCGTCAGGCCGGCTTGCGATACTGATAGATGCCGACGTCGATCGAGCCTTCGGTGAAGCCGGCCTCGCAATAGCTGAGGTAATAGACCCACTTGCGCTTGAACTCTTCGTCATAGCCAAGCGGGGCGATCATCGGCCAACGCTCGAGGAAGCGTTCGCGCCAGAGCTTGAGCGTGCGTGCATAGCTGAGGCGGAAGGTCTCGACGTTTTCCAGCACGAGATTGTACTTGTCGCCGAACTCCTTCATCACCGTCTTGGTCAGCAGCATGCCGCCCGGGAAGATGTAGCGCTGGATGAAGTCGGGACCGCTGCGATAGCCGTCAAAATCGGCCTCGTTGATGGTGATGGCCTGGATGGACGCAGTGCCGCCGGGCTTCAGCCGATCGTGGATGGTCTGGAAGTAGCTCGGCCAGTTGTCCTCGCCCACCGCCTCGATCATCTCGATGGAGCCAATATGGTCGTACTGGCCTTCGGTGTGGCGGTAATCCTCGAAAACCAGCGTAGCGTATTGATCGAGCCCCTGCCGCGCCAGCCGCTCAAGCCCGAACTTGAGCTGCTCGGCCGACAGGGTGATGCCGCGCAGGTTGGCCTTGTAGTCGCGCGCCACGGTCTCGGCGAAGCCGCCCCAGCCACAGCCGATTTCGAGCACGGACGAACCTTCGGTCACCCCAGCCATATCGGCGACGCGACGATACTTGGCCAGTTGCGCCTCTTCGAGGCTCTGGTCGCCGGAGGTGAAGACCGCCGACGAATAGGTCATCGAGGGGTCGAGCCACTGCCCATAGAAGTCGTTGCCCAAGTCGTAGTGTTCGGCAATGTTCTTCTTGGAGCCTTCGAGCGTATTGCGGCGCGACAGGTGATAGTGCAGATCGCCCGCCGCGCGGCGGAAGAAGCCCGGATTGGCATTCTCGAACATGTCGCGATTCTGCAGGAAGAAGCGGAACAGCCCAGTCAGGTCATCGACCTCGATGTCGCCGGCCATATAGGCGGAGGCAAAGCCAACGGTGCCACGCTGCATGGCTTCGCTCAGCACCCGGAAATTGTTCAACCGCAGCACCGCGTGTTCGCCGGTTGCCGGATTGCCGACGGTGCGCGTGCGGCCATTGGGGAAGATGACGGTCAGCGCGCCATGGCGGGGTTTGCCGATCAGCGCGACGCCAATGCGCTCGACTGCCCATGAGGCGAAACTGGTCCAGGGCGTTACGCCGGTATTGGTGTTTTCAGCTACGGATTTGGTCATCGTGCCGCTTGATCCAAATTAATAACCTGGTGGCAGCGCTTGCGCGACCGCCTCAATCTGAGCGTCGGTGGCACAGCAATATGCGGTGAAAAACAGCGCGTCCCCAAGCATGCCCACACCCACACTCTAGCGGTCATAAATGGATATGCAAGCAGCAGTTTCAATAGGCTAGCGCCGCCCGGAGCGTAGGCTAGGCCTTGGGTCTGGCCAGATCGGTCAGGCGAAACTGCACCTGTTCGCGGCCCTGGTAGTGGTCGATCGAGAGCGAGCCGGCGAAGTGGAATGCCGAGTCGCCATCGCGCAGCAGGGCATCGCCGATGGCGGTGTTGGCGGCGCGGAAAGCAATGGCCTTGAGGCGGGCGCCGTCCTCCGAGATGAGGGCAAAGCTCACATGGCCGCCCTTGCCGACAACCTGGGCGAACTTGGCCCGGTGGGCGGGGAAGGCGAAGACCGGTCCGGGATTGCCGGCGCCGAAGGGCCCTGCCCGCTCCAGATCATGCACCAGATCGAGGCTGGCGCCGCGGGCGGTCAGCGCCGCGTCGACCGACAGCGCGGTGGCTGCTCGCGCGGCGCCGACATCCACTGAAAGCGCTTCGGCGAGGAAGGAGCGGAACGGGCCGAGCTGCCCCGCCTTGATGGTGACGCCGGCCGCCATGGCGTGGCCACCACCCTTGGCGATCAACCCGCGGTCCACCGCCTCGATGACGGCCCGGCCAAGATCAACGCCCGGCATGGACCGCCCCGAGCCGGTACCGGCGCCGTCGGGCCCCAGCGCGATGGCAAAGGTGGGCCGCTCGAAGCGCTCGCGCAGGCGGGCGGCGATGAGGCCGGCGACGCCCGGATGCCAATTGGCGGAAGCAAGCACCAGCACCGGCGGCCCCTCGCCGCTACCGATTTCGAGTTCGGCGACCGCAGCCGCCTCTTCCACGGCTTCCACCTCGATGCGCTGGCGTTCGGTGTTGAGTTCATCGAGCCGCGCGGCAAGGGCGAGGGCATGATGCTCGTCGTCGATGGTCAGCAGTTCCGTGCCCATGGCGGCATTGCCGATGCGGCCGCCGGCATTGATGCGCGGGCCGATGAGAAAGCCCAGGTGATAAGGACTGATCGGGCCGCTGAGCCGCGCTGCCAAAGCCAGGGCGGCTATGCCCTTGTTGTCGCCGCGCCGGGCGACTTCGAGGCCGCGCACCACAAAGGCGCGATTGAGCCCGGTGAGCGGCACCACGTCGCAGACCGTGGCCAGCGCCACCAGGTCGAGGAGTTTCAGCAGGTCCGGAAGGCCGGTATCGCCGCGCTGGCGCAAGGTGCGGTTGACCGCCACCAGCACCATGAACGTGACCCCGGCGGCACAGAGATAGCCGAGCCCCGAAATGTCGTCGGGCCGGTTGGGATTGACCAAAGCCGTGGCCTCGGGCAGCGCGTGATCGCTCAGGTGATGGTCGACGACCAGCACATCGGCGCCCCGGCTCCGCGCATGGGCGATGGGGCCGTCGCTGGTGGTGCCGCAATCGAGGGTGATGATGATCGTGGCACCGGCATCGATCAGCTTGTCCATGGCCGCGATATTGGGGCCGTAGCCCTCGAAGATGCGGTCTGGAATATGCACCTGCGGCTCGATGCCGAAGTGGCGCAGGTAGCGCGCCATCAGCGCGCAGGAACAGGCGCCATCAACGTCGTAGTCACCGAATAGCGCAATGGCCTCGTTGTCGGTGATAGCCTTCGCCAGACGGTCAGCCAGCGCGTCCATCGCTGATAGCGTGGAGGGGTCGGGCATCAGCCCACGAATGGTGGGTTCCAGGTAGGTCTCGGCTTCATCGAGGCCGACACCACGGGCCGCGATCACGCGGGCAAGAATCTCGGAAATGCCCGTGCGCTGCGAGATGGCCGTCGCTATGCGGGTCGTCGTGCCATCCAGCCGGTCGATCCACGCCCGGCCGGTGACCGACCTGGCAACATCGAGGAAAGGGCGCGGCGCATCGAGCATGGGGGAGAGGTAGGCGATTTGGGGGATGCTGGGAAGGGGCTGAACCTCGCGGCACCTCCGTCTTTCCTCTCCCGTTTACGGGAGAGGGGGACCGCCGACAGGCGGTGGAGAGGGGAGCAGCTTGCGCCAGGGCGGACGGGAGAAGCGGGGTTCGTGCATTTGGCACCCCCCTCCACCACGCTGCGCGTGGTCCCCCTCCCCCGCAGGCGGGGGAGGACAAGGGGGCCCCCACCCCCTACCGCGCGTGGCTCGCCTTGATCCACCGCACGGTCTGGCTCCAGGAGCGCATGACGATGGTGCTGGTCTGGACAGAATTGCGGCGCAGGCGGACGCCTTCGAGCAAAGTGCCGTCGGTGACGCCGGTGGCGGCCACCAGCACGTCGCCCGAGGCCAGTTCGCTGGCGTCATAGATGCGGTTGGGGTCCTCGATGCCCATGGCAAAGGCGCGCTCGCGCTTGGCCTGGGTGTCGAGGATCAGCTTGCCCTGCATCTGGCCGCCGATGCAGCGCAGGGCCGCAGCGGCCAGGACGCCCTCGGGTGCGCCGCCGGAACCCAGATAGATATCGATGCCGGTATCCTCGGTGTTGACCGCGTGGATTACGCCGGCAATGTCACCATCACTGATCAGCTTGACCCCGACGCCGGTGGTGCGGAGTTCCTCGATCAGGCCCGCGTGGCGCGGGCGATCGAGCACGATAGCGGTGATTTCGCTGAGCGGCACGCCCTTGGCCTGGGCCAGCGCCTTGACGTTTTCCGTGGCCGTCCAGTCGATATGGACGGTGCCGGGCGCATAGTCGGCGCCGATGGCGATCTTGTGCATGTAGACGTTGCGGGCGACGTTCAGCAGGCCACCGCGCTCGGCCATTGCGAGGACCACAATGGAATCGGGCTGGTTCTTGGCGCAGAGGGTGACACCCTCCAGCGGATCGACAGCGATATCGACCTCGGGGCCCTGCCCGGCTCCGACAGACTGGCCGATGAACAGCTCATCGCACTCGTTTTCCTCGCCTTCGCCGATGACGATACGGCCGGAAATGGCGACGCTGTCGAGCTCAGCCTTCATCGCCTTGACGGCAGCCTCGTCGGCGGCTTGCTCGTTGCCCTTGCCGCGCCATTCGGCGGCGGCGATGGCGGCGCGCTCGGTAACGCGCACCAGTTCCAGGGTCAGGCTGCGGTGGAGATTGGCGGGGCTCTTGTCGCCCTCGACCTTGCTCAGTCTCATCATTCCTCCCGGGGGCCCGATTTGCCCCGCAGGGGATATCAGAGCGTTTCGATCCGGATCAACTGCGGTTCACCCACGATAAACCCGTCGTCAGCGATCTGCGCAAGCGATTCACGCACGGCTGATTCCAAAGTCTGTTGAGTGATCATCACTACCGTGCGGGTGGGCGAACCATCCGGTGCCACCGCCTTAGCGTTCAAATCCGACCGCTGGATGACGGAGTCGATGGAAATGGCGTGCTCAGCCATGCGGCTGGCAATGGCGGCGAGCGCGCCGGGCACATCCTTGGCGTTGAGACGGATGTAATAACCACCGTCATGGGCGCGCATCGGCGCCTGCTTGTAGGGCAGCAATTCCTCGCTCGGCACGCCCAACGGCGGCACGCGCGTGCCGCGGGCGATGTCGAGAATGTCCGACAGGACCGACGAGGCCGTCGGCGGGCCGCCAGCGCCGGGGCCGGCGAGCAGGAGCTCGTGCACATGGTCGGTTTCGAGCGCCACCGCATTCATCACGCCGTCGACGCCGGCAATGGCCGAGCCCTTGGGCACAAAGGTGGGGTGCACGCGCTGCTCGATGCCTTCATCGGTGCGCTGGGCGATGCCGAGCAGCTTGATCTTGTAGCCGAGTTCGGCCGCGACCTTGATGTCGTGCTGGGTGATGCGGGAAATGCCTTCCACCCGGATCTGGTCGGGCGCGATCTCGTAGCCGAAGCACAGCGTCGCCAGGATCGACAGCTTGTGTGCGGTGTCGAAGCCCTCGACGTCAAAGGTCGGATCGGCCTCGGCATAGCCCAGAGCCTGCGCATCCTTGAGGCAGTCGGCGAAGCTGATGTCCTCGTTGCCCATGCGGGTGAGGATATAGTTGCAGGTGCCGTTCATGATGCCGAACACCTTGGCGATGCGAGCAGAGCCCAGGCCCTCGCGCAGCGTCTTGATGACGGGGATGCCGCCGGCGACAGCCGCCTCGAAGCCGAGCTGGGCGCCCGATTCCTCGGCCATGCGGGCCAGGGTGACGCCGTGCTTGGCAAGCAGAGCCTTGTTTGCCGTGACCACGGGACGCCCGATTTCGAGCGCCGCCTTCACGGCGGCGAAGGCCGGACCGTCTTCCCCGCCGATCAGCTCGACGAAGAGGTCGATGCCGTCGGACTTGGCGAGCGCCACCGGATCGTCAAACCAGTCGAGCCCGGAAATGTCGATGCCGCGGTCGCGGGATCGCGAGCGCGCGGCAACGGCCGTCACGACGAGCTGCCGGCCCAGTTTTTTCGTGAGCTCGGCGCCGTCCTTCTGCAGGATGCGCACCAGGGTGGCGCCGACATTGCCGAGGCCGGCCACGCCAACGCGCAGCGGCGCCTGGGTCTCGCCATCGCCGAAATCCTGCATGGCCTTGAGAATGCGGGCCCGCGTATCCGAGCGCGGTTCGCGGCCCTCGCGCAGGTCGAACACGAACAATGGATCGCCCGCAACGGTGCGGCCGAAGCGGGTCGGGGTCCAGCCGCGGGCGGAGATGAAAGATTCGACGGATTGGCGGAAGGAGGCGATATCACTCATGGGGGCGACATCTGCATAGGATTGTGCCTAGCCGTCAATAGGAGTTTGTTTCAGCCGGCATAGCCGAGACAAATCGCCCCGGCAGCGACGACGATACCCGCCACGATGCGGGGGGCGGTCAGTTTCTCGCCAAGGAACAGCCAGCCGATGAGGATGGCGAAGACGACGCTGGTTTCGCGCAGGGCGGTAATGGGTCCCGCAGGCCCCATGGAAAAGGCTATGACCACCAAGGCGTAGGCAAAGAGCGCAACGATGCCGCCGCCGAGGGCCTTGCGAGTCTCGACGGAACGGACGTCGACCACCAGCTTGCGGCGGACCAGCACGAAGGCTAGCGGCAGCAGGGTGCCGTAGCCGATGAAGACCCAGGCGGCATAGGCGCCGGCATGTTCGGCGGCATGTACGCCGACAGAGTCCACGGTGCCGTAGCTGGCGACGATGACACCGGTCGCAAAGGCATAGCCGAGCGAGGTCCAAGACGCCCTGCCCCGGCCGAGCGCCAGGCTCATGATGCCCGCCGCGACCATGGTGACGCCAATGGCCTGCAGCGGGGTCGGACGCAGGCCGGTGAGCAGGAAGGTGCCAAGTGTCACCAACAAGGGCGCGGTGCCACGGACAATTGGATAGACCTGCCCCAGTTGTCCATGCCGATAGGCGGCGACCAGAAAGAAGGTGTAGCCGACCTGCAAGACCGACGAGAGCGCGATGTAGGGCCAGGCTGCCACGGCCGGAAGCGGGAAGAAGAAGGCGAAAGGTATGGCGATGATGGTGCCTGAAAAGCTCATCACCGTCACAGTCCAGAGCCGGTCGGCTCCGCTGCGCAGGAAGGCGTTCCAGGTGGCATGCATGACGGCGGCAAACAGCGCCAGGCCGATGACGAGCGGACTCATGGCAACGCGGCTGACCGGGCGTTGGTGTGTCTGTCGCGAGTCCCCATGACAGGTTTATGACAACGGGGAGCGCGGCGCGTCAACGGTTTAAGGGGCGAGGCCGAGCGGAGTAGATCGGCTGGAGGCGAAGAGGATACCCCCTCCTAGCCTCCCCCGACAGGGGAGGTCAGGAGCAGCTACTCTTCCTTGCTACTGAGCGACCGCCTTCGCGGCAGCGCCCAGGACCTCGAGATAACGCGGCACGCCCCAGCGGAGGGACAGGATGCTTGGCGGGGAGACCGCGGCCACGTTCTCGGTGCCGACCAGCGCCGCCAGGCCGCCCTCTGCGATGGGCGGATAGGTCTGGGCCTGAGGCGTGGCCAGCCATTCGTCGAGCGCCGCCTGCTCTTCGTAATAGGTGATGAAGATATCGGCCTTGAGCTGATCGAAGAGCTCATAGCTCAGTGGGTAGTAGAAGGCGTCGTCGCCCGGCGCCAGTGTGGCGACGCTGGGATCCATGACCATGCCGAAATCGGTGAGGAACTTCATGCGTGCGTCGAGCGGAGCGTAGACGGCCATCGAGCCATCATAGTCGTTGGCGCTGGCAAAGGTGACTTCGCTGAGTTCCGGATATTTGGCGAATTCGGCTTTGACCCAGGTCGTCGTGTCGTCGACCAGAACCTGCGCCTCGGCCTCCTTGCCCAAAGCCTTGCCGATGATCAGCGTCAGATCCTGCCAGGACGTGGACCACGGCGCGCCGCTATAGGCGATGGTCGGGGCGATGCCTGACAGCAGCGCATACTGCTCGGCGGTGATGCCGGAATAGGCCGCGATGATCAGGTCGGGCGTCAGCGCGGCGATCTGCTCGATCGGGGGCTCGCCGCCGGCGTCGAGGATAACAGGCGTGTCAGCGCCGGCTGCTTCCAGCGCATCCTCGACCCAGTCGTGGATGCCGTTGTCACCGCCACCATAGGATTGGAACGGCATGCCGACGGGCACCTTGCCCAGGGCGATGACCGCGTCCTCATTGCTCCAGCCCCAGGTGACGATGCGCTGCGGCTCAGCAGCAATGACGGTTTCGCCATGGGCATGCTGGATAGTGACCGGGAAGGCCTGAGCAAAGACGGCCGTCGCGGTGAAAGCGAGCGGGATGGCGAGAGCGAGGGCGGAAAGACGCATGACGCACCTGTTGAATGGAGGTGGTTCTCCATACAAAAGGTGAGTTGTGTTGTCATGTATTTTGTTGGGCGCGCCGAAAAGCTCGATCGTCACCCTCGGGCGTGACCCGAGGGTGTTACACTTTCTAGCGCTGGCAAGTGCAGAACCCTCGGGTCAGGCCCGAGGGTGGGAAGAGGCGTGGCCTGACTATCCGACCAGCGGGACCACGTTCCCTGCCCCGGTCTTGGAGCCCAGCAGCTTCTTGATGTTGCGGGCGGCCTGGCGGATGCGCTGCTCGTTTTCGACGAAAGCCAGGCGGATATACTGATCGCCATACTCGCCGAAGCCGACGCCCGGAGCGACGCCGACGCCGGTTTCCTGGATCAGCAGCTTGGCGAATTCGAGCGAGCCGAGATGGGCGAACTGGGCCGGAATCGGCGCCCAGGCGAACATGGTGGCCTTGGGCACCGGGATATCCCAGCCCGAGCGGCCGAAGCTCTCGACCAGCACATCGCGGCGGTGCTTGTAGACCTTGCGCACTTCCTCGATGACGTCATCCGAGCCATTGAGTGCGGCCGTTGCGGCGACCTGGATCGGCGTAAAGGCACCATAGTCGAGATAGGACTTCACGCGGGCCAAAGCCGCGATCAGGCGCTCATTGCCGACCGCGAAACCGACGCGCCAGCCGGGCATGGAATAGGTCTTGGACATCGAGGTGAATTCCACCGTGATATCGATGGCGCCCGGCACCTGCAGCACCGACGGCGGCGGCTCATCCGCATCGAAGTAGATCTCGGAATAGGCGAGATCGGAGAGGATGAAGATGCCGTGTTCCTTACAATACTTGACCACCTCGGCATAGAAATCGAGCGTGGCGGTATAGGCCGTCGGGTTGGCCGGATAGTTCAGTACCAGCGCGATGGGCTTGGGAATCGAGTGGCGCACGGCCCGATCGAGCGAGCGCATGAAATCTTCATTCGGATCAGCAGGCATGGAGCGGACGACGCCGCCGCTCATGATGAAGCCGAAGGAATGGATGGGATAGGTCGGGTTGGGCACCAACACCACGTCGCCAGGCGCCGTGATGGCCGAGGCCATGTTGGCAAAGCCTTCCTTGGAGCCCAGCGTCGCCACGATCTGCGTATCGGGGTTGAGCTTCACGCCGAAGCGGCGGCCATAGTAGCTCGCCTGGGCCTTGCGCAGGCCGGGAATGCCGCGCGAGGTCGAATAGCGGTGGGTGCGGCCGTCCTTAACGGTTTCCTGCAGCTTTTCGACGATGTGCTGGGGCGTCGGCATGTCCGGATTGCCCATGCCCAGATCGATCACGTCAACGCCTTCGGCGCGGGCCTTGGCCTTGAGCGGATCAATATGGGCAAAGACGTAAGGGGGAAGACGACGGATCTTGTGGAAGTCTGCGCTCATGATTTCCTCGGCGGTTCCCTGGGGAACCTGGACTGGCCGCGACGCGCCTGGAGCGCCACACCTCTGTTTGAGGCCGTGATTATCGCGGAATTATGGTTGTGAACGGGTTAAGTGACCCCTGTTTCGGGGTCGATCTCGTGTTCGGCTCTTCCCGGCCCTGGCAGGGCCACGCGGGAAGAGCTAGCGGGCGTTTGCCGCCGCCACGAGGGCAGCCGCGGCCACTGCACTGCCGGCGAGCAAGGCTCCAACGCTAGCAACAGTGTACAGAGACTGCATGTCCCTTGCCCTTCAGATGCGATTTTTGTAAGGAAATCAGCTATCGACAGGCCGTTCATAAATCCTCCCCGGGGTATTGTAAATGGTCCGGGGGACGCCAACCTTCGGCTCCAGACGGTCACATGGTGAGGTAAGACTTTGAAGCGCATTGCCCTGGTGACGATCGGCACACAAGGCGACGTTCAACCGTATCTGGCGCTTGCCATCTCTCTCAAGGAGCGCGGCTACTCGGTCGTCCTCGGGGCTTCGGAAGAATTCCAGGGCATGGTGGAGAGCCATGGCATCGAGTTCCATACGCTGGGACCCTCGATCCAATCGTTCCTGACCCAGCAGCGATTCGAGAATGCGATGAGCCAGTCCATGCTCATCAACGGCCCATCCCTGCTCCGGCAGGGCCAGCAGATCGTGGATACGGCGGCGCGGCATGCCTGGCATATGTGCCAGGGCGCCGACATGCTGATCCTCAACATGAATACCAGCTTCGGTATCGACATTGCCGAGGCGCTGCATATTCCGGCTGTCATGGTTGCCCTGCAGCCGCTGAACTCGACCAGCGAGTTCCCGCTCTGCATTTACTACGATTACGGCGCCGATTTTGGCCCGGCCTTCAACAAGCTGACCTACACGGCCATGACCGTGCAGCAGATCTACTACAACCTGCCGCGCAACAAGCTGCGCCGCGAGTTGATGGGGCTGGAGGCACGCAAGAAGGGCGGCTTCTTCCGCAATACCGACGGCACGTCGCTGACGACGCTCTATGCCTATTCCCCCGTGGTTTCGCCGCGTCCGCGCGATTGGCCCAAGAGCGCCATCGTCACCGGCTACTGGAACCTGCGGGACCGCACCGACTGGCAGCCCTCCGCCGAGTTCCAGAAATTCCTCTCCGAGGGCCCGGCGCCGGTCTATATCGGCTTCGGTTCCATGCCGTTCGGGGCCGAGCGCAATACCAAGATTCTCAAGGAAGCGGTGAGCATGTGGGGCGGCCGCGCCGTGGTGGCCCGCGGTTGGGGCGGCATCAATCCACATGACCTGCCCGACACGATCTTCGCCATCGAGAAGGCGCCGCACGACAAGCTGTTCAAATATGTATCGGCGGTCGTTCATCATGGTGGCGCCGGCACGACTTCGGCCGGGCTGCATCTGGGCCGGCCGACCTTCGTCGTCCCCCAGACCGTCGATCAGCCCTATTGGGGCCGTCGCGTCTATGAGATGGGTTGCGGGCCCAAGCCCGTGCGCCTGCGCAAGCTGACCTCGGAAATCCTGGCCGGGGCACTGGCCGATCTCTCGACCAACGAAGACTATCGCCGCAACGCAGCGGAGGTGGCCGAGCAGTTGCATGGCGAGGACGGCGCTGAGAAGGCCATCAAAGTCATCGAGCGCGTGATGGCCAACTATGTGCCGCGCCTGCCCAAGGCCAAGAAGATCAAAAAGGTAAAGCCGGCGCTCAAGCTGGTGGGCTAGCCAGACGCGGCGACCGCCCGGGTCCGGCAAAACGGCAGGTAGAGCACCGCCAACACGGCTTCGCCCGCCACTGCCACCAGAATGCCCATGCCGGCCGCGCCGCGAAAAAGCTCGATCAAGCCAAGGCCTGCAAACCCGGCCACCACGGTGAACACCCCCGTGGCCACCGCCCGGCGGAGTGCCGAATCCGGCTCATCGCGGCCCAGGAAAACCACAACAGCCAGACCGATGAAGAGTATCGCGGTCCGGCGGCCGACAAACTCGGCCGCAGCGTTTGCCTCAATGCCAAACAGCCAGAACATCACGGCGGGACTGATCATCAGGACAGCAAAAAGCACCGTGAAAAGCGCCGCCGTGACAAGGCTCGCCGCTCTGTAAGACAGTAGAAACGATGGTTGGGCCATCACCGTCCGGCGCTCCGTTTTGCGGGTGTCTAGCATCCATTGCCGGAAGCGCAATGCGACAAACACACCGAGGGGCCGGCGGCACCGGAGTGCCCTGCTCCGCGCCTTCTAAGGACCGCCCGTCATAACGATAGAAAAGGGGAGGCTTTTGCCTCCCCTTTTGCATTCTGGTGATGACGTCCCGGCCCCTATTGGGCGGGCACGGCGTCGGCAGTGTCGAGCGCTTCGATGCTCTCGCCAGCGTCATAGACGGACTGGTTGAGAATGCCCTGGCGCTTGGCGACGATGGTCGGCACCAGGGCCTGGCCGGCGACGTTGACGGCGGTACGGCCCATGTCGAGAATCGGATCGACGGCGAGCAGCAGGCCGACGCCTTCGAGCGGCAGGCCCAGGGTGGAGAGCGTCAGCGTCAGCATGACGGTGGCGCCGGTGAGGCCAGCCGTGGCGGCAGAGCCGATCACCGAGACGAAGACGATCAGCAGATATTCCTGGATGCCGAGCTGGATGCCGAAGAACTGGGCCACGAAGATGGCCGAGATCGCCGGGTAGATGGCCGCGCAGCCATCCATCTTGGTCGTGGCGCCGAGCGGCACGGCGAAGGCGGCATATTCGCGCGGCACGCCCAGATTCTGCTCCGTGATGCGTTCGGTGACCGGCAGGGTGCCGATGGACGAGCGGGACACGAATGCAAGCTGGATGGCCGGCCAGGCGCTCTGGAAGTACCGGATCGGGTTCAGGCCATGGCTCTGCAGCAATACCGGGTAGACCACGAACAGCACCAGGGCGAGGCCGATATAGATGGCTGCCGAGTACCAGCCGAGCTGCGCGAGCGCGTCCCAGCCATAGACGGCCACGGCATTGCCCAGGAGGCCGATGGTGCCGATGGGCGTGAGGCGGATGACCCACCACAGGATCTTGTGCACGATCTTGAGGAAGGAGCGGTTGAACGCCAGGAACGGATCGGCAGCGGCGCCGACCTTGAGGGCGGCGATGCCGACCACGATGGAGACCACCAGGATCTGCAGCACGTTGAAGTTGAGGCTGGTGGTGGCGCCGCTATCGGTGACGCGCGTGGATGCCTGCAGGCCCAGAATATTGGACGGGATCAGCCCCTTGAGGAAATCGAGCCAGGAGCCGCTGGAGGACGGCGCCTTGGCGGCGTCGGCGAGCACTGAGCTGTTGAGGCCCGGCTGGATGATAAGGCCCAGCGCAATGCCGATGGCGACGGCGATCAGCGCCGTGATGGCGAACCACAGCAGGGTTTGCCAGACCAGCTTTGCCGCGTTGTTGAGCTCGCGGAGATTGGCGATGGACGCCACAATGGCGGTGAACACCAGCACGGGCACCAGGGCGCGCAGCAGCGACACGAAGGTCGATCCGATGGTCGCAAGGGTCTGAACGAGCCAGTTCGGGTTGCCAGCGGCGTCGGGGCCCATCTGGCGGGCGACGTAGCCCAGGATGAGGCCGATGACCATGGCGGCGAGGACCTGGAAACCGAATGAGCGGTAAAATGGCTTGGGTGCGCGGGAAACCCGAGCAGCGGAAACAGTGGTGGGAGACATTAGCTGACCTGTGATGAGCCAAGGCAGCCCAACAATTGGGCGACACGCCTTGAAATTAATCACGATTCTATCTGGATGAACGATAATTCGCTGCGCAAGACGTTCCGTTTGGACGGCGCAGGGTGAAATTTTCTGTTGGGCCAGAACAGTTTCCGGCAAAGGCAGTGCGATCTGTCAGCGGTTGCGCAGCGCGAGCGTAGTGAGTCCGGCGAGCAGAGCGGGCGCCAGCATGGCCGCGGCGAAGCCGGTGATGAGCAGGCCGAGACCCATATCGAACCAGGCCATGGCCAGCAGGCCAAGGCCGGCAAAGCCATAGCTGAGCCCGGCGGCGCGATGCACCACCGACCAGGCCAGATCGGAGCGCACCGGCCAGGGCATGCGCAGGCCGGCGTAGGTGTGCCGCTCCGCCTCGAACAGCACGATGCCCAACACGATCAGCGCCAGCCCCAGGGCGAAAGCGGTGAGCCGGACGAAGTCCAGATCCGAGCCTACGCCAGCGAGCAGCAGCCCCAGTTGCGTGGCCGCGACGACGAGCATCAATGCGGTGAGCGCCGGATCGAGGATGTGCTGGGATTTGGCGTAGTGGTTTTTGGTGAGCACCCGGCCGAGAGCGAAGAAGGCGACCAGCAGGACCAACTGCAGGATCGGTGCGACCGGCAAGGCAACATCGCGCGGCCAGAGCCAGTCAACCGCGTTGCCAGTCCAATGAGCCTGGTAAGCGAAGTCAGCTGGAATACGAAAGAAGCCGACGCCTGATATGGCCACCGTGACGGTCAGCAGCAGGAGATGGAAGCGGGTGACGAGGATTTGCATGGCAAGTTCAATCCTCGAAGTCATTCCGGCGCAGGCCGGAATCCATGCGGTGGATGCGCCGCAGGCTGGCTGTGGCGATGAGATGCTGACATGGATCCCGGCCTGTGCCGGGATGACATCGCGCGTGTAGCGAGATGGGTGTCCGACGGGCAAAAAGAAAGGGCCGGTTTCCCGGCCCTCTCCAAAAATGCGATCCGAAGCTTAGCGCTTGGAGAACTGGAACGAACGACGGGCCTTCGCCTTGCCGTACTTCTTGCGTTCGACGACGCGCGAGTCACGGGTCAGGAAGCCACCCTTCTTGAGGATGGGGCGCAGCGCCGGCTCGAAATAGTTCAGGGCCTTGGAGATGCCGTGACGAACGGCACCGGCCTGGCCGGACAGACCACCACCGGCGACAGTGACGACGACGTCGTACTGGTCGGTGCGTTCGGTCGCGACGATCGGCTGCTTGACGATGAGCTGCAGAACGGGGCGAGCGAAGTAGGTGGCGAATTCACGGCCGTTGACCACGACCTTGCCCTTGCCCGGCTTGATCCAGACGCGAGCGACGGCGTTCTTGCGCTTGCCGGTCGCATAGGCGCGGCCCTGGGCGTCGAGCTTCTGGACGTGCACCGGAGCGGTGTTCACAGCCGGAGCGACAGTCGAGGTGCCGAGGTCTTCGAGGGAGTTGATGGTTTCGGCCATATTACTTCACCCGCGCATTCTTGGAGTTCATCGCAGCGACATCCAGCTTGGCCGGGTTCTGCGCTTCGTGGGGATGCTCAGCGCCCGAGTAGACGCGGAGGTTCTTGAGCTGCGCACGGGTCAGCGGGCCGCCCGGCATCATGCGACGCACGGCGTTCTCGAGCACGCGCTCGGGGAAACGGCCTTCGAGGATCTGACGGGCCGACCGGTCCTTGATGCCGCCGGGGAAGCCGGTGTGCCAGTAGAACTTGTGCTGGTCCAGCTTGCGGCCGGTGAGCTTCACCTTGTCGGCATTGATGACAACGATGTTGTCGCCCATGTCCATGTGAGGGGTGAAGGTCGGCTTATGCTTGCCGCGCAGACGCGAGGCAATGATCGAAGCGACGCGACCCACGACCAGCCCTTCGGCGTCGATCAGGACCCACTTCTTTTCGATCTCGCTCGGTTTTGCCGAGTAAGTGCTCATGCTTGAATTCCCTAGAAAATTGGGGCTTTGCAGCCTTCATCCGGGGAAGAAAGCGGCGTGTTCGAGCGGTCGTGTATGAGGGATTCCAAGTGGCGTCAAGTGCGTTGATTTTGTGGTGTAAAATCAAAGAGTTACGCTTGCGGTATTATATTACCGCATTTTTCGCCCTATTCTTCCGTCTGGATGGAGTGCCAATGCCAAACCATGCCGATTAGGATCGAGATGAGGAAAGCCCCACCAACAAGCATGCCAATAGCAGTCTCATTGATCGGCATTGGCAGGCGGTCCCTGCCATGCACGAGGATGACGGCGAGACCCAAACATACCACGCCCATCACGATCTGAATGCGCCATCTCAAGCTCAGAAATGTCACGCGAGCACCTCCAAAGCCGAAGGTTATTCCCGGCAAATTGATGAGTGCTAAACTCGTCACCGAAAATGCGTTACCGCCCTGCCCGCCGCATATCGGCAATGTAGGCGATGGTCACCCCGGCCAGCATGAAGGCGAGGGCCTGATGCCCTACGGCCAATGAGATCGGCACGGCGTTGAGCAGGGTGGCTATGCCCAATCCGACCTGCAGTAGGACCAATATGCCTAGCCGCGGCAGCCAGCCATGCACGCCGGAAAAGCCGCCGGCCTTGTGCTGCCGCCAAAGCATGAGCGCCAGATAGGCGACGATGACGTAAGCGATGCAACGATGGATGAATTGTACGGTCAGCGCATTTTCGAAGAGATTGCGCCAGCCTGGCTGCATCACCCCCAAGCCATCGGGGATGATGGCGCCATCCATCAGCGGCCAGGTATTGTAGCCCATGCCGGCATCGAGCCCGGCAACGAAGGCCCCTGCCCCGATCTGCAGGATAACGAGCAGCAGCAAGGCCACAGCCCACCAGATGTTGCGGCTCGCTACCCGACCGGACACCCGGCCCGGCTCGAGCGAGCGCGGCACGTAGACGAGCGCGATGAAGAGCAATGAGGCCGCCGTCAGATGGGCGGCGAGGCGGTATTGCGAGACCGAGGTCAGTTCGGTGAGGCCGGACGAGACCATCCACCAGCCCAGAGCCCCCTGGAAGCCGCCCAGAACGAAGAGCCCGAACAGGGGCAAGGCCAGCTGCGCGGTGAAGCGCTTCTGCAAGAGAAAGACCAGGAAGGGCACGATGAACAGCAAACCGAGCAGCCGTCCCAACAGGCGATGCAGATATTCCCAGAAGAAGATGACCTTGAAGTCATCGACGGTCATCCAGCTATTGTTGACCTCATATTGCGGGATCTGCTGGTAGGCCTCGAATTCGGCCTGCCATTGCGCATCGTTGAGCGGCGGAATGGTGCCTGAAATCGGCTTCCAGCTGGTTATGGAGAGGCCCGACTCGGTGAGCCGCGTGATGCCGCCGACGACGACCATCAGCAGCACGAAGGCGGCCATGCCGTAGAGCCAGATGCGCACCGGGCGCAGCCGATCGCTGGCGATGGTTGTCTCACTCAATGCGGCATTTTGGACGGATGTCACGGCAGTTTCCCGGTGTCGGTGGGCGAACCGGAGTGGTATGCCCGAGGCAACGTCCCTGCAATAGGCGCGATGCCGCATGACCCAGCGCAGCCGCAAGGCTCTCGGAATATTGTTGATCCTCGGCTCGATCGTAGCCTGGCTATCGGCCTTCACGTCGGTGTACCTGGCGTTTCCGCCCGATCTGCCGATCTGGATCCTGATGCCCTATTTCATCGTAGCGGGCATGGGCTGGCTGTACCCTGCCATGTGGATCATCCGCTGGATGGCCAAGCCGGACGCGTAACCCCCTTAGACCTCATGGTGAGCTTATCGAACCACGAGGGCGGTACACTGATCCTGCCACGACCTCGTCCTTCGACAGGCTCAGGATGAGGTCTACTGAAAATCAGCCCGTCAGCTTGCCCATGGCCGAAAAGATCGCGCCGGTAGCGAAAACATCGACATAGCGGCGAGATTGAAAGTAACCGTTGAGCGAGACACGCGGCAAAGCGTGTGGGGCCTGGGCGTGGCGGGCATAGAGGCCGCCGGGGCGCGTGGTGACGGCGGAGCGGAAGCCAAGGTCGCGGGCCAGGTCGAATTCACGCTGGCCGGCCGAGAGTGGACCACCCAACGGGTAGGAGAAATGCGCCGGACGCTGGCCGAACTGGGCCAGCAGGATTTCGGCGGACTGCGCCATTTCCTGGCGCGCCTGCTCGATGGGGAGTTTGGCCAGCTCGTAGTGATGCACCGTGTGGGCACCCAGCGTGCAAAGCGGGTCACCGGCGAAGAGCCGCAGTTCCTGCCAATCCATGATGAGGTCGCGACACTGCTTGTCGAGATCATAGCCATAAGCGGTGGCAAAGCTGCGCACGAGTTGCACGCGGTCCGCCTCGGGCATCAGGCGCATCTGCCAATAGAGCGTGTTGAACGCCTCGCGCTTCTGGCCGACGGTGCGCGTGTCGACATAGTCGGTCTCACCCGCCGAGGTCATGGCGATGGCTTCCTGCCGCGCAATGATGTCCTCGATGGCCTGCCACCAGAGTTCACCCACGCCGTCGACCAGTGCGGTCGGCACGTAGAGGGTGAAGGGCGCTTCCTGCCGGCGCAGCACCGGCAAGGCGTGGCGCAGATTGTCCTTGTAGGCATCGTCGAAGGTCAGCACCACAAAGCGCCGACCCGGCGTGGGCGCGGCGAGGCGCTCCAGGGCCTCGTCCAGGCTGACGATATCGAGCCCGAGGTCGCGCACCCGCTCGATGACATATTCAAGGAAGTCCGGCTGGACCTGGAGAATGGCATTGGGCGAGAAATCGGCCGGCTCTTCAGGCAGAACGCGATGCAGGGTGAAGATCACCCCGCGCGACGAGGAGAGGGCACGAACCAGGCCCGGCAAGCGTGACAGCCACAGGGCCTCGAACAGCGCTCGGATGGCCGCATATTTGACTGACATGGCGGTCCCGGGTCAGGCGGCGGCGCGGGTGGGCGCGGCAACGACCTCGCAGCGGCGGTAACCCGCCGACAGCAGCTTCTCGCGGGTCTGGGTAACCGCGTCGATATCGTCATCGTCACCGGCCACGAGCACCAGGCGACCGTCCAGAGCCTCGAACAGCGGCAGGGTGGAGGTAGCGCCCACGCGCCCGGTCATCAGCACCACGACCTCGTAGATGTCGCCCAGTGCTTCCACGAGAGTGAGCGGCTTGGTCGAATTGCGATCGATGCTGCGGCCCTGCCCCCACGGCACTTCGGCAAAGCTGTTGTCGGCCGACTTCTGCACCACGTCGCCGAAGCTGGCGGCGTCGAGGCTCAGATCGGCCAGGCCGGGGTCGTCGCCAATCCGGGCGCTGCCGGCGTCGATGAGCGCGACGCTGAGGCCCCGCGCCAGAGCATCGGTGACGAGTTTTTCGGCCAGCATCTCGCAATCGGAATTGGCGGCATGCGCGGCAAGGATCAGCAAATGGGTGCGGCCCAGCACAAGGTCCGACGAGAGTTTCGACGAGGCGATGATGCCGGGCAATTCCGCCGGCGTCGCAAGCGGCCGACGCTCGGGCCTCGTCCGAGTTACCGGGGCGAGTCCGGCCGCAGGCAAGCTGTCGCGGTTCACCGCTTCGATGTAGCGTTCGACGTCAGCGGGCTGCTGCGGACCCGCAGGGGCCGGGCCGACGACGTCGGGAACGTCCTCGCTTGCCACCTGCTCGACCTCGTCGAGTTCACCGTTATCGACGGGCTCGGCCCAGCGCTGTTCCGGTTCGAGTTCGGCCTCGACGAATGGGGCCTCGCCAAGCTCATCCTGGCTGCTGTGGACGGTTTCACGGGTCGGCACGATGGCACGGCCGG
Organism: uncultured Devosia sp.; assembly: GCF_946479885.1. Next base: position 77,680 of record NZ_CAMLHM010000004.1, read on the forward strand.
AGACCAGTTCGCCAAAGACGATGACGCCAATCTGGGTTGCCAGCGCCACCAGGCCGACGGCAAGCAGGATCAGGGGTGTCTTCGGCGAGGCCGGCGACACCGACGGCGCAGCAACGCTGACGACACGGACGTCGGGCAAGGCGGAATTGGATTCGATCCGCGACACGGCTTCGGTGTGGCGTTGCAGGTAGCTTTCGAGCAGGTCGCGCTGCGCCTTGGCATCGCGTTCCAGGCTATCGAGCGTGACACCGTCCTGAGTGGCGGTTGAGGCGGAGGACTTGGCGCGGGTGAGGTCAGCGCGCAGGGAGGCCTCGAGGTCGGCCTCGATCTGCGCTTCGGCTTCGAGCGCGTCAGCGACGCGCCGGCCTTCGAGGCTGATCTGGTTGTTCAGCTCGGCGATCTGCGCCGTCAGCGCCTGGATGGTGGGGTGGTTGGCGAGCAGGGTAGCCGAACGCTGGGCCTTTTCGCCCTGCAGGCGGCCCTTCTCCTGGGTGAGCTGCTGGATAACCACTGAATCGCGCACATCGGCAACGCCATCAATGGGTTGCCCCTGTTCAATCATGCGGCGAATCAGGGCCGCCCGCGACAGCGCGGTATTCTTGCGCTCCTGGGCAGCGTTGATCTGCGTGGCGATGGTAGACAGTTGCTGGTCGGCCAGGCTGGTATTGTTGGAGCCAACGAAGAGATCGTTGTCGACCTTGAAGTTGGCGACGGCGGTTTCGGCCTCGGTGACCGAGACGCGCAGCTTGGCAATCTCGTCGGCCAGCCAGCTCGACGCCTCGGCGGTGTCGGACAGCGACAGCTGGGCGCGGCGGGCAACGTGCGCCTCGGCGACGGCGTTGGCGATATCGGCCGCCAGTTGCGGGTCGGTGGAGCGAACCAGCACCGATATGAGGCGTGAGTCTCGCTCCTGGATCACAGTCAGCCGCTCGTAAAGCGCGTTGAGCACGACTTCATCGACGCTGACGGGCGTCGACTTCCGGCCAAGCAATTGCGAGACGACGGCGAGCGGCGAAAACCCGGCCGCTCCGGTGCCGTTGAATTCGGGCACCGAGCGCAGGTCGAGCTTGTCCACCACCGTCAGGAGCGTGTCGCGCGACTTGATCAGTTCGATCTGGCTGGAAACCACGCCGGCATCGGCGCTGGGCGTGGCCTGGGCCTGTTCGCCAGCCGAGCGGGTGTACACATTGCTGCGCGGCTCAACCAGGATCGAGGCCGAGGATTCATAGAGGCGCGGCATGAACATGGTGAGGACGAGGGCTGCAGCAAGGAGCGCGGCGGTGACGATCACCACGCGCGGCAGCCGCTTGACCACGGCGCCAAGCACCGCGCCGATATCGATCCGGGCGTCGCGCGCCATTTGCGACTCAAACGCCATTGCCAACCCTCTTTTGCTGACCGATCTATGGCCCGGACGTGGTAATCAATCCGTTAACCCCCTCGCAGATCGCAAGGATATCGGCGCGAAAGAAGGAATTTGTTAACCACGGCGGCGCGACATTGGCACACCTTGAATCGCGCGGGATTCTCATGCGCTGGCTGCCCGTCCTCACAATCGCCCTGATGCTGCCGCTGGCGGCATGCGCGACCACGCGCCCCGCGACATATCTCGTGGAAACCAAGGGGCCGTATCAGCTCGATACCGGCGACACCGTGCGGGTCACCGTCTACGGCGACGATGAGCTGAGCGACACCTACAAGATCGACGATAGTGGTGCGATTGCCTTCCCGCTGGTGGGGCCGGTGCAGGTGCGCGGCGTCACCACCAATGTGGCGGCCGGACGGCTCGCCGCAGCTCTCGCCAACGGCTACATGCGCAGTCCCGACGTTGCCGTGGAAGTGGCGGAATACCGGCCGTTCTTCATTCAGGGCGAGGTCAAGACCGCGGGACAGTTCCAATATGTCTACGGCATGACCGTACGCGCCGCGATCAGCACGTCGGGCGGTTTCTCCGACACGGCCGACCGTAGCCGCGCGGTGGTTTATCGCCGCCAGGGCGACCAGATGGTCAAGGGTACCGTCGACCTCGACTTCCCCATTTATCCCGGCGACACGGTCGTTATTCTCGAACGCTGGTTCTAAACGCCATGGCCGGGGGCAAGCTGCGGGTCCTTCAGGTCATGCGTGCGCCTGTCGGCGGGCTGTTCCGGCACGTCGCGGACCTGACGCGGGCCCTGTCCGAGGCCGGCCACGCGGTCGGCCTTGTCGTCGACAGCCTCGCCAACGATGCCCAGACCGAAGGCAAGCTAGCCGCGCTGCAGCCCCATGCAACGCTGGGTATCCATCGCTTTGCAATGCCGCGCCTGCTGGGTGCTGGCGATCTCAAGACACCCTTTGCGGTGCGTAAGCTGGCGCGGGCGCTCGACATCGACGTGCTGCATGGGCATGGCGCCAAGGGCGGGTTCTATGCGCGACTGGCGCGCATCGGCGGCGGGGCGACAGCGCTCTACACGCCGCATGGCGGGGTGCTGCACTTTTCGCGATCCTCGCTATCGGGCCGGGTGTTTCACCGGCTGGAGCGCGCGCTGATGGCGCAAACCGGGGCCATCATCTTCGAGAGCGCGTATGCCCAGGCGACCTATTCGGCGCTGATCGGCCAGCCCACCTGCCCCGCCGTCGTCATTCACAATGGCCTGGCCCCCGACGAGTTCGTGCCGGTTGCGCCTGCAGCCGATGCAGCCGACTTCGTCTTTGTCGGCGAGTTGCGCGATCTCAAGGGCATATTCGTCCTGGCGGAGGCACTCGCTGGCGTCACCCGCGCCGACGGTAGCCCTGCAACCCTGGTGATGGCGGGAGACGGCCCGAGCCGGGGCGAATTCGAAGCCCGTGTCGCCGAGCTGGGGCTGGAGAAGCAGATAACATTGCTGGGGGCGCAGCCGGCACGTCCCACCTTCGCCAAGGGCCGCGTGGCGGTCGTGCCCTCGCTGGCCGAATCCCTGCCCTATGTGGTGCTCGAGGCCGCCGCCGCCCAGTTGCCCGTTATCGCCACCGCCGTTGGCGGCATTCCAGAGATTTTCGGACCGACATCGACGCGCCTGGTTGCGGCCGGCAATCCCCAAGCCCTGGGCGCCGCAATGCAGCAGGCGCTCGACGCGCCCCAGGTGGCGCAGGCGGAAATGCTGGAGCGCCTCGCCCATATCGAGAGCCACTTTTCGCTGGCCACGATGGCTGGCAGTATCGAGGCGCTCTATCACTCGGTATCGGCACGAGCTTAGGGACCAACTTCACCTGATATAAACCCCTTGGACCGACAATGCGGGGAACAGTTCTGTCCCGGTAAGACCCCATGTATCGAGTTGATCCCAAGCAGGCCGTGCTGGAGCACGTATCCAAGCAGACCAATGCAAGCGAACCGGGCCAAACACTGTCGGATCAGGCGGAAGCCATTATCGCTGCGCCGGTCGAGCGCCGCGTCTCGGGCGCTGTGGTCGTGGGCGTGGCACAGGCCGTCGAGGCCACGCTACTGGCGGCCCTGGGCTATGGTATTTACGCCTACCTCGCCCAGGGGAACGAACCCACCTTCTATGTGCCGGTCATCCTGGCCTCGTGCCTCCTGGCCAACATATTGTTCAACGCCGCCCGCGCGCATCGCATCGCGTCCTACCGCACCGTACTCAGCCAACTGGCTCGGGTGCTGATCGGCTGGACGGTGGTGATGATGGTGCTGACGGCCGGAATATTCTTCTTCAAGGCCGGAGACCTGTTGTCCCGCGTCTGGCTCATCAGCTGGTATGCCGGCGGCGCCGTGTTGCTGGTCGGCTTCCGCCTCGGACTGCGGGCATTGGTGGGGCGCTGGACCGCGCAGGGGCGCCTGCGTCGCCGCACGGTCATCGTGGGGGGTGGCAAGGACGCCGAGACGCTGATCGAGCAGATCAGCGCCACGGCCAGCAACGACATCATGCTGCTGGGCCTGTTTGACGATCGCATCGACGATCGCTCACCCGAAATGGTGTCTGGCTATCCCAAGCTGGGCAAGGTCGCCAAGCTTATCGAGTTCGCCCGGCGCACGCCGGTGGACCTGGTGATGGTCTCCATGCCGCTATCGGCCGAAAAGCGCGTGCTCGACATGCTGACCCAGCTCTGGGTGCTGCCGGTGGACATCCGCCTCTCGGCGCATATGAGCAAGCTCAAGTTTACCAGCAAAGCCTATTCCTACGTTGGCGACATCGCCGTGTTCGACATGGCCGACCGGCCGATTTCGGACTGGAACCTGGTGTTCAAATGGGTGTTCGACAAGGTCGTGGCGCTGACGGCGCTGATCCTGCTGTCGCCGGTCATGGTCGTTACGGCCATCGCCATCAAGCTCGAGAGCAAGGGGCCGGTGTTCTTCATGCAGAACCGGCACGGCTTCAACAATGAGCTGATCAAGATCTATAAGTTCCGCTCCATGCGGACCGACATGCTCGACCACAATGCTGTCAAGCAGGTCACCAAGGACGACCCGCGCGTTACCCGCGTCGGCAAGTTCATTCGCAAGACCTCGATCGATGAGCTGCCGCAGCTGTTCAACGTGCTCAAGGGAGAGTTGTCCATCGTCGGCCCACGCCCGCATGCGCTGCAGGCCAAGGCCGACAACCAGCTCTACTACGAGGCCGTCGAAGGCTATTTCGCCCGCCACCGGGTCAAGCCGGGCATGACGGGCTGGGCGCAGGTCAATGGCTGGCGCGGCGAAACCGACACGATCGACAAGATCATGCAGCGGGTGAACCACGACCTGCACTATATCGAGCATTGGTCGATCCTGTTCGATCTCTACATCGTGGCGATCACCCCGATATCGCTCATTTCCAAGAGCGAGAACGCCTATTGAGCATAGCCGGCACCCTTGATGCTGGTAGTTCGGGGGCCGGGTCCAATGGACTCGGCCTTGCCGTCGTCAGGGTCCGCGCCATGCGCTGGCTCGATTTCATGGTGGCCGTCTGGATCTTTACCGGCGGGCTGGTGCTGTTCGAGCCCTCGCCCTATGAGCTGACCTTCCTGATCGTGCTGCCGCTGGCCTTCGTGGCCGGCATGGGGCTTTACCGGTCGACCTTTGGCCTTCTGGCGATTCTCATCGGCTTCACGCCCTTTGCGCTGATCGCCTGCTTCCAGGTCCGCTTCACCCCGATCAGCGACGCGCTGATCTTCTCGATCGTCACGATCTTCCTGCTGCTGACGGCGTATTTCATCGCCAATTACGTGGCCGAGGACACGGAGCGACGGATGCGGATCGTGATGCGCGCCTATACGGCCGTCGCCATGGTCTCGGCGATCGTGGGCACGCTGGCTTATCTGGGCATCATGCCGGGCGCCGATATCTTCCTGCGCTATGGCCGGGCCAAGGCGGCCTTCAACGATCCAAACGTGTTTGGGCCCTTCCTCATCTTGCCTGCCATGTATGCGCTGCAGCGCCTGCTGCTGTCGTCGGGGCGCAGCGCCATTATTGCGGGTGGTATCTACATGGTGCTGTTCGTCGGTGTCTTCGCCAGCTTCTCGCGCGCCGCCTGGGGCCACTTCGCGCTGTCATCGCTGATCGTGCTGGTGCTGTGCTTCTGGCTTGAGGCCGCAGCGCGGGACAAGGTCCGCATCATGGTCATGTCGCTGCTGGGCGCAGCAATGCTGGTGGTGGCCCTGGCCGGATTGCTCAGCATTCCCTCGGTCGCGTCGCTGTTCGAGCAGCGGGCGGCCGGGCAAAATTACGATTCCGGAGAAACCGGCCGTTTCGGCCGGCAGGGCTATGCGTTCGAGCTGGCGCTCGACCATCCGCTGGGGATCGGCCCGCACGAATTCCGCAACCTGCGCATCATCGAAGAACCGCACAACGTCTATGTCACGGTGCTGCATGTCTATGGCTGGGGCGGCGGCGCGATCTATTATCTGCTGATCATCCTGACCCTATGGCGCGGCGTGGCGGCGCTGACCCGCCCTTCCCCCTATCGGTTGATGATGATTCCGCTGGTTGCAACCTTCACCATGCTGGTGGGGGAATCAGCCATCATCGACAGCGACCACTGGCGTCACTACTACCTGCTGATCGGGCTCATCTGGGGCATAGCTACGGCCATCCGCAACGACGAGCGCCGCGGCGTTTCGCGCCAGCACATGCTGGTCTAGGGCCAGATGGGTCCACGCAAGTAGCGTTCGGCCAATTCGGCGGTACCGTCGGCAAAGCCGCGCATGTGCTGCTGGGCCAGCCGTGTATCGGAATGCGAGCCGATCCAGGCCAGGAGCGCCATGCGGCGGAGCATGACCATGGAGTCGATGGCAGCGACATCCTCCGGCGTCAGCTGGCGCACGGCCCGGTAACCCTCGATCCATGCCGCCCGCAGCGCCGGGATGGCCGGGTTGGTTTCATGAAACGAAATGGCCGCCGCGAAATCGTAGGCGAACCAGCAAAAGCCGCAGTCGTCGAAATCGATGAGGGTGACCTTGTCGCCATCAACCAGCAGGTTACCCAACCGCATATCGGCGTGGATGAGCCCATAGCGGTCCGCGCTTGTGCCATAACCAGCCAGACGCACCCAAAGTGCCGAATCCAGCCGATCCAGCACCGGTCGGTTGCTGGTGTTGACGCCGGGAGCCAGGCGCCAGTCGCCCCAGGGCCCATCCGCATCGAGAATCGTCGCGGCTTGCCAGATCTGCCGCTCGAAACCAGCCGGCCGCTGCCAGGTGGTGACGTGGTTGTGCATGGTCGCGGCATAGCGGCCCAGCGTCACGAACAGATCACCCAGATTGCTGTCGGGTTGCGGCTCCTGGCCCTCAACGAAGCGGAACAGCACGGCCAGCCGCTCGCCGCGCGGGGTGTCGAAACGCTGCAGCAGCTGCCCGTCACGGCCGGCAACGGGTTCGGGGATGGCCAGCGCAGTGTCCCGGCGCAGGGCCATGAGCCAGGCCAGTTCGCTGTCGATGGATGCACGCGATTGATAGCCGGTGCGATGCACACGCAGGGTGAAAGCGCCCTGCCCGGCGATCTCGATCAGAAAGGTCTGGTTCTCGGAATGATTGATGAGTCGGGGGCTGCCGCCCTCAGCTTCGGCCCAGCACGACAATGCAGGCCCGACGTCGCGCACCGTCAATGGCATCGGCAAGGCTCCAGACTGGCAGCGCGGCGCCTGTTGGCGGCCGCTAGACTGAAAGATGGAGAGAGTTGGTCGGAGCGGCCGGATTTGAACCGACGACCCTTTGTCCCCCAGACAAATGCGCTACCAGGCTGCGCTACGCCCCGACTGCGCGGAGACATAGAGAAGCTGGGGATTTGGCGCAACCCTGATTTTTGACGAAGAGGAACAAACTGCGATTTTCCACCTCAGAATGCATAGAGCGGTGGGACAAGTCCCACCAAAGTCCCACCAAAGGTTTTCACTTCGTTCCGCCCTTTTTTGGTGGGACCGACCACTCGCCTGCCGCCCTTGGAACTATCAACCCCACCCCCGCCGGGGCCGCGAGTATGCTTCGCCAAGTGTTCGTCGTCTGACTGGGGCAAGAGCGCAAAAGTCAGCCGAGTTTTGTCGAACTTACCGTCAACAGTCGGTTTCGCCGGCATCCCAGCTCCGAACTCAAAGGAAAACAAAAATGATGCACGCAAATCTAGATCACCTTCTCAGCCACCCAGGACTCCTGCAGGTTCTCCGCCGCGACGATGCGGACGGGCCTGTACTGATGGCACTAGTTGCGGACGGAGCAGCGAAAGTGCTGATCCTGCACTTTGCCTCCGCGAAGCTCCAAAAGCTCTACTTCCGTGTAGAAAAGTCCTGCGGGCTAAAACCGACATCCGGTGATGACGTCGCCCGGTCGGTCGGAATCTGCATGCTTATGTGCGAGGGCAAAGTGGAAGGGACGCTTACTGCCGGAACAGTGGGTGCGATCGACGGCAATAGCTGGTCGGCGGTTGCGCTATCAACAGCGTTTCCTCCGCAGTTCCGCTCGGCAATGTTGGGCGCCCAAACGCCGGCCGCGTCGAAGATGAACGGACACTTGCGGCTTGTCTCCTCAGGCGAGCCCTAGTGCAGCCGGGCACCGCAGTTTTGGGGCCGAATGCGGTTTGTCCGCATTGCGGGTGGAAATCTCCCATAGCAGCCATCTCGGCCTGGAACTTAGATGACGCAGAACTGCCTTTGCGAGAGGCCAGGCGAGGGTTCCGAATGAGCGCCTGACGCGTCTTAGGGAGGAATCGTGCCGGGCATGAACGTTGGCAATCCCTCCTTGGAGTCGTCCGCTCTCTTGGCCACTTAGGTCGGCCCATGCCATTCTCGGTCGAACGTTTAAGAGTAAGGCCCGGGTTCAGTGACAGATCGCAACAAGCCTCCCACCGAGTTCTCGCTCGATCTGATCGACTTGAACCTGCTGCGCATTTTCGACATCCTGATGCAGGAACGAAGCGTCACCAAAACGGCGCAGCGAACCGGGCGAACGCAGTCGGCCGTCAGTCATTCGCTTGGCAAGCTCAGGGAAATCTTCCAGGACGAGCTGTTTTCCCGAGACGCCCGGCGCATGGAGCCGACGCTCCGCGCCATCGAGCTTTCCACGGTCATCTCCACGTCGCTTTCCGACATCCGCCATGTCATCGACCGGCACCTGCACTTCGAGGCCAGCGAAACCCGTCGCAACTTCCGGGTCGGCTTGTCGGACTATACAGCGGCGACGTTTTTACCAAGTCTGATTGAACGCTTCGCCGCTGAGGCTCCGAACGCCACGCTGAATGTCCTGCACACGCGCCAGTCGGAGGTGACATCGCTGCTAAAGGCGAGGGCGATCGAGTGCGCGGTGCTCGGAAACGTGGTTGTAGACGACGAGCAGATCGGCCAGGTCGTGCTCTCGATCGACAAGATGGTCTGTGCCGGGTGGAACGGAAATCCGGCGCTGACGCAGCTGACGCTGGAGCGGTATCTGGAGGCCTCGCATCTGCAGATCTCTGCCGATGGGGTGGGTGAAGGACTTTCGGACGCGGCGCTCAGGCAGCTCGATCTCAGGAGAAAGGTCGTCGCGACCGTGCCGCACTATCTGGTGGCCCCCTGGATCCTCAAGGGGACGCAGCTCCTGACCGCGTTTGGTGACAGCCTGGTTCTCGCACTCGACAGCGCGAGTGAAACCTACGTGGTGGCGCCACCGTTCGACATTCCCGATGTGACGGTGGTGCTGCTGTTCGAACGTCGGCTGGAAGCTGATCTCGGTTGCACCTGGCTGAGATCACTCATCGAGGAAATCTCTGCCGAGCAGCGCACTCGCAAGGCGTCTTTGCTGGCCAAAGCCGCGAACGACAAACGACATCCTGCTTATTCCAAGGCGCTTGCCATTCGCTGGAGCGCCTCTTGCAGCACGGGGCGCGGGCACCCAAAATTCAGGCGGATGAAGCCTTCGCCACCCGCGCCGTACACGCGGCCGCTATAGAGGTTGACCCGTGACTCCCACAAAAAGAACTCCTTGACGTCGCCCACTCGTTCTTCGATCGGCCGCGCGTCCATCCAGACAAGAAACGAAGCGTCCGGCTGCATGGGGCGCATACCCGGCAGCTCGCTCGCGACAAAGCTGTTCACCAGCTCGAGATTTCCTCTCAGATAGCTGGTGAGCGCGTCGAGCCACGGCGCACCCTCCCGATAGGCAACCTCGAGCGCCAAGCGCGAAAAGTAGTTCGGATTTGTCATGAACGAATGCCGCATGGCAGCGAGCAGCTTCTCCCGCCACTGGGGGTTCCCCACCGATATGACCGAGCATTGCATCCCAGCCAGATTGAACGTCTTGGTGGGCGCAAAACACACGAACGATTGTAGTCTGGCGTGGTCACTGACGGAAGAAAACACGATGTGGGGAGCGCCACTAAGCCGGATGTCGCAGTGAATTTCGTCAGATATGACGAGGACGCCGTGACGCTCACAGATGGTCGCAAGTGTGTGGAGTTCGTCAAACGTCCAGGCGTAGCCGGACGGGTTGTGCGGATTGCACAGGATGAAGGCCTTGGCTCCCGACCTGGCGAGCGCTTCGAAATGATCGAAGTCGACACGGTAGCGGTTGTTCTCGAGCTTGAGCTCGTTGACCAGCAAGCGGCGCCCATTGCCGCTGACCAATTCGAAGTAGGGCGAATAGACCGGCGTCTGCACGATCACGCCATCGCCCGGTTCGGTGAAGCTGCGGATAATAGCGGCGATGCAGGGCATGATGCCAGGCCCCGGGAGCATCGTTTCGACCTCTGGCGACCAACTGTGCCGCCGCCGGAACCAGTCATGCACGATTTCGAAATGGGCCGGGTCGCGGAGCGTGTAGCCGTAAATTCCGTGCCGGGCGGCATCGACCAGGCGGCTGACGACCGGCTCGGGCGCGCGAAAGTCCATGTCGGCCGTCCACAGCGAGAGAATATCGTCTCCCTTGATCGCCGGGGAGAACTCGTCCCACTGGTTGGCCCACTTGGCCGATCCATAGGGCCGCCGATCATATACCCGATCCAGCTCAGTGGCCGGTTCGCTTGCCGCCAGCGCGTTCATGCTCGTCATAGATGTCTCCGCCCGGTCCCTGGATGTGGCCGTGGTTCTGAAAGCGCTAAATTCAGCGCAACAACTGGCCCAGAAACTGCCGGCTTCGTTCGTGTTGGGGCTCGGAAAAAAAGCACTCGGGGTCCCCGGTCTCAACGATCCGGCCGCCATCCATGAAGACCACGCGGTCGGCAACCTGACGGGCAAAACCCATCTCGTGGGTAACGCAGAGCATCGTCATGCCCTCCGATGCCAGCGAGATCATTGTATCGAGAACTTCTTTCACCATCTCGGGATCGAGCGCGGAGGTGGGCTCATCGAAGAGCATGATCTTGGGGGTCATGCACAAGGCGCGCGCAATTGCTGCCCGCTGCTGTTGCCCACCCGACAGCTGGCCGGGAAACTTGTCGGCCTGCTCGGCAATGTGCACCCGCTCCAGATAGGCCAGCGCCATGTCCCGAGCGTCGCGTTCCGGCCGGCGGTGAACATGCACCTGGGCCAGCATGCAGTTCTGCAGGATGGTCAGATGCGGGAAGAGGTTGAAGTGCTGGAATACCATGCCGACGTTGCTGCGGACCCTGTCGATCGCCTTGAGATTGTCGCTCAGCTCGTTGCCATCGACGACGATCTGCCCGCGCTGGTGCACTTCGAGCCGATTGAGGCACCGAACCATGGTCGATTTGCCGGAACCCGATGGGCCGCAAATGACGATGCGTTCACCCTGCGCCACATCGAGATCGATCGCGTCGAGCACCCTAAAATCGCCATACCACTTGCTGACGGCAATCATCTGCACTGCGGGTCCGGCGGTGGTGGCGACCTGTGTCGGCTGATCGGTCATTGCTGTCGCTCCATGGCTATTTCCGTCCTCGGGACAGGCGCTGTTCTACCGATTGCGAGTAGCGGGACATGCCAAAGCAGATGACCCAGTAAACCAGCGCGGCAAACAGGTAGGCGGTTGACGAGATCGTTGGTCCGGCCCAATCGGGATCGACGCGTGAGGTTTCGGCCGCCTTGAGGAAATCGGTGATCCCCACCACCGCGACGAGCGTCGTGTCCTTGAAGAGACCGATGAAGGTTGAGACGATGCCGGGTATGACGATGGTCAGGGCCTGCGGCAGGATCACCAGCCGCATGGTTTTCCAGTAGCCCAGGCCCAGCGCATGGGCGCCCTCGTATTGGCCCCTGGGTATGGCCTGCAGACCGGCGCGCACCACTTCGGCCATGTAGGCGGCCGAGAACAGAGCTGTGCCGATCATGGGCCGCAGCAATCTGTCCGGCGTCAGGAAATCCGGGACAAACAGGGGCAGCAGGAAATTGGCCATGAAAAGCACCGTGATAAACGGCACGCCGCGGACCACCTCGATGTAAAATACGCAGAACGCCCGAATGACCGGCAGTTGCGAGCGCCTGCCGAGTGCCAGCGCGATGCCGATGGGCAAGGACGCGACAATACCCACCGAAGACATGATGAGCGTCACCAACAGCCCGCCCCAGAGCGAGGTATCGACGGTTGGCAGGCCCAATTCGGGCACGCCCCGCAAGAGGGCAAACGCGAAAAGCGGGAACACCAGGAAAAACAGGACCGCCGCCACATTTCTTTTTGGGGCGTTGGGCCAGAGCAACCAGACCACCAGCGCCGCGCCCACAAGCTGGACCACATCCACACGCCACCGGCCTGTCGGCGGGTATGATCCGTAGCGCAGGTAATCGAGCTTGGCGGCGATGAAGCTCCAGCAGGCTCCATCGGGATTGCCGCGACAGACTTCGCGGTCGCCAGTCCAGACAGCGTTGATGATGGCAAATGACAGGAGCTGATAGAGCAGCAACCCCGACAATGCGGCGAACACGATGGTCAGGATGGAAGACCAGAATGAGGAGAAGAGGTTCGCCCGCATCCAGCGAACGGCGCCGGCAAGACGTCCGCGCCGGGCGGTTGCGACCGGAGTGCGATCGAGAGAAATCGCGGTTGCCTCGACCATTCTCACCGCTCCACAATCGCGTATCGCTGGTTGAACAGGTTCATCAGCAAAGACATGATGAGCGACAGCAGGAGGTAGGCCGAAAGCGTGATCGCCATGACTTGCACGGCCGCCCCGGTCTGATTGAGGACGGATCCGGCAAAGACCTGCACCAGGTCCGGATAGCCTATGAACACGGCCAGGGTGGAGTTCTTGGCAAGGTTCAAATACTGGCTGGTCAGCGGCGGCACGATGACACGCAGCGCCTGCGGCACGATGACGAGCCGCAGCGTCTGACCGGCTGACAGACCAAGCGACAGGGCTGCATCGGTCTGTCCCTTGCCGACCGAGGCAATGCCGGCGCGAACGATCTCGGCGATGTAGGAGGCAGTATAGACCGACAATCCCACGAGCAGCGCCGCGAATTCGGGGTAGATCTTCTGCCCGCCCTCGAAGTTGAAGCCACTCATCGTGGCGGGCGTCAGCGAAAAAGGTGAGCCAAAGGCGACCCATAGAATGCCAGGCACGGCCAGGAGCAGCAGGTAGGCGACGGCGAGCATCGGAAAGGTTTCGCCGGTTTCCCGGAACCTGTTGCGCGCGCGCCAGGCCAGGGCGATCGTCGCGACGACCCCGATAGCGAATGCCCCGAGGACGATCGACGCGCTCGGTCCGGCGGCAATCTCGGGGACCACGATGCCGCGATTGTTGAGGTAAACGCCCAGAGGCAGGGCGATCGAGTTCTTGGGGCCCGGAAGCGGCTTCAGGACGGCGTTATACCAAAAGAGCAGTTGTATCAGTAGCGGAACGTTGCGGATCAGCTCCACATAAGCGGTCGCGAACTTGCGGACGATCCAGTTGGGCGAGAGCCGCATGGTGCCGATGGCAAAGCCGAGCATGGTGGCCAGCACGACCCCAAGCAGCACGACGACCAGGGTGTTTGCGACGCCGACAAAGAAGGCCTGACCATAGGTCGACAGGCTACTATAGGGTATCAGCGCCTGGTTGATCTCAAACCCGGCGACCTCATGCCAGAAGTCAAACCCCAGAGGGATGCCACGCGCCTGCATCTTCGCAGTCGCTTCGGCGGCGGCCGCCGCGCCGAGCAGAACCACCGCTCCAACGAACATGGCCTGGTACAGCGTGCTGCGAAATCGGGGGTTGGTGAATACCGAAAATCCAGCACTTGCGGCCGATAGATCTGGTCCAGCCATGATAGGTCCCTGTCGTTAGTCCTGCCCGCGGCGGCGTGTCCCGCCACGGGCAGCGTCACTCAGCGGATGGGTGGAGCGTATTGGAGGCCGCCGGCGTTCCATAGCGCATTGGCCCCGCGCTTGATGCCGAGGGGCGAACTGGTGCCGATATTCCGCTCGAACATTTCGCCGTAGTTGCCAACGGCCTTGACGATATCGGCGGCCCAGGTGTCGGTCAGACCCAGATCTTTCCCGAAGGTGCCTTCAGCGCCGAGCAGGCGGCGAATGTTGGGATTTTCCGAAGTCATCATTTCTTCGACATTTGCCGAGGTGACGCCAAACTCCTCGGCGCTGACGAGCGCAAACAGCGTCCATTTGGCGATGTTGAACCAGCCGTCGTCGCCCTGGCGTACCACTGGTCCGAGCGGCTCCTTGGAGATGATGTCCGGCAGGACGACGTTCGCGTTCGGGTCGGCCATCTGGAGCCGAGCTGCGTTGAGGCTCGATGTGTCGGCCGAGTAAACGTCGCAACGGCCCTGCTCGAAGGCCTTGAGCTCGTCGATCTCATTGGCGAAGCCGACAGCCTCATAAGTCATGCCGTGCGTGCGGAAATAGTCGGCGATGTTGAGTTCGGAGGTTGTGCCCTGCGAAACGCAGATGGATGCGCCGTCCAGGCCCGTCGCGTCGGTCGGGCCGTCCTGGTGCACCATGAAGCCCTGGCCATCGTAGAAGTAGACACCGGCGAACAGAATGCCCAGCGACGCGTCGCGCGACGACGTCCAGGTCGCGTTGTGGGCAAGAATGTCGATCTCGCCTGACTGCAAGGCGGTGAAGCGATCCTTGGACTCGAGCGGGATGAACTGCACCTTTGCCGGATCGCCGAGCACGGCGGCGGCGACGGCTCGGCAATAGTCCACGACGAACCCGGTCCAGTTGCCATTGTTGTCGGGCATGCTGAAACCGGCGGTAGCGGGGTTGGTCCCACAGATCAGCGTGCCTCGCGCCTTCACCTCATCCAGCGTAGCTGCTGACGCCACCCCAGCATTGGCAAGGAAGAGCCCGAGCGCGAGTAGAGTTTTCAGTTTGTGTGTCATTTCATCCCTTATGCATGTCACTCATATCATGTATTAATCAGTTTCATATAAGTCTATCTATCATGCTTCGCGATTTGATAGAGGTCAATAGGCGATAAGCTCGTGGTACATGCTTATGTTTAAATGTTTAGGTGGCTCAGTATTGCTGAGTAATACTTGCGATTTCGGCGTACTACCTAGCAGTTTTGTAAATTGATACTAAATTTTTGGTTGGTTGCTGTCATTGATGACGATGTCCCAAGACGAATCAGGTGGATGGCTGCACGCCGATTTGGAGTGGCCGGCCCTGGTTGATGCCTGGGGAAGCAGCCGAGTGCTGGCCATCGGGCTCGCTCTCATAGCGGCCGGCGCCTTCCTTCTGGCTTTCTTGCCAAACACGATCGGAGCAGTCGGTTATGTGCTCTCCATCATCGTTCTGACGCCGGGCTACCAGCTATTCCAGGGCGCCAACAACACCTCCGTGCTGGCAAATGTCCCAACGGACTGGCGCGGCACGGTCTCTGGGCTCCTCGGCCCGTCGCGAAACCTTGGGTTGATCGGGGGCGCATCCGTCATGGGGGCAGTCTTCGCCTTGGGCGTCGGGACGCAAGATATCGCCCATGCCGCTCCTGCGGCGATCGCCATCGGCATGCAACTCACCTTCTTGCTCGCTGGTGCAATTATGACTGTCGCGATCGGCACCAATGTTATCGCAAGGCGGTCGGAACGAGCATCATGGTTGGCGACACTGGAGCAGCCGAAGCAAAAATCCCAAGTTTAGCGACAAAGTCGCTTGCGCTGATTTCTCAGGGGAGTTTTGACGCAAAAAACTCGGTCGCAGGCGCAGTCCATCTTACCAGGCTTCTGCGACAACTTCTGGTAGCCTCCGGCTCATCTGCCCAAAAGCCGCCTATTTGCTACCCACCCCGTTACGGCCCTCGCTGGCCATCGAGCGGAGCGTCCGCTCAGATGGACTAACGGCTGGAATGGCGCGCGAAGCAGTCGGCAAAGTGGAAATTGGCTCCGCATGGGACATTGTGGCTGCTTTGGTTGAAAGCCGGTCGGTTTCGGGGGTGCTAAGACGGTTTCGGGGGTACTAAGACGGTTTTGGTACCACTAAGATGATCTTAGGGGCCGTCCGGCCAACATTGGTGACCTCACTACTAAACAGGTGACCTAACTCCTGCCAATCTAGGTGTTCTACGGTTCCTGTTCCCGGCCTGCTTGGGGGCCGGGTACAGGAGCGGGTTCAGCAAGACGACGAGCAAAGCGAGCTTGCCGCCCTGATCACCCATTCTTCTTGGGGGATCGAGGGGCGGTCGTTTTGATGAAGCCGCGGGCAGATGATCGGAACGAACATCTGCCCGGGATCTAGGCATGGGTGAACGATAGTGAGCTTGCCCCCCTGCCCCAAATTCATTTGGGGCGAAGGGGTGGCCCATGTCTAGATACCGCGCGCTGGATTGTTGCTGGTCGAAGACCTTGCCGCCCTGCCCGCAACGCGGGCGAGGGGCGGCAGCAACAAACCAGTGCGCATAAAGAACACCTCTATCTACCCGGGTCACCACGAGCCTCAGAGCCAACATTTTGAATTTTCATGAGGTCACCTTAACGTCGAGCTGACGACGGCGAGACAATCCATGACCATCCTCCGTACAGCGCCAGTCCAAGCGATCATGGACAAGATCGAGGCCTACAAGCGCGACCAGAAGGCCGACACCGTTCTGTCGTATCAAGGCCGGCTGAAGCTGCTTGGCTCCGATCCGCAGAACTACCCGGCCCAACTGACCGCTGCGAGCACCCGCAAGGACAAGCAGTTTCGCAAGGATAAGGGAGCGATGCTCTGGGATTTGGTGCGGCGGCTCGACGTATTGTGTCACAGATGGGATAACGCCAATCGAGCGCGCGACGGCGAAAAACGTCGGACAATCGCCGGTCGGATGACCACGCTCTTTGGCGTGCTGGAACTCGTCAGGGCCATTAAGCTGGTTAGGCGCGACGAGGAGACCAAGGTCCCCAAGGCCAGTAAGCGCCTCAGTCTCAAAAGTACCCCGGCCAACCTCGACGAGATAGTCGCCGACAAACTTGGCGACCGTGCGTTGCCGGCCGGCCTCGTGCTGATCCTATCCGGCTGCCGCCCCAAGGAGATCGAAACTGGCGTAACGGTCGAGATGTTGCCTGATGGGAGACTGGCCCTGGCGATCCGAGGCGCCAAGTTTACCAAGAAGACCGGCCATGAATGGCGGGTGCTGACTGTTTCACCAGCCCGCTCGGCATTGGCGAAGCGCCTTCGTGACCTGGCTCGAGCTGCGGGCGGCACCTTGCTCATCAAACGCAAGCGTCGGCGTCTCGGCAAGGACATTCAGGCCGCCGCCGAAGCGGCGGGGTTCAAGGGCATAAGCCCCTATTCGTTCCGGCATTTGGTGGCTTCGCGTTTGAAGTTCATGATCATGCACAGCAAGACGATCTCCCCTGAAGAGGGAAAGATCATTATCGCCAAAATGCTCGGCCACATCAGCACGAGCACCCAAAGCGGCTACGGCACCAGTCGGCAGGGGCGTGGCGGCAGCCTGGCCTTGGTGGACGTACGGACTTCCGGTAAGGTCCGAGCTACCCATCGTCCCTACCCGAATGGTCCCGGCGGGGTCGTCGCAATATCCAGGCGCCTGCGGGCGAGGCTCGGCGCCGGGTCCAAATTGCCGCGCGATGAGGCGCCACACCCGTCCCCGTTCAGCTTCGGCTAGGGCGTTCGGGTGCAAACTGGTGTCGATCTTTCGACGCATGTCTCCGGCGTCCGAAGTTCGCATTTAGACGTTGGACAGTAGGTTCCCCAAGCAGCATTTGGAATGCCTGATGAGCAAAAATGGTAAGGTCGTCACCATCGCTGCGCTGAGAGCTGCCGATGCGATGGGCTTAACCACCAAATGTCTGTCGGCAGTGCTGGGACTGAGCGAACCCACCGTCTTGCGCATGAAGGCAGGCAGGTTCCTGCTCGACCCCGGCAGCGAGCCCTACGAATTGGCCGTACGGCTGATCCGACTTTTTCGTTCCCTGGAAGCGACTGTGGGTGGCGACAGCAAGGTGCTGCGCCGGTGGCTGATCAATCCCAACCCGGTTCTGGGCGGTGAGCCGCTCGACAAGCTGCAGACCGTGACCCGGTTGGCCGACGTCCTTGCCTATCTGGACGCGCGGCGCGCTCCCGCGGCGACCTCCTGATGCCAATGGATCGTCTCGGGACCATTGCACGTCTTTGGTGCAGCACGACTACACGTGTTTGATGTCGAACGACCGTCATGGAGGTGAGGAACGGCCGACCAGCGCCGACGCGGCGTCGAGCCAGGCAGACCGAACCGATTCTGATGATCGCGGTCCTGCCCTTAGCTCGGTTTCCACCCTACCAACTGCCAGCATTCCTTCAGGACCAATTTTCGTGCACGCACTACCAGAAGCGCAGTGGGCAGCGGGCTTAGGATCATGATCGTCACCCAGACCCCAATCGGCGCGCCGCCGCCCAAGGGTAACAGACCAAGCACGCCGGCCACGAAGGTAAGGAGCGATAGGAAAATCACGGTGTCGTCCCAAGCGACCAGTTCCGACTTTCGAGCGGACCACTCGCCCGAGCTCTTGTTCAGGGCGAAAATCGCTTGGCCGCGTCGTATGACCACCGCAACGTCGTGGCCCTCTCTGACAGCCAGCGAGAGGTCCTCGAGCTCAACAGGCACTTCCTTGTCGCCGGAGGCAAGCCAAAGGCTCGAATGGTCGACCGTGCGGGAGCTGAGATGGGCCTGATCGCACTGCCCCATCTGCGTGACTTTCGCCACCTTGGTATTGCTCGCGGCAGTCACAGTTCCGCTGATCAGTTTCAGTTTTGGCATGGCGTCCCCGGGCGTTAGTTCGGGGCAAGATGGGACAGGAAGGCTAAAAGCTACGTTCGGCGGTTGCGCCAAGCGCGGGAAGCCGCAGGCCTTTCCCAGAAGGGACTAGGGATCGAAGTCGGGCTTGATCCCGGCGTCGCCAGTACCCGCATCAACCGCTACGAACAGGCGGTGCATCTGCCAGACATTGAGACGGCAGAGCGGCTCGCCGACAGGCTGGGGGTGCCCCTGCCCTATTTGTTCGCCAGCGATGATGGCCTGGCACAGGTCATATTGGA
The DNA here is from genome assembly GCF_946479885.1 of uncultured Devosia sp. The sequence goes on from NZ_CAMLHM010000004.1 coordinate 96,499, forward strand.
CTATGCGGCGTCCATGAAGACCGGCATTAGCAGGAACAAGTAGCCGGCGAAGTCCCGTCAATAACCGCTTCGCGCCCCATTTCGGTCATCGAATTCACTGCTGCAGATCTCCCAGCGGACATCGGCTGTGAACAGCGTCGCCTCACGCACCCCCTGGTTTATCCTTGCTGGCAACAAAGCGCGCGACTTGGTCTCGGATGGCGATCTCAGTCGGCAGTCGCTCCATCGAGCTGGCGCCGTAGAAGCCGTGGCACACTGTGGTGTGGGCCAGGACATAGGCGGCATCGTCGGGCATGGCGATGGGGCCGCCATGGCAGAGGACGATGATATCGGGATTGACGCTGCGCGCTGCGGCGGACCAGGCGCCGATCTCGGCGATGCATTGATCCAGCGTCTTGGCAGTTTGCGCGCCGATGGCGCCTCCGGTGGTGAGGCCCAGATGGCAGACGATGATGTCGGCGCCCGCTTTGGCCATCTTCGTGGCGTCGTCGGTGCTGAAGACGTAGGGCGTGGTCAGCATGCCCTTGGCCGCGGCCCGGGCGATCAGCGCGACCTCGAGGTCGTAGCTCATGCCGGTTTCTTCTAGGTTGGCCCGGAACACGCCGTCGATCAGCCCGACGGTGGGGAAGTTCTGCACACCGGCAAAGCCGAGCGCGATGAGCTTGTCGAGGAACTGATCGGGTAGCATGAAGGGGTCGGTGCCGTTGACGCCGGCCAGCACCGGGGTGTTGCGGACCACGGGCAGCACTTCGTGGGCCATGTCGACGACGATGTCATTGGCATTGCCATAGGCCAACAGGCCCGCCAGCGAGCCGCGTCCGGCCATGCGATAGCGGCCGGAATTGTAGATAACGATGAGGTCGATGCCGCCGGCTTCCTCGGCCATGGCCGAAAGGCCAGTGCCGGCACCGCCCCCGATAATGGGCCGGCCGGCGGCGATCTTGGCGCGGAGGCGGGCAAGGATTTCGGTCTTGGTCTGACGGGTCATGAGAGGCTTATCCATTGGCGATCTGACGGAAATTGTCGGCGAGGGCGGCGGCGAAGAGTGCGTCGTTGATGTGAAGATCGAGTTCGACAAGGCGCCGGTTGGGCGCCTGGACCCAGCCCGAGCGGATGGCGGCGAACAGGGCGGCGTCAGCAACCGGATCATGGAACGGCTGTCCGGGAGCGTCGATGGCGGAGACGCCGCCCAGCGGTAGCAGGAAACGAACCTGGCCTTCCATGCGGTTGAGACGTGAGACGATGAACTCGCCAATGGCGCGGTTCTCCTCCGGCGTGGTGCGCATCAGCGTCACCTGTCCATTGTGGACGTGCAGACGCCGTTCGGCAAACCTTGATGGCACCGTGTCGCGAGCGCCGAAATTGACCATGTCCACGGCGCCGACCGAGCCGACATAGGGCAGGCGTGTCCGAATGACCGAGCCGAAGCGATCCTGGGTGGCCGGAAAGACGCCGCCAATCAGCAGGTCTGGTACTTCGGTGGTGGTGACGTCGATCAGTCCGGCAACGAAGCCACTATCGGCCAGCTTCTCCATCGACTGCCCGCCGACGCCGGTGGCGTGGAAGGTGTAAACCTCGTAGCTGGGTTCCATGATCTGGCGCAAAGTGGTGACGCAGGCCGTGGTGACGCCAAACATAGTCATGCCGAGGCCCGGTTTGTCACTGGCGGCTGATGGCACCGGGTGGAGCGCCATGCCCGCCGCAGCATGGGCAGCATTGCCGATGACCTTGCGCGAAATGGCGTTCAGCCCCGCGACGTCGACCACCGAATACATCATGGCCAGGTCGTTGGGGCCGACATAGGGCGCCGTATTGCCCGACGCGACGGTCGACACCATCAGCTTTGGTATGCCGATCGGCAGTGACCGCATCGCCTCGGTGACGAGCGCCGTATTGCCCGTGCCGCCCAATCCCAGTACAGCGCCGATATCGGCGCGGGTCGCAAAGTAAGCGGTGAGCGCCTGGGCCATGGCCGACACGGCTTTGCCGCGATCGGTCAGCCCCAGCACCGCGGCGGCTCCGTCAGGGTGATGCGCAGCGATTTCAAGCGCGGCGACGTCGGCGCTCTCGCCCGCCCCCTGCGTGCTCACGTCCAGCAGGACCACCCCTGCCCCGGCCTGCCTCACGGCCTCAGCTGCAAAGCGCAGCTCGGGGCCTTTCGTATCCATCGTTCCGACCACGTAAACCCTGGCCATCCACCCCTCCCGCGACGAACGCTTTCCCAGCGCCTTCAATATGCAAAACACATAATGCGTATTTTCCATCTTGTATACTATTCGAAATATTGTATGCAATTAGGCAACAAGCAAACGGAAGCACCATGAACGCACCTCGCCACCTGACGCTGCGCGAACGCATCTACGAGGAAATCGTACGGATGATCGTTTCGGGCGAGCTGCCCAGCGGCACGCCGCTCGACGAGAAGGCACTCACCGAAAAGCTGCAGGTGAGCCGCACTCCCTTCCGCGAGGCGCTTGGGACGCTGGCCAAGGAAGGCCTGATAGAGATCATCCCCTATCGCGGCTTCTATGTGCGGAGCTTCTCGCGCAAGGAGGTCGAGGACCTCTACGAGCTGCGCAAGACGCTGGAATGCTTCGCCGTGCAGCTTGCCGTGCCCAATATGAGCGACCGGCACATCGCCACCTTCGAGCGCATCCTCGATGAAGCGGTGACAGCGCTGCAGGTTGGCGACCTCACCACCTATGGCGCCCGCGACCGGGTGTTCCACGAAACCATCGCCGAACTCTCGGGCAATGCCGCGCTGATCGAAACGCTCAACCGGCTGGCTTTGCAAATCCAGATCGGCCGCACCATCGCCAATGAAAGCCAGGAGTTCGCCCAGCGCGCCGCACAGGAGCGCGACGATATCCTGGCGGCGTTCCGCGCCCGGGATATCGCCCGCGCCAGCGCCCTGATGGCCGCTCACATTGCCGATGTGCAAACCGCCGTTCTCGAACGCTTCCGCAGCTAAGAAGCGAAGTAGGCCCGGGTCCAACCGGGCAATCAATTCAGCAACAAGCAGTGCCGGCAAACGGCACGCTCAAAACAGGAGGAAGAAAATGCAGAGACGAGTTTTGATGGCGTCTGCCCTTGCGGCACTCGCTGCCGCAGGCGCACTCGGCGCCGTCACCGCCGCCCAGGCGCAGACCCTGGTCATGTGGGGACCCGAACAGATCACCGAGCCACTGGTCGCCGAGCTCTGGAACGGCATCAAGGCCGATTTCGAAGCCGCCAACCCGGGCGTCACGGTCGAGTTCATGCCGCCGACCGGCAATATCTCTGATGGCGCCGTGCAGGCCGCGATCCAGTCCAATGCCGGCCCCGATGTGATGCTGACCAATTCGGGTGTTGCCCGCGTCTCCACGGTCGTCGATGCCGCCCTCGTGGCGCCGCTCACCGCGGCCTATACCGAGCGCGACTGGGACCAGCAGATCTATCCCTGGCTTTATGACGAGCTCAAATCCCAGCGCGGCGGCGAAATCTATGAAGTGCCCGACGGGCTCGACGCCCTGGGCATCTGGTACCACAAGGACATGTTCGCCGAGAACAAGTGGGCCATTCCCGCCACCTATGCCGATTTCCTGACCCTGATGGGCCAGATGAAGGAAAAGGGCATCAACCCCATCGCCATCGGGCCGCGCACAGCCGGCAGCGCCGGGCATCTGTTCGGCAATATCCTCCAGGCCTCGAGCGGCACGCCCGTGGTGGGCGAGGCGCTCGACGGCAAGCTGCCATGGACCGATCCGTCTATCGCGCTGGGTGCCACGCGGCTGCGTGAACTGGTCGATGCTGGCTACATCGACAAGGAAATGGCAGCCCTCGACCTCGATGGCGCGGCGCGCCTCTGGTTCAACAAGCGCGCCGCCATGTTCGTGGCCGGCCCCTGGTTCACCGCCAATGCCCGCAATGCCGGTTATGACTTGGCCAATGCCGGCTTTGCCGCCATGCCGAGCGATATCGGCGCCGCCATGCCCACGGGCGGTGTCGGCTGGAGCTGGATGGTCCCGGCCAATTCCAAGCAGCCGGAACTGGCCATGAAGTGGATCGACTTCATCCTCTCCGAAGACGTGATGAAGCGGCGCGCCGAAAACCCGGCCAGCACCATGCTCTATCCGCGCGCCATCAAGGACTACAATCCGCCCACGCAAATCCTGGCCGAAATCTTCAGCACGGCTGCGGGCGGTGTTGGCTACAATCCCAGCGTCTACCTGCCGGCCGGTGTGCTCGACACCTACTTCCAGGTCATCCAGGGGCTGATCAGCGCGCAGATCACCGGCGATGAAGGCATGGCGCAGATCCAGGCCAAGATGGCCGAGGCGCAATAAGCGCCCCTGCCCCACCGCGTGAACCCGCTGGGACCAACTTATCCATGACTTCCCTTCCAACCATCGCCAAGGACACGGACGGTCACCCCGCCCGTGTCAGCCGTCGCGGCACGCCAGGCGGCGCTGCCGGGCAGGATGGCCTGCGATCGGCGCTGCCGCTGATGTTGCCGGCTTTGGCGATCTATGCCGCCTTCACGCTCGCCCCAATCGCCCTGACGCTCTGGCTGAGCTTCACCGACTCCCGCGGTCTCAACACCAATGCCAGCTTCGTCGGCCTCGACAACTATGCCCGTGCCGGGTTCGACCCCATCGTATGGCAGAGTCTGGGTCACACCTTCCTGTGGCTGCTCTATCACCTAGTGCTGGCCGTCGGTCTGGGGCTCGGACTGGCGCTCGCCATCGGCCGGCTCAAGAAGACGCATGTCTTCTTCCGCACCGCATTCTTCCTGCCCCATCTGGTGTCGCTGGCCGTAGTCGGCGTGATCTGGGCCAATATCTATGACCCGTTCTATGGCCTGCTCAATACCGGCCTCGAACATGTGGGCTTGGGCAACTGGACGCAGGGCTGGCTGTCCGATCCGCTGCTTGTGCTGTTCTCGGTCAATGTCGCCAGCTCGTGGCAGGGCTTTGGCCTCTACATGCTGCTCTTCATTGCCGGGCTGCAGAACATCGATCATTCGCTCTATGAAGCCGCCGATATCGATGGCGCGACGGCGTTCCAGAAGCTCATCTACGTCACGCTGCCGGGCCTCAGCGAAGTGATGACCTTCGTCGTCTCGCTGGCGCTGATCAACGGGCTCAAGGGCTTTGCGACCGTGTTCGTGATGACCGATGGGGGACCGTTCTACCAGAGCGAGCTCATCACCACCTACATCTACCGCCTCGCCTTTTCGGCGCAGGACCATGGCCTCGCAGCCGTGCTCTGCATCCTGCTGTCGGCCCTGGCCATCACCATAACCATCATCTTCAACCGCTGGCGCGCGAGGCTTGCCCGATGAGTCTCCGCAAACGCGAATGGCCGGTGGCCCTGGCGCTGTTGCCCGTTTTCCTCGTCATCCTGGGGCCCTTCTTCTGGCTGTTGATGTCGAGCCTCAAGACCGAGGCGGAAATCGGTCAGGCCAATCCCTTCGCCTTCCCGGCCCAGCTGATGTGGCAGAACTATGCCGATGCCTGGCAGATCGGCGGCTTTGGCGAGCTGATCGTCAATAGCCTGATGAACCTCGCCGGTGTGGTGGCCCTAACCCTCATCACCTGCGCTCCGGCGGGCTATGCCCTGGCCAAGATCCGGTTTCCCGGGCGGGAGTGGATGTTCTACGCCATCATCTTCGGGCTCACCATTCCGGTCCAGGCGATCGTCATCCCGCTCTATCAGGTGCTGTTCAACCTGGGGCTGATCAACTCGCTCACCGGTATCACCCTGGCGCAGGTCAGCAATGGCATACCCTTCGGCATCTTCCTGATGCGCAGCTTTTTCATCGGTGTTCCCGATGAGCTGGTCGAAGCCGCCAAGATCGATGGCGCCAATCATTTCCAGATCCTGCTCAAGGTGATGCTGCCGCTTTCGACCCCTGCCCTGCAGGCGCTGGTGATCATCTCGGCACTCTCGACCTGGAATGACTTCTTCCTGCCGTTGATCGTGCTGATCAGCCCGGATGTGCAGACGCTGCCACTCGGCCTGGTGCGCTTTGCGTCCACCTACGCTTCCCAGTTCCGGCTGGTGTTCTCGGGGACGGTCATCACGTTCCTGCCGATCATCCTGCTCTATCTCATCACCCAGAGGCGCTTCACCGAAGGTCTCACCCAAGGCGCATTGAAAGGCTGACCTATGCCGCACCACGTCCCGCGGGAGATCCGCTACAATTTCGAATATGAGCGGCGCGTCAAGGCCTGCTTCATCGGCGCGGGCGGCCATGCCTACCGCAATGTCTACCCCACCTTCCGCTACGCGCCGGTGGACCTAGCCGCCATCTGCGACCTCGACGCGGCGCGGGCCCAGGGCTTTGCACGGGTGTTTGGCGGCGAGCGGACCTATACCGATCACGCCCAGATGCTGGCGGCCGAGAAGCCTGACGTCGTCTTCATCGTCACCAACTATACCGATGACGGCCATGTCCGCGCGACCGAACTGGCGCGGGACTGTGTGCTCGCCGGCGCCCATGTGTGGATGGAAAAGCCCACTGCGGCCAGCCGCGCCGAGGTCGAGGCCCTGCAGGCGCTGAGCGCCCAGACCGGCAAGAAGATCATGACCGGGCTCAAGAAGACCTTCTTCCCGGCCATCGAAAAGCTCAAGGACATCATCGAGGGCCCCGGCTTCGGCGCGTTGTCGGCGCTGAGCGTGCGTTACCCGCAAAGCCTGCCCAAGCCGAGCGAGCGCCGCGACCTCGTCGCCATGCAGAGCTTTCTCGACCACATCTACCATCCCGGCTCGATCATGCACTATCTCGCCGGCCCCATCGAACGGGCGACCTTCGAATGGGCAGGCTATACCGGCGGCACGGTGGCGGCTTTGCGCTTCAAGTCCGGCGCCATCGGCTCACTGCATTTCTCGGCGGCGCAGAGCTGGGCTGGCCCCTTCGAGCGCGTCGAGGCGATCGGCGAATGGAGCCACGCCATCGTCGAGAACGGCGTCAAGCTGACCCATTACCGCCAGGCGGACCTTCCCAGCTATGGCCGTGCTTCGAGCTGGATCCAGCCCGAGGAAAGCGCCGCCCTGCTCTACGAGCCCGAATTCTCGCTGGGCCAACTCTACAACAACAACATGTTCTCGCTCGGCTACGCGCCCGAGGTGCTGCATTTCTGCGAGGCGGTGCTCGAAGGCAAGCCGCTGGCCAAGGGTACGCTCGAAGCCGCGCTCGAAATCATGAAGCTGTTCGATTTTTACAGTCAGACCCCCGAAGGCGTCACCAGGGCAATCTGAGCCAAGGAGCATTTGAGCAAATGAGTCCCGATAGTTTCGTGTCCCGGGCCGACGACGGCGAGCGCGTGCCCACCAGTTGGGGCGAGCTCAACTGGAAGATCACCGGCGACAGCATGGTTGGCGCCGAGATGACATTCGGCACCTGCCTGATCCATCCCGGCCAGCGCAACCCGCTGCACTCGCACCCGAACTGCGAGGAGTTCCTCTACGTCGTTTCGGGCAGTTGCGAGCACCGGCTGGGCGAGGATGTCGTGATGCTGGAAGCGGGGGACATCATCCGCATTCCGCAGGACGTCCGGCATTGGGCCCGGGCGGTCGGCTCCGAGCCGGTCTTTGCGCTCATCATGTTCTCCACCGGCCAGCGCCGCGCCGTGGATCACGAAGGCGGCGGTGTTGCCTGATACTTTGGAGGCCTCGAATGGCTGCGATCACGCTGCAAGGCGTTCACAAATCCTATGGCAATGTGCCGGTGGTGCACGGCGTCGATATCGAGATCGCCGATGGCGAATTCGTCGTCCTGGTTGGCCCCTCGGGCTGCGGCAAGTCCACGCTCCTGCGCATGGTGGCGGGCCTCGAAACCATCACCGATGGCACGCTCAAGATCGACGGTCGCGTGGTCAATGATCTGGCGCCCAAGGATCGCGACATCGCCATGGTGTTCCAGAGCTACGCGCTTTATCCCCATATGAGCGTCGCCCAGAACATGGGCTTCTCGCTCAAGCTGCGCGGCGTCGCGGCCGACGAAATCGACCGGCAGGTGCGGCAGGCCGCGCAGATCCTGGCGCTCGAACCCTATCTCGATCGCCGCCCTCGCGAATTGTCAGGCGGACAGCGGCAGCGCGTGGCCATGGGGCGCGCCATCGTGCGCAATCCGCAAGTCTTTCTGTTCGACGAGCCGCTCAGCAATCTCGATGCCAAGCTGCGCGTGCAGATGCGCGCCGAGATCAAGGCGTTGCACCAGCAGCTCAGGATCACCACGGTCTATGTCACGCACGACCAGACCGAGGCGATGACCATGGCCGACCGCATCGTGGTGATGCAGGGCGGTCATGTCGAACAATCGGGCGCTCCGCTCGACCTCTATGATCGCCCGGCAAATGTGTTCGTCGCCGGCTTTCTCGGCTCGCCGGCCATGAACTTCATCCGCGGCACCCTGGTCGCCGGCGACCGACCGGCGCTGCGCCTCGATGACGGTTCGGTGGTCGAGATGCGCGCGTTTCCGGCGGCGTTGGCCGGCAAGGACGTCATCTTCGGCATCCGCCCCGAGGACATCGAGATCGCCCCCGATGGCGGCCTCACCGCGACCGTCGGGATTGTCGAGCCGACGGGCGCCGAAACCCATGTGATGGCGCGGGCCGGCGGGCTGGACGTGGCACTGGTTCGCAACGACCGCGTCGCGATCACGCCCGGCCAGCAGATCGGCCTGCAATTCCTTGCGCCCCGCAGCCACTTCTTCGATGCTAAGAGCGCGCGCCGTCTGAACGTATGAGCCCTCCTGCGGGTTGGGACACCGAAGGTGCGGCGGCTTAGCGCCCCAATTCCGGCCATTGAGCAGGCCGCAGCGACCGCCCAAGGGCGGACATCTGCGGCTCAGTAAGCGTTTACTACTCTAAAAGCCGATAGCCCACGCCTGCCTCGCTGACTAAGTGCTTCGGCTCCCTCGGATCGGCCTCCAGCTTGGCGCGAAGTTGGGCGATGACGACTCGGAGATACTGGACGTCGTTCTGGTGGGCCGGCCCCCAGACCCTGGTCAGCGCCTGACGGTGCGTCACCACCTTGTTGGCATTGGCAGCAAGCAGGGCAAAGAGGTCGAATTCCTTGGGCGTCAGGTGCACCTCTATGCCATTGACCAGGACGTGGCGGTGCTCGAGGTCGAGCAGGATGGTGCCGAAGCGTTGCTGCACCGGAGCCGGCTCGGCCGGTCCCGCCTGGCGGAGGGCGACGCGGATGCGGGCCAGCAGTTCGCCGATGCCGAAGGGCTTTTCGACATAGTCGTTGGCGCCCAGGTCGAGTGCGGCGATTTTTTCGATCTCCCGGTCGCGGGCGGAGAGCACGATGATGGGGACGGACGAGAAGGCGCGCACCGTCTCGATGACGGTCTTGCCGTCATCATCGGGCAGGCCGAGGTCGAGCACGATGAGAGCCGGAGCACGGGTCGCCGCGAGGCGCTTGGCTTCGGCGGCGGTGGCGGCGGTTTCGACGTCGAAGCCGGCGGCGGTCAGCGCCGGCTTGAGAAAGCGCTGAATCTGTGGCTCGTCGTCGACGACAAGGATACGCGGCAACATCAGGCGGCTTTCCCCGGCTCGACCAAGGGTAGCCGGATAGTCATGCGGGTGCCGCGCTTGCGGGTAGCGGGGCTGGTCGCCTTTATGGTGCCGCCCATGGCCGTCATCAAGCCGCGCGCGATGGAGAGGCCCAGGCCCGTGCCGGCGGGACGGCCATCACCCTTGGCGCGGCGATAGAATTTGTCGAAGATCTTTTCGAGATCCGCTTCGGGAATACCCTTGCCCTGATCGGTCACCGAGATCATCGCGCCACCCTCCTCCGCGCGGGCGAAAATGGCCACCGGCTGGTCGGCGCCACCATATTTCCGGGCATTGTCGAGCAGGTTGAACAGCACCTGCTCGAGCAAAGCGGCGTCGCCCATCGCCTGGGGCAGGTCCGGTGCGATGGACAGGTCGATGGTGAGGTCAGGATGCAATTTGCGGGCCCTGATGGCGCTGGCGTCGATGATGGCGGCGAGGTCGATCGGCTCGCGCCGTGCCTTCATCATACCTGCTTCGATGCGGGTCATGTCGAAGAGATTGGCGACGAAGCGATTGAGGCGCCCCGACTCCTCCTCGATGGCGAGCAGAAGATCATCGCGACTGGCCGCCGGCATCTTGTCGCCAAGCTGGCGCAGGCTGGTGACAGCGCCGGTGATCGAGGCGAGCGGGGTGCGCAGATCGTGCGACAGCGAGGACAGCAGCGCCGCCTGCACCTTCTCGCCTTCGCGGGCCACCGAGGCCATTGCGCTTTCGCGACTGAGGCGGGCGCGGTCCATGGCGATGGCGGCCTGATCGAGCAAGGCGGTCCAGGTGAGTTCCTCATCGGCGGCCAGCGGCACGTCGCGTGTGCCCATGGCGAGGCCGGCAACGCCCAATAGCCGCTGCGCCGAGACGACGGGACGGAACAGATAGCGCACCTGCGGCAACGCTCCGGTGAGGAAGCCCGCCGCCTCCTTCTTGTCGAAGGCCCAGCGCGCGGCGGTCATTTCGGTGGCGTCGAGCATCTGGTCGGGCGGCCAGGCAGCGGCCAATTCGAGATCGCCGCTTTCGTCCGGAACCAGGACGACGGCGGGGCGGCCAAGGCTGGAATTGAGGTGACTGGCAATGGCGTCGACCACATTGTCCCGCCCATGGGCGCCCGACAGCTTGCGGGAGAAGTCGAGCAGGGCCTGGCTCTGCCGCGCCTGCTGGCGGGCGAGTTCGACCTGCTCCCGCAGCCGGGCTGCGAGCTGGCCGGCGGCCAGGGCCACGGCGATGAAGATGACCAGCGACAGCACTTCTTGCGGCTGCGCCACGGTCAGTTCTCCGGTCGGCTCGATGAAAAAGAAGTTATAGGCGAGGAAGGACAGGACGGCGGCCAGCAGTGCCGAGAAGCGGCCGGCAATCACTGCAGAGAGCAGCACCGCGGCCAGGTAGAGCATGGAGAGGTTCTGCAGCGCGATGAGTGCGTTGATGCCGAGACCGAACAGGGTGGTGGCGCCAACCGCGACCAGCGGCAGGCCCAGCGTCAGCGCCCATTCCGGCAACGACAATTGCCGCCGGGCGACGCGGCTTGCCGGAGCCGGTCCACCCGGCACAACGTGGACGCCGATCTCCCCGGCATGACGCAGTAGTGCATCGGGCAGCGAGCGGCGGAACCAGCGGGTGCCGGCCGGCCGACCGATGACGATCTGGGTGATGTGTTCGCGCCGAGCGAGGCGCAGGATGGCGTCGACGAAATCAGTCGCTGCCTCGCGCCGCGTTTCAGCGCCAAGCCGTTCGGCGAGACGCAGCGTCTCCTCGAGCCGTTCGGCATCGGCAGCATCAGGCAGCGGCGCTCCCGGGCGGGCCATCGACACGACCAGCCAACGGGCATTAAGGCCGGAAGCGAGGCGGCTGGCTGTTCGCACCACCTTTTCGGACATCTGATCGGCGCCGACGCACACCAGCAACCGCTCGCCGGTGGCCCAGGGGCCTTCCACAGCGCTCTGGCGCAGGAAATCGACCATCTGGTCATCGACCCGATCGGCGGCGCGGCGCAGGGCGAGTTCGCGCAAAGCGGTGAGCGTAGCGGGCTTGAAGAAGCCATCAAGCGCCCGCTGGGCATTGTCTGGCAAGTAGACCTTGCCGGCGTGGAGCCGATCGATGAGTTCGGCCGGCGGAATATCGACCAGGATAATCTCGTCGGCGGTCTTGAGCACGGTATCGGGCACGGTCTCGCGCACCGGAATGCCGGCGATGCGGGAGATGAGATCGGAGAGGCTTTCGAGATGCTGGATGTTGAGGGCGGTCCACACGTCGATGCCGGCGCCGACCAGCTCGGCAATATCCTGATAGCGCTTGGGATGGCGCGAGCCGGGCGCATTGGTATGGGCCAGCTCGTCGACGATCAACAGAGCCGGCCGGCGCACCAGCGCCGCATCGAGGTCGAGCTCGCCATAGGGGCCATCGCCATTCTGGCGCGGCAGCACTTCGATACCCTCGGCCAGCCGCGCGGTGTCGTTGCGACCATGCGTTTCGACGAGGCCGATGACCACGTCCATGCCGCCGGCTTGCAGACCCCGCGCCCGCTCAAGCATGGCATAGGTCTTGCCCACGCCGGGGGCAGCGCCCAGGAAGACGGTCAGCTTGCCACGGCCTTCGCGCGCGGCAAGCTGCAACAGGGCGGCCGGGTCTGGCCGCTGGGGTTCGATCTGGCGAGCCATCTCAGTTTCCGAGGGAAGCGGCCTCGTCCAGCGCCAAGTTGAGGCGCAGCACGTTGACGCGCGTTTCCCCGAATATACCCAAGGCTGGGCCTTCCGTCACATCGGCAACGAGCTGGCTAACGACGGCAGGATCAAGCCCGCGCGCCTCGGCCACGCGCGCCACCTGGAAGGCCGCATATTGAGGGGTGATGTGCGGATCGAGACCCGAGCCCGAGGTGGTCACGCCATCGGCCGGGACAGACCCGCCGCCAAGCGCTGCGACCGACGCGGCAGTCCGCTCGATCAGCGCCTTGCCGGTCGGCCCGATATTGGAGCCGGTCGAGGCCGCGGCATTGTACGGCTCTGGCCCGGTCGCCGATGGCCGCGGCCAGAAGTAGCGGGGTTGGGCAAAATTTTGCCCAATCAAATCGGAGCCGATAGTGACGCCGTCGTGGACGATGCGGCTGCCATTGGCCTGGGCGGGGAACGCTGCCTGCGCCGCGCCTGATATGACAAGGGGGTAGAGGAGGCCCGTGACGGCCGAAAGCAGCACGGTGAGAACGATGGCGGGACGAAGTTGGTCGAGCATGGCGGCCTCCTAGATGATGCCGAGAGCGGTGACAGCCATATCCACCAGCTTGATGCCGATGAAGGGGGCGACGAGACCGCCCAGGCCGTAGACGAGCAGGTTGCGGGAGAGCAAAGCGGCGGCGCCGACCGGGCGGTATTTGACGCCGCGCAGAGCCAGCGGGATCAGCGCCACGATGATCAGGGCGTTGAAGATGACCGCGGACAGGATCGCCGATTGGGGCGAAGTCAGGCCCATGATGTTGAGCGCACCGAGTTCCGGATAGGTCACGAGGAACAAAGCGGGGATGATGGCGAAATACTTGGCCACGTCATTGGCGATCGAGAAGGTGGTCAGCGAGCCCCGTGTCATCAGGATCTGCTTGCCGATCTCGACGATCTCGATGAGCTTGGTGGGGCTGGAGTCCAAATCCACCATATTGCCAGCCTCGCGGGCCGCTTGGGTACCGGACTGCATGGCGACGCCGACATCGGCCTGCGCCAGAGCCGGCGCGTCATTGGTGCCGTCGCCGGCCATGGCGATGAGGCGGCCGCCGACCTGTTCCTTGCGGATGAAGTCGAGCTTCTGTTCGGGCGTGGCCTCGGCAAGGAAGTCATCGACGCCTGCCTCAGAGGCAATGGCCGCGGCGGTGACAGGATTGTCGCCGGTGACCATCACGGTGCGAATGCCCATGGCGCGGAGGGCAGCAAAGCGCTCCTTGATGCCCGGCTTGACCACGTCCTTGAGGTGAACGACGCCGAGCAGGCGGTCGGCTTCGGCGACGGCCAGAGGAGTGCCGCCCGTGCGGGCGATCGTATCCACCGCCTTGTTGAACTCGGCGCCTGCCTGCGCCTTGTCCAGCCCGACGAAGCGCAGCACGGCATCCACTGCGCCCTTGCGGATGCGACGGCCCTCGATGTCGATGCCCGAGATACGGGTCTGCGCCGAGAATGGGATGGTCGTCGTGCCCTTGCCGGAAACGCTGGGTTCGGCGAGGCCGAAATCGCCCTTGGCCAGCGCAACGATGGAACGGCCCTCGGCGGTTTCATCGGCCAGGCTGGCGAGCAAGACCGCTTCGGCCAGGTACTTTTCGCTGACGCCGGCAACCGGCAGGAACTCGGACGCCATGCGATTGCCGAAGGTGATGGTGCCGGTCTTGTCGAGCAACAGTGTATCGACGTCGCCGGCTGCTTCGACGGCACGGCCAGAGGTGGCGATGACGTTGAAGCGGATCAGCCGATCCATGCCGGCAATGCCGATGGCCGAGAGCAGACCACCAATGGTGGTGGGGATGAGCGTCACCAGCAAAGCCGCCAGCACGGCGACGGAGAGGTCGGTGCCGGAATAGGCGGCGAGACCATAGAGCGTCACCACGGCGATGAGGAACACCAGTGTCAGGCCGCTCAGCAGGATCGAGAGGGCGATCTCGTTGGGCGTCTTCTGCCGCTTGGCGCCTTCGATCAGCGCGATCATTCGATCGACAAAGGTCTCGCCCGGCTTGGTGGTGATGCGCACCTTGAGCCAGTCGGAGATCACCTGCGTACCGCCCGTGACGGCGGACCGGTCGCCGCCGGCTTCGCGGATCACCGGGGCGGATTCGCCAGTGATGGCGCTTTCATTGACTGAGGCGACACCTTCGATGACCTCGCCATCGCCGGGCATCAAGTCGTTGACCTCGACCAGCACGAGGTCGCCGATCTTGAGCGAGGTGGCGGGGACGACTTCGCAGGCGCGGTTATTCCGCTGGTCGGGGAATAGCAGCTTCTTGGCGAAGAGGTCAGATTTGCCGCGCTTGAGGCTTTCCGCCTGCGCCTTGCCGCGCCCTTCGGCGACCGATTCAGCGAAGGTGGCGAAAAGCACGGTGAACCACAGCCAGAGCGCGATCTGGCCTGAGAAGGCCGCGCCGACACCCCCGATCAGGTCCTGCACGAAGAGGACTGTGACGAGGACGGCGACAACCTCGGTAACGAAGATCACCGGGTTGCGGACCAACTGGCGCGGGTCGAGCTTGATGAAGGCGTCGCACAGGGCCGGAGCCAGGATTGCCGGGTCCAGCATGGAAATGGATTTTGTCTTGGACATGGTGGTTTCCTAGAAGCTCTGCCCGGCGAGCATGACGAAATGCTCGACGATGGGACCGAGAGCGAGGGCCGGGAAAAACTGGAGCCCGCCCAGGATGAGGATGATGCCGATGAGCAGGCCGACAAAGAGCGGCCGATCGGTCGGGAAGGTGCCAGAGGACGCGGTGATGCGCGGCTTCTTGACCAGCGCCCCGGCAATGGCCAATACCGGCACAATATAGGCGAAACGGCCCAGCAGCATGGCGATGCCCAGGGTGGTATTGTACCAGGGCGTATTGGCGGTGAGGCCGCCAAAGGCGGAGCCGTTGTTCCCCGCCGCCGACGTATAGGCGTAGAGGATTTCGCTGAGCCCATGCGGGCCGGGCGTCAGGATCGAGCTGGTGCCGAATTCGGCGACGGCCGACACGGCGGTGAAGCCAAGGATGGTCAGCGGCAGGATGAGGACGGCCAGCATGGCGAACTTCATCTCGCGCGCCTCGATCTTCTTGCCAAGGAATTCGGGCGTGCGGCCTACCATCAGGCCGGCGACGAAGACGGCAAGGATGGCGAAGACCACAAGGCCATAGAGACCCGAACCGACGCCGCCCGGCAGCACCTCGCCGAGCTGGATCAGGAACATCGGCACGAGGCCACCCAGCGGGGTCAGCGAGCCATGCATGGCGTTGACGCCGCCATCGGAGAGACCGGTGGTGACCGCGGCATAGAGCGCGCTCATGGCTTGGCCGAAGCGGACTTCCTTGCCCTCCATGTTGCCGAGCGAGGGATCGACACCGACAGCCGTCAGCAGTGGATTGCCAAAGGTCTCGGCCCAATAGATGGCGCCGGTCCCGACGACCAGCATGATCACCGTGACCGAAATCAGCGCCCAGCCCTGGCGGCGGCTCCCGACCATCTGGCCGAAGGCGTATACCAGCGCCGCCGACACGGCGAGCATGGCGATGATGTTGAGGTAGTTCGAAAACGCATTGGGGTTTTCGAATGGATGGGCCGCATTGACGTTGAGGAAGCCGCCGCCATTGGTGCCGAGCTGCTTGATGGCCTCTTGGCTGGCAATGGGACCGGTAGCGATGGTCTGCTGGACGCCCTCGAGCGTCGTAGCGACAAAACTGCCGTCAAGACTCTGCGGCAGTCCGAGCGCAACGAATGCCAGGGCGACGATAATGGCGAGCGGCAGCAGCACATAGAGCGTGGCGCGGGTCAGATCGACCCAAAAATTGCCCAACTCATTGACGCCCGACCGCATAAAAGCCCGCGTTAGCGCCATGGCGACGCCGATGCCTGTGGCCGCCGAAACGAAGTTCTGCACGGTCAGGCCAAGCATCTGGCTGAGATGGCTCATGGTCGTCTCGCCGCCATAGCTCTGCCAGTTGGTATTGGTGACGAAGCTCGCCGCCGTGTTGAAGGCGAGGTCAGGCGCCAGCGCCGGAAAACCCTGCGGATTGAGCGGCAGCACATTCTGCAGGCGCAGGATGGCATAGAGCACAAGGAACCCGGCTATGGAGAATGCCAGCACGCCGAAGGTGTAGCCGAGCCAGTTCTGCTCCTTGTCCGGGCGAACGCCGGCCAGGGCATAAAAGCCGCGCTCGACCGGGGCGAGGACGGGTGAAATGAACGTGCGTTCGCCGGAAAACACGCGGGCCATGTAGAGGCCGAGGGGTTTGACGAGCAACAGGACCGCGACCAGCACGAAGCCGATCTGCAGCCAGCCGATAGGGGACATGGCGAGCTCCGAAAGTCAGAAACGCTCGGGCGCCAGCAGCGTCACCACAAGGTAGACGGCCAGCGCGAGGGCAATGAGGAAGGAAATGATGAGCATGGCGCTGCTCACAGTCGGTCGAGCGCAGCGGCGTAAACCGCCAGAGCGATCAACGTACCGGCGCCGAGAGCGATAAATGCAAGGTCGAGCATGACGTGCCTCCAATTGAGGCCCATGCAGTGCGCCGGGTGGCCGTCAGGTTTCCATATGGAAAGGGTCGCGCAGGCATAAGGATTTCATAAGGACCACCCTTCAAGCACCCGCGGCCACTGCTTGGAGGCAGTCCACGCTGCATGCACCTAATGGCGGTTTGCGCCGGCGATCGCCATTCGGCTTGTCTCCCAGAACGCTGGGCGGCAAGTCGCGATTCCGCTCGGGGCGCCGACCCCGCCCTAACAAACTACCAGAAGCGCACGCCCCCCCTAACTCTGGCGTCCATCGCGACTATCGGTTCCGCCACGCCAACAAACGCATAGCATTGAACGTCAGGAGCACGGTTGCCCAGATCGGGCTGCTGCCGGAGGCACCGCGCACCGAAGGCATCCGACATTCACGCGAGCTTGGCTTCGAGATCGATGACATCCGCGAGCTTTTGAACATGGCAGCGCAGCCGCAATCGTCCTGCCATCAGGTCGACAGCACCGCCAACAATCATCTGGCCGAAATCGATCGCCGCATTGCCAGCCTGACCGCGTTGAAGGCGGAGCTCTCGCCAATGATCGAGGAATGCGGCCATGGGGCGCGTCTGCGACTGCCGCATCATCGAGGCTCTGGCGGACCATGGCCAATGCCGCTCTGAGCATTGACCTGTCCAGCGCTCGAAACCGGCACGCCGATCACGACCACTGGGCTCGGTTGACACCGCGGCGAGTTCGATGCCTATTACCGGGATGGGGATCGCGATCTCCCCACGAGGCGTCATGCCGAAGCTTCGCGTCCAGCAACTCTTTCAGGACGCATCACCATGCCCGCATTCGCATCCATTGCCCCCGACAAACTTGCCCGTCTTCTTGGTACCGCAAAGGCGCCGATCATCATCGACGTCCGTGAGGACGAGGGGTTGGAGGCCGACCAGCGGCTGATCCCTGCCTCGATCCACCTTCCTTACGCCACCGCTGAGCAATGGGCAGCGTCCTATCGAGGGAAGTCCGTTGCCGTGACCTGCCAGCGCGGCAAAAAGCTTGCCGAAGGCGCGGCAGCCTGGCTCCGTCACTACGGCGCCAACGCGGAGGTTGTTGAAGGCGGCTTCGAAGCCTGGCGCGATGCTGGCTTGCCCCTTGTCCCGCTCTCGACCCTTCCCAAGCGCAGCAGCACCGGTTCCACTGTCTGGGTTACCCGTTCACGGCCCAAGATCGATCGCATTGCATGCCCGTGGCTGATCCGGCGCTTCGTCGATCCTGCGGCGGTCTTCCTTTTTGTGGCCCCCGCCGAAGTCGACGCCGTGGCGGAACGTTTTGGGGCAACGCCCTTCGATGTGGAGGGTGTTTTCTGGAGTCACCGGGGCGAGCTTTGTACCTTTGATGTCATGGTCGCGGAGTTCGGACTCACGGCTGAGCCCATCAACCGCATGGCCGCAATCGTCCGTGGTGCCGACACCGACCGGCTAGACCTCGCGCCCGAGGCCGCGGGCCTTCTCGCCCTATCGCTCGGCCTTTCCCGCATGTTCGCCGACGATCTGGAGCAGCTCGAGGCGGGCATTCTGCTCTACGATGCGCTCTATCGCTGGGCCCGAGATGCCACCGAGGAGACGCACAACTGGCCGGCTACTGGCGGCAAGGCCGCCAAATGACCGCCCCGGCAATGGACAGTTCCTCCGCCTCGGTCGTGCCCCGGCGTCCCACCCTCCGCGAGGCAACTGCGGTCTGGGCGAGGATCGGGTTTCTGAGCTTCGGGGGCCCGGCTGGGCAAATCGCCCTCATACACAAGGAACTCGTCGAGGAACGGCGCTGGATCGCCGAGAGCCGGTTCCTGCACGCTCTCAACTTCTGCATGCTACTGCCAGGGCCCGAGGCGCAGCAACTCGCCACCTATATCGGTTGGCTCCTTCATGGAACGAGAGGCGGCGTCATCGCTGGCACGCTTTTTGTGCTTCCGGGCTTTTTCGTCATTATGGGACTGTCCGCGCTCTATGCAGGCTTCCACGAGGCGACCTGGCTCGCGAGTGTCTTCTTTGGGCTCAAAGCGGCCGTGCTCGCCATAGTTATCGAGGCCGTCATTCGCGTGGGACGCCGGGCGCTCAAGAACGGGGTAATGGTCGGCATCGCGGCCATCGCCTTCATAGCCCTCTTCCCGTTCAACGCCCCGTTCCCGATCGTCGTTCTCGTAGCCGGCATTGTCGGCTATGTCGGCACAAAGGCAAATCCTGCCATTTTTTCTGCCGGAGTGCACAAGGCAGCGGCGCCGGATTTACCATCGGTCATCGGCGACGGATTTGTCGAAACGCGCCCGCCGTTGCGGATGATGATCCGGACGGTGTTGGTCTGGCTCGCCCTGTGGCTGCTCCCCCTGCTGGTCATCACCCCCGCACTGGGCTGGTCGAGCACTATGGCGTCGCTCTGGGTATTCTTCTCGCAAATGGCGGTGGTGACCTTTGGCGGAGCCTATGCCGTTCTTGCCTATGTGGCGCAGGAAGCGGTGCAGAGCTTCGGCTGGCTCCAGCCCGGCGAGATGGTCGACGGCCTTGCGTTGGCGGAGACCACACCCGGGCCGCTCGTCATGGTCCTGAGCTTTGTCGGCTTCCTCGCCGCCTATCGCGACCCGGTCGGTCTCAATCCTATGGTCGCGGGCCTCATTGGCGGGGCCCTCACCACCTGGGTGACCTTCGTTCCGTGCTTCCTCTGGATTTTCCTGGGAGCGCCCTACATCGAGCGACTGCGCTCCAACAAGGCCTTGTCCGGGGCGCTGAGCGCCATCACGGCTGCCGTTGTCGGAGTGATACTCAACCTTGCCATCTGGTTCGGCCTGCACGTGCTGTTTCGCGTGGTGGGCACGTTTCAGGCTGGGCCGATCACGATCGTGAGCCCGGACTGGTCTTCAATCAACTGGGTGGCCGTGGCCGTGAGTGCCCTCGCCGTTCTCTGCCTCTTCCGGCTGAAGCTCGGCATCCTGCGGACCCTGGCCACGTGCGGCGTTCTCGGGCTGTTGGTCATGGTACTGCCCGCCTAGGCCGCGCCCCATCGGTTAATGTCTGCTATCGCCTCTTGGCCGCCAAAAGCTGCCAGTCCGCTACCGGCCCCGACTCTGCCTTTCCGCTTAGCGCCCAACCGCCATTCGCGATTTCCCGAAAGCAGACCGTCAGCAAGGTGATCTGGGTCGGCTGCAATGGGCTGGATCACCGACAGCCCGCCTTTCGAAAGGCCTACAAGGAAGCAGACGTCGGCCATTTGCGAACTTGGAGCCTGTTGCAGATGCTAGCTTCAGCAAAGGTTCAGGCGGAAGCTGCGCCGAATGCGGTGCCCTTCTTGCTCCCCTACCTACGAAGGTGCGTAATCTGAATTCGGTAAACGCAAAGGCGGCCCTCAACCCGCCACCTGGGCGACGGCGCGCTCCATGGACGCGAGGAACAGGTCGACATGCTCGGCCTGGCACACAAGCGGCGGCCGCACCTTGAGGATGTCTTCATGAGCTCCCGTCGTGCTGATGAGCACCCCATCCTCCCGCATGGCGTTCACCACGTCCACGGCCAGCGCCCGCCTTTGCGCCGGCGGAGTCGTCTCAAGGCCCATGTCGATGCCGAAGAATAGTCCCGCGTTCCGGATGGCGCGAAGCGCCTGATGCTGCCTGGCGATGTCCTCCAGTCCGGCTCGGAGCCGCTCACCCATGGCCAGCACGTTCCGAGGAATCCGGTCCCGCTGCAGGATCGTCAGCACAGCGTCCGCCGTGGCGATGCCCACCGTGTTTCCCGCAAAGGTATTGGAGTAGCGGGCCGTGGCGCCGAATTTGTCCATGGGTGCCCTGCGCCCAACTACGGCGCCAATTGGAAAGCCATTGCCCATCGGCTTGCCGAGCGTGACGAGGTCCGGGACGACCCCGTGCCGCTCAAAACCCCACATATGCGCCCCGGTCCGCCCGAAGCCCGGTTGAACCTCGTCCGCAATGAGCAGACCGCCGGCCCCGCGCACCGCAGCAACGCCCTTGGCGATAAAGCCGGGCGGGTCCACCCACACGCCGTCGCTGGAGAAGATGCTGTCGATGAGCAATGCGGCGACGCCGATACCGCGACGGTTGAGGTCGAGGATGGCTGCGCGCACTTGCGCCTCGAAGAAATCGGCGGCCTGTGCTTCGGGCACCCCTTCTGGACCAGGAAGGGAGACCATGCGGACATTGGGGCTCAGCTTGACGGCATCGCCCAGGTTGGGAGACACCGCGGCAACAGCGGCGCTTGTGCCGTGATAGGCATAGGCCGATACGATCACGCCTTCATTGCCGCTGGCTAATCGCGCAATACGCAAGGCGAGGTCGTTGGACTCGCTGCCCGTGCAGGTGAAGACGACACGATCGATCTCTTCCGGGAAGGTTCCGACCAGCCGTTCCGCATAGTCGATGAGTCTTGGTTCGAGATAGCGCGTATTGGCGCTGATCCTGCCGGCCTGTTCGGCCATTGCCGCATTCACTTCCGGATGACAGTGACCCAGAGACGGGACGTTGTTGTAGAAGTCCAAATAGGCTCGTCCGTCGGGATCGTAGAGCCACATGCCCTCACCGCGAACGAAGTGCACCGGCCGGCGGTATTGCAGCCGATATGACGAGCCCAGAACGCTATCGCGACGAGCAATCAGCCCGGACTCGCGGCGGGGAAGCTCGACTTCGCCGGGTCTGTAGCGATTGGGCATGAGATCTGTGGACATGTGCAGCTGCCTATTTGGGTGCGCAATATTCAGGTCAACGGCTTGGCCGGTTGTGGTGACGATATAGCCGCCAGGACGGCCGCCTCGGCCGAGGCGGCATCAAGGCGCGTCAGGATTGCAAGGCCACGTTCGGCGCGCGCGACGTTCTTGTTGATGTACCCAGCGTCGTCCGGAAAGAGGTGGGAGCGCCAATAGTTGATCAGGATCAGCGCGCTTTGCCGCGCCCGCATCAATCCGACAAGCAGCCGCGCTTCCAGCCCGCCCAGCGGAATGACCGAGGCATAGCCCGCAATGAGATGTTCGGCCCCACCAAGGGCAAGATCTGGATCGGTGACCATGTGGCCGGCCGCGATTGCGAGATCTTGTATCCTAGGGCTCCAGCAGCCGTCGCCGAAATCGATGAAGCCTATGCCCTGGTCGGTCAGTATCATGTTGAAGGGGCTGGGGTCATTGTGCGTGACCTGCCAGGCTAAGTTCGCCAGTTCAGGGGCCACAGTGTCCGAATAGTTCGCCATTGCGGCACGGACCTGGTCGGCAATCCTGCCGGCAGGCAGGTATTGCTGGAACGACATCAGCTGCGGCCAGCACCCGATATGCCAAAGGACAGGTCGGTCAGCGGCCGGCGGCCGGACATGCTCGAGGGCTTTGTCAAGCTGGGCGAGTGCACAGCCGGTGCGGAAAAGCAGATCTGGGGATGGGACTTCCCGGTGGAGTGGGACACCGTCGATGCGAGTTTGCAGATAGCCGAAGACCCCTCCGTCCTCAAACGTCCGGCTGCCGGTCCTGGCATGGACCAACTGGGGAACGACGAAGCCGCTTGCCCCGTCCAGTTCTGCAAGAGCCGCCGCCTGGAAACCGAAGCTGTCCGATGCCTCCGGGCGGGTCGAAGTTTTGAGGATCAGCCTGCTTCCGTCGGGCAACTGCACCTCGGCAGTGCGCTCGACCTCGGAAGACAGAATAGTGACCGTTCCGGTCAGTGCATAATGACGACTGAGCAGTGCCGCTGAACCATCGAGTTCGTCACGGTCAGGGAGCGCCGCCAGGATTGCCGCCGCGGCGCGAAAGTAACTCCCGTCTGAACCGGCCGAGCTGGACGCGGCACCGGGCGCCGTCGGCCTGGAACGGTCGGACTGACCAAGGTCTTCAATTGGGTTCGGATGATGGAGCGTATGCAATTTCAGGTCCTCGGCGGTCGGCGGAATCATGCCCATGTTCGCGAAGGATTGGGTGCCGGGCGTAGGACCGGCACCCCGAGCGTCAGATGCCGAAGACGCCCGGCAGCTGCGACACATCCTTGATCTCGGTATATTCGTAATAGGGGTTGGCCGGCTCATGGCGGCGATTGACCCAGACCTTGCTCTTGATGCCCAGGTCATAGGCGGACATCAGGTCGTGGCGGAAGGACGAGGAGACATGGGTGATGTCTTCCGGCCCGCAGCCGAGCATGTCGAACA
The DNA here is from genome assembly GCF_946479885.1 of uncultured Devosia sp. The sequence goes on from NZ_CAMLHM010000004.1 coordinate 119,377, forward strand.
TGTATTCGAACGCCTGGAAATGCGGCTTGTAGGCGCCCGCGTCTTCCGCCGTAAAGACAGCGTGAATTGGCGCGCCGAGCTTGGCCACGTTGGAGGGGATCTGAGCGTTCATTGAGTTAGTCAGGAGGACGAGTGGGATCTCCTTGGCGAGTCTGGCCAAGCCTTCCGGCACATCCGGATGCGGGCCCCAGGACGGGATGCGGTTGTAAATCGTCTGCGCATCCTCGGGCCGGAAAGCGACCTTGGTACGCCGGCAGGTGCGCTCGAGGGCGTTGTGGACGACCTCGGCATAGGGCTTCCAGGCCTGCATCACTTCGTCGATGCGATAACCCTGGAAGTTCTTGATGAATTCGTCCATGCGCGGCCCATCCAGCAGGTCGCCGAACAAATCTCGCGCGGCTTCCGCCATCTGGAAGTTGATCAGCGTGCCGTGGCAATCGAAGGTTACGAATTTCGGCCGAAAGCGATCCATGTCCCTTGTTCCTGTAATGTGGGCTTAAAACAAGGCTAACGACGTTCATTCGGAATATTGTGCTGGAGTGCTCACCGCTTCAGCACATGTCCCTTTATCGGCGGGCAATCCCGCGCAAATGTGCGTGCCCGGCGAAGACGCGGCCCAAGCCCGGTTTCGTAGTCCGAAACCGAATTGGCACGGCCAGCTGCCTTGCACGCATGCGCCTTGGGGAGCAGCTCTTCCAGTCTATGCGGGATGCTTGCTTTTGGGAAACATCAGCAGCTGCGCGTATGGCGCAAATTGGGTCGAGGCCGTCAGTCAGCAAGACCTCCCATTCCGGCCGTCCACCCGTCTGAAGGCAGTTCGCCTTCACTTCGCGGAGCGTCCAGTTCGGGGTGAATGCAGTCAGTCCGCTTTCAGTAGCGTCGGTGAAAGCGGGCGTGGCTGGTCTGGCAAAGTTGGGGCTATTTGCCGACCGTCCGCCTTTGGTTCGGTCGGAGCTATAGCGGACTGTACCGGAGCCGCTTTCTCGCCGCTGGTATCTTCTTCGCAGCTCGCCGTTGACCACTAACCTCCCACCACCCTTCGGGCCTCAGGGTTTCCATACCCGACACGGGCATCGACCAACCCGTGCAGTAGGCATTTGGTGGGACTCGTCGTCTAAGTTCGACAGTATCGACACGACCTCCTGTCCATCCAGCGAAGGAAAATCTTCAAATGGTCCAGAGACATACCCGCCGCTCTTCATCGCACCCTTGGATCGACACGATATGGCGGACCATCTCGCTCGAGGATGGCATTTACCGGGCGACGCCAGACGGATCATGGGACCTGATCCTGAGCTATGGGCCGGATGGTCAACCGACCCTTTGGCTAACAGGTCAAGCGACCGAGCCGGTTGATGTGCCCTATCTCGGCGGGTCGCACGCGGTGGTCGTCTCCTTTGCCGCTCATGTGTTTCTGACAACTGAGAAGCCGGTACTCACCGGCGCGACAACCCGCCTGCTGCCAGTTCAGGGCGACCACTTCGAGCTGGATGGTGTTAAATTGCCCCTGCCCACCTTTGAGGCTGCCGAAGCCCTCGTCGACAAGATGATCGCCGCCGGTCTGTTACAGTCCAATGATCTCGTCGCCAAGGCGTTCAGCGTCAATCCAAAGGCTGCCTCCAGGCGGTCGGTGCAGCAGCATTTCAAGACGACCACCGGCATAACACAGAAGGACTTCGAGCAGATTCGCCGCGCGCAGGAGGCAGTGCGGCTGCTGAAATCCGGCGCCAGCGCAGCGTCAGTCGCCACTGATCTCGGCTATACTGACCAGCCGCATATGATCAAGTCCATCAAGAAGATCATGGGGCACCTGCCCTCCAACCTTGATCCGGTCCACAAGATCTAGTCTTCACCTACACGCTTTGCAGGACCGGCACGCCGTGAAAGCGCGATAGCCTGGCCAACTGCGCCTCGATCAATGCAGGTTCGACAGGGGCCACGTCGCTTCCAAACTGCAGGTGCACCTTTCCCGACTTTGAGCCGAGCGTTTTCTGCCAGGACCCGACCAGACGACCATTGAGCAGCAGGCTCGGCTGGAAGAACGTGATCGCCTCGTCCGAAACGCCGGACACGCGGTCATAGGCGGTGCGGTCCTTATAGGCGACTAGAAGCTCGTCAAACGGCGACAAGAGGCGCAGCGTGTCTTCCGAGGGCTGCGCGAGCGGCGCTCCTTCAGGGTTAGACCAAAGAGTCGCGTCGCCGGTGACCTGCGACTCAAGCCATTGCCCAGCCAGTCGGATTGCCTCGCGCGCCTCCGTCAGTGACAGACCCGACCACCAGGCAAAATCGCGATCGGTGGCTGGTCCGTGACTCTGGAAATAGCGCATGGCGAGCGCTTCTAGGGCCGCATCGCGATCCAGCGCCCGGCTGTCCACCGCCGGGAGCCAGTCGTCCAGCAACACGAAAGTGGGCTGTTTTCCGCGATGCGGCCCAAAACAGATCAATCCTTCCTGGGCCCAGTAGCCCAGGATGTGCAGCCCGGCTCCCTTGGCAGTGGTGATGCCGTCATGCTCCAGCCGGGCATAGATTTCCGGCCGGGTCAGAGCGCCATCGCGTAGGGCGCTTTCGAGGACCTTGCGTCCGTGCGTGAGAATAGAAAGATCGAGTCCCATGCTCCGCAACACGGACCACGAACGCTCATTCTGGCGCTTGCCGGTAAGTGCGAGTATCCAGCGCAGGTCGGCTGCGGGGACAAAGTGGATCGTCCCGCGCAAGGGCCAGGTCCGAACGATCTGCTGCTCGGCGATCGCCTGGTGGACATCATCGGCCGTCAAGTCCTCGGACCTTTGCCCGATGGCCCAGAAGGCGCTGCCAAAATCCTGCGCCTGTATCGCGCCGAACCATTCCACAATCTGGAGGACGGAGGCGGCAGGGGCGCCAGTCAGGAACTGTTTCTGGCAGCGGATCAGGGCAAGATCGGACATGGCGGTGGTTCCGGCAGTGGGAGATACTAGGCCCGCAGTGGAGCAAGGAAGGTTCTGAGATCGGCGACGAGGCGGTCAGGGTGCTCCATGGCCGGAAAATGGCCGCCATCGGCATACTCGGTCCAATGCGGCACTGCCTTCATCGGGTCGATCAAGGCGCGGGTCAGCGCATCGGAATTGAAGGCAATCACGCCCTTGGGTGTTGCTGTCTGTGCGCCCCAGCCCATGGCTCGGAAACTCTCCCAAAGCGCGTTTGCCGATCCGGCGCCGCCGCCTCCATGCCAGTAGGTAGATGCGATGGCAAAGAACTGATCAAGATCGACCGCGTCTTCGATCAGCGGCTTTTTCGGATCGGTCCAGGCGGCGAATTTCTCGGCGATCCAGGCCAGCTGCCCGATCGGCGAGTCATTGAGCGCATAGCCGAGCGTCTTGGGTCGCGACGTCTGGATGGCCAGGTATCCGTTCCTGTCCGCCATGCCGGCGAAGCGTTCACGCAACGTCGCCTTCTGCGCTTCGGTCAGGTCGGTGCGGGCCAGGCTCGCCTCCTGCATGAAGGACGCAACCGCCACGGCGGTATCGCTGTCCGTCCCGGTATGGAGGCCAATCACCCGGCCCGCCGCCAAGGTGTCAAGTTCGCCGGCAATGCCGGCCCCCATATCGGTGCCATGTACGGCAAAGCGGTCGTAGCCCAGGGACGAGACCAGATCGAGAACCGCACCGGCAATCTTGCCCATGTTCCAGCCGGGCGTGGTCGGGGCCGGCGACAGGCCAAATCCGGGGAGTGTCGGCGCAATGACGTGGAAGGCGTCGCTGGCCTTTCCACCATGTGCCGTTGGGTTGGTCAGGGGCTCGAAGATCTTGAGATATTCGAGGCTCGAGCTGGGCCAGCCATGCAGCAGGACAAGTGGAATGGCGTTCGGCTCCGCTGAGCGAATGTGGAAGGCGTGCATGTCCTGGCCCTCATGGGTGAACAGAACCTGTTCGAAACGGTTGATGCCTTGTTCGTGTGCAGACCAGTCGAAACTGACCCACCGGTCCGCGAGCTGGCGGAGGTAGTCACCCGGAACACCGCGCCCCCAGTTGCCCGGTTCCACCTCGACCGGCCAGCGCGCCTTGGTCAGGCGCTCCCCAAGCGCGGCGACGTCTTCGGCGGAAATGGCGAGGCGAAAGGGCTTGAGATTGGTCACGGTGGTCTCCTGTGAAAGCGCTGATTTGCCCGCGAGGCTGCTGAGGGCTGCCGAGGCGGCAATGGCAACGAAATGGCGGCGGTTCATCTGATCTCTCCTTGGTGGGTGAGCACCTGGAGACTAGAAACCGCCTCCGTTTGAAGCTTGTAAAAATGCGCAAATCTGCGCGGCTGCCCGCGATCGGTAGCTCCGGCTCGTCGCTTCCCGGTTCTCGAAAGCACGCAGCAACAAGTCCGATCGATTGGCGGGTTTTTACAAGAGAGGTCTGGGGGCCTTTGCGACGTTAGGGACGTCACCAACGCCAACGCGGAGCGAAAGGATGTCCACCATTTCTCAGTTCAAAATTGCCGTTCCCCAGTCCGATCTGGACGATCTCAATGTGCGTCTGCGCCAGACGCGCTTCGTCAACGAACTGCCCGACGGCAACGACGATGCTGGCCTGCGCCTCGACTACATCAAGCGTCTCGTCGATTTCTGGCGGGATGAATATGACTGGCGGAGCGTCGAAGCCCGCCTGAACCAGCTCCCGCAATTCACCACCCTCATCGATGGTCAGCGTATCC
>NZ_CAMLHM010000005.1 GCF_946479885.1 uncultured Devosia sp.
GCAGAATCTGGTCGATCTGTTCTCGCGCGACAATGGCATGTTCCTGCGTTGGATGTTCAACAGCGTTGCCTACTCGACCATTTCGGGGGCGGGTGCGGCGCTGCTGGCGACAGCGGCGGGCTATGCGTTCGCGAAGTTCAAGTTCCGCGGGCGTGATCTGACCTTTGGGCTCGTGCTGGGCGCGGTGTTTGTCCCGCAGACGGCACTCGTCGTGCCGATCTTCCTGCTGCTGGCGCTTTCGGGTCTCAGCGACAATCCGCTGGGCGTGATCCTGCCCTCGATGATCTCGCCAATCGGCGTCTATCTGATGCGCGTCTATATCGACCAGGGGGTCGATGACGAACTGCTCGACGCCGCACGTATCGATGGTGCCGGCGAATTCATGATCTTCCGCGCCATTGTGCTTCGCCTTGTGGCGCCGGGCATGGTGACGGTGGCGCTGCTCTCGTTCGTCGGGACCTGGAACAACTACTTCCTGCCGCTCATCGTGCTGCGCTCGCAAGAGTATCAGCCGATCACGGTAGGCCTTTCGACCTGGTATCAGCTCGCCCAGCAGGGCGGTGGCGGCGGACAGGTGCTGTTCTCGATCGTCATTACCGGCGCGCTGGTCAGCATCATCCCGGTCATCATAGTGTTCCTGCTGCTGCAGCGGTTCTGGCAGGGCGGCCTCACCGCCGGGGCCATCAAATAGACTATCGCCTGGAGTTTTCCCGCTATGACGACTGCCCCGAAATCCGCGCCGCTCTCTGTCTGGCGGCCGATCGCGACCGACACTTTCCTCGTCGGCGCTCCGCATTACCCGGAGCATGTCGACGAGAGCTATTGGCAGCGCGACGCTGACCGCATGGCAGAAGCGGGCTTCAACGCGGTGCGACTTGCCGAATTCGCCTGGCACATTATCGAGCCGCGGGAGGGGACGTTCGACTTCGATTTGTTCGACCGCGCCATAGATGTTCTGGGCAAGGCTGGCCTCAAGATCATCATGTGCACGCCGACGGCGACGCCGCCGCGCTGGCTGACCGCGCGCTATCCCGAAGTGCTGCGCGTCGATGCCAATGGCCGCACCATGAGCCATGGTTCACGCCAGCACGCCAATCTTGCGAGCGGCGTGTTCCGCGAGCATTCCAAGCGCATCACCAAAGCGATGGCCGAGCATTATCGCGGCAATTCGCACATCATCGGCTGGCAGACGGACAATGAGCTCAATACCTCTGGATCGCTGTCCTACGGTCCGGTGACGCTGGCCGAGTTCCAGGCCTTCCTCAAGGACAAGTACAAGACCATCGCCGCGCTCAACGATGCGTGGGGCGGGCATTTCTGGGCCACCGCCTACGACGATTTCGATCAAGTGGTGCTACCCCTCGACTACGCTCCTGCTCCGGTCGGGCCTGGCCATGCGCTCGACTATCACCGGTTCCTGGCCTTCGTCACGGCGCGGTTCCAGCACGATCAGGTGCTGATCCTGCGGGCCACCAATCCAGACTGGTTCATCTTCCACAATCTGGGGCGCATCGACGACATCGACTTCCGCGGCGAGTTCTCGACCGATCTCGATTTTCTCGGCTTCGACATCTACCCCCATCTCTATGACGAACTGCAACGGGTCGGCGGCGTCGGCGAGGTGCAGGCGCTGCATCTCGACATCTGCCGCGGCTTCACCGGCAACTTCATCGTCCCCGAGCAGCAGTCCGGCTTTGGTTCGCAGCCGCACATCTCGACGCTGACCCCAGAACCCGGCGAGATGCGCCGCATGGCCTATACCTCAGTGGCGCGCGGCGCCGATGGCGTGATGTTCTTCCGTTGGCGGCCGGCGCATTTCGGCGCCGAGATCTATTGGATGGGCATCATCGATCACGACGACATCCCGCGGCGACGCTATGACGAGGCCAAGCAGTTTGCCGGTGAGGTCACAGCGCTAAAGGACAAGGTCCTGGGCACGCATGTGCGCATGGATTTGGGCATTGCCGGATCTGATTTCGACAATCAGGAGATGTACCGCTCCTACCCCATCGGCATGCCGAGCCCGCAGGATGATGCGACGTTGCTGCACCGCTACTGCTACCGTCACAACATCGCTTGCGGCTTCATCCACCCCGAGGATGATCTTAGCAAGCTCAAGGCACTCTATGTGCCGCATTGGCTGAAATGGACCGATGCGTGGACGGCGCGCATCGAGGCCTTCGCCAAGGCGGGTGGAACGGTCATTCTGGGCGGCCGCACCGGATCACGCGACGTCAACAACCACGTCATCCGCGACACCTCGCCGGGCAGGGCGCTCTCGGCGCTGGCTGGTGTCACGGTCGAGGAGTTCGGCCTTCTGACGTCCATCGGCGGCGATGGCCTGGTCGAGAAAGGTGGCCGCTTCGGCACCAACACGGTGCGCATGAAGCTGCCGGCGACGTCGGCGAGCCGCCAATACGAGCTCAAGATCGGGAATGCGCAGGTAACGGCGGCGCATCTTTATGAGCTGCTCAACGTCGCGCCCGGCACAGAGGTTATCGGCAGCTGGGCCAGCCGTTTCGCCGACGGCCAAGCCGCGATGACTTCGCGCAAAGTCGGCAAGGGCAATGTGATCTATCTCGGCACCTATCTCAGCGACGCCTTGGTCGAGGTGCTGGCCGATCAGGTGCTGGCGCCCGCCGGTATCGTGCCGCTCATCGCCGACATGCCTGGTGGTGTCGAAGCGACGATCCGCGAGAGCAAGGACCGCCGCCTGCTGTTCATCCTCAACACGCTGGGTGAGCCGGCCAACGTGCCCAATATTCCAGATGGCACCGAGCTGCTTGGCGACGCGCAGGTGAAGGCAGGCCGCATGCGGCTCCCCGCTTATGGCTGCAGCATCATCGAGCTGGCTTAGTCAGGATCAGGCGACAGGAAGGAGTTTCAAATGGGTGCTGTCAGCATCGACAATGTGCGCAAGAGCTACGGCAATATGGAGGTGCTGCACGGCGTCTCCGTCGATATCGCCGATGGCGAGTTCGTGATCCTGGTCGGCCCGTCGGGCTGCGGAAAATCGACGCTGCTGCGCATGATCGCCGGGCTTGAGGAAATTACCTCGGGCGACATCGTGATCGACGGGCGCGTGGTCAACGATCTGCCCCCCAAGGATCGCGACATTGCGATGGTCTTCCAGTCATACGCGCTCTATCCGCATATGACTGTGGAGCAGAATATGGGCTTCTCGCTGAGGTTGCAGCGCGTCAGCAAGGAAGAGACACAGAAGCGGGTGACGAACGCCGCGTCGATCCTCGGCCTTGGGCCCTATCTCGACCGCTTTCCGAGGCACCTGTCGGGTGGGCAGCGCCAGCGCGTCGCCATGGGCCGCGCCATCGTGCGCAACCCGGCTGTGTTTCTGTTCGACGAACCGTTGTCCAATCTCGACGCAAAACTCCGCGTGCAGATGCGTTCGGAAATCAAGCAGAACCACCAGCGGCTGAAGACCACCACGGTCTATGTGACGCACGACCAGATCGAAGCCATGACCATGGCGGACCGGATCGTCGTAATGCATGACGGGGTGATCGAACAGATCGGCACGCCGCTCGAGCTCTACGACCGTCCCGCGAACTTGTTCGTCGCCGGCTTTATCGGCTCACCGGCGATGAACATGATTAAAGGCAAGATCGAGGGCGACAGCTTTGTCGCTGACGATGGTACCAGGATTCCGCTCGGCATGGTGCCCGGCAATTCGGCCGGCCGATCAGTGACGCTGGGGGTTCGGCCCGAGCATTTCAGCCTCGACCCTAGCGGCGTAGATGCCGAGGTGCTGACGGTCGAGCCGACGGGCTCCGAAACGCACGTGGTCGCCCGTTTCGCCGGCAACGAGATCATGGGGGCGTTCCGCGAGCGCATCACCACGCAGCCGGGCCAGATGCTGAAGATCCGCGCCGAGAGCAATTCGGTGCATCTGTTCGACGCCGAGTCGGGCAGCCGCATTGCGGCTTAGGTAGAGCTCACGCCATCAGGCAATACGTTGGAAGGTCCGCTTTCGCTGCTTCCTTGCCGGAAGCGGTCGTTCCGCAAACGGCGCCAAACCGGTCGCGCCCAGAAACTCAGAACACGCCGCAGTCAGCTAGAGCAAGATGGCTACTCGGTAAGGCTATCTCCTAGCGCGTCTCCCGCCAGCATCCATGCCGTCGACGAAATGGCCGCCCAGCTGTTCGCGGGCGCGCAGAACTTCGCCCCTGCCATCGAGGCCATCCGGAACAACGCTCAGGTCCATATCCGGCGCGGCGCACAGTGGCTGCAGATCTAGCCGATCGTCATCCAGTCGCCGCCAGGCGCTGGAAAGACGACCTTCGTCAACAAGCTGGCCGCCGCGGCGGGCCTGCCAATGGTCTATCTCGACTGCTCGGCCATGAGCATCATCAGCCCAATCGTCAGCTAGGACTCAAGCTGAAAGGAGGCCCCCTAGGACGAGGCCTAGTGGGCGATCTGACGTCGGGTTGGACACCCGAGCACAGAGGTTGACGCCTAGACAGGCCGCATATCCTTTCCAACCCCAGTTCCATCGGAACGGGGGACAGCGCCGCAGGCGCCGCGGCCGGGCTTGGAGTCAAGGCCAGCTCAAGGCTCCAGTCTCCAATGCATGCGCAGCACTCTACCCTCGACCAAGCACTAGCTGGTCGAGGTCAATCCCAGCGGCATTTGAGACTGGAAGAGCGGGCCGGACCTCTGTGCGCCCCGCAAGAAAAGGCCCCCTATCCCGCCTGCCCCGCGCTGAACGCCACGATACCACCTCATCGAATAGCGACGCCGGCCAGCCGACCCATATGCAGCGGCTTCCACTTGCTCGATGTGTCAGAGTTTGCGGAATTTTGTCCGCCCTAACCCAAAGCTCATTGCCAGCGATTGAGTGGACCAAAGCGGCAACGGCGGCACCGATGCTGCTGGCTCAGTTTGGAACTGAGGCACAACCTCGACCCGCCCTAAATCTATCTTGCTAGCTAGCTAGCAACTTTACGGCTTGGCAAGCTATGGGTCACATGTTCATTTGAATGGATCCTCCAGCAAGAAGTATACTTCACCTTGGGTCGGCGTTGCGCAGTAACCATCAATTTGTGGATTTTTCACCAGTACAAATCTGTCTACTCAAAAATCTCGCTTCACGACGTATTTTTTAGCAGAACCGCGGTTTTGCAAGCCGTTTCTCGTTGTCATGTTTCATGCGTGAATAGAGTAATGAACACTTCCGATGCCCCGTCTCGTCGCCACAGATCAAGGTTTACCCATACCATCCGCTGAGCCGCGGCCTGGGCCTGGTTTGGGTATTTCGCCGGTCCAAAATACGGTTGTGGCCGAGCTTGGCGCACCAATGATGACGACGAAGCAGGCCGCGCATTATTTCCGCTGCACGCCTCGCCAGCTCATCAAGATCGCCAAAAGGGAAGGAGTGGCATTCGTGAACGTCGGCACTTCTGAGACGCGCCCCGACCGGCGCTGGCGCGTAGATATGATTGAACAACTGAGGGACAAAAGGACAAGGTCATCATGGTCTATCAACGTACCGGTCGGAAGACCTACAGCTATGACTTCTGGATCGCCGGCCAGCGCCTTAGTGGGGACACGGGCAAGACTAATAAGAGAGAAGCAGAACAGGTCGAAGCCCAGATAAGGCGAGAAGCCAAAGCGCAGGTAGAGGCGGCCCCAATTGGACCTCGAATGACGTTTGGTGCCGCGGCAGCCGCCTATATGCGGCAAGTCGGGGAACATCACGTCAATGCCTTGACCGACCTCGAGCGGCTCGAGCAATACATCGGAACCAATACACTTCTTGCCGATATCGATAACGAGCTTGTTGCCCGTGTGATTGCCCGCCGTCGGGGGGACTTTCGGCAAGTTGGACAAGTTAAGAACCGCACAGCGCGCGTCTCCAACGCCACTGTCAACCGCACATGCACGGAGCAGTTGCGCAAGGTCCTGCGCCGGGCGGAGACTATCTGGAACGTAAAAGTCAGCAAGATAAACTGGCGGCAGCACATGCTGCCGGAGCCGAAAGAGCGCATCCGCGAGGCATCGGTCGGCGAGGAGAATGCAATTAGGGCCAAGTTGTCGCCGGGCTACGATGTGGCCCACGATTTCGCGCTCATATCAGGCTGTCGCCGCATCGAAATCATCCGCTTGTGTTGGCATGACGTTGATTTCTTTTCGCGCCAGTTCACCGTGCTCGGGAAGAACGGGCACCCGCGCACGATCCCGATGTCCAACAAGCTGTACGAGATGCTTTGGGCGCAAAAGGATCACCATTTGGAAAAGGTCTTCACCTACGAAGCGCGGCGGACCAACAAGAAACAGGGACTGGTGAAGGGAAAGCGCTACCCCCTCACTTACGAGGGCTTCAAAGTCGCCGCGCGCCGCGCGGTGAAAAGGGCCGGCGTCAAGAATTTTCGCTTTCACGACACGCGCCACACCGCTGCGACGCGCGCGCTACGCAAGTCAAATCTCAAGGTAGTACAGCAGCTGTTGGGGCATGCCGATATCGCCACAACGGTGAAGTACACCCACGCTATGACCGAGGACGTGCGGGCAGCGCTCGAAGCGGCCAGTCCCACCGAACGTCCCACAGGAACGCGGCGAAAGGGTGCTAAGTAATTGTAAGGAAAGGCATAAATTCGGAAAGGCGCTTTGCCCCCCAGACAAATGCGCTACCAGGCTGCGCTACGCCCCGACTGCGCGGAGACATAGAGAAGCTGGGGATTTGAGGCAAGCCCGAATTTCTTGGAAAAGGAACAAAGGAGGTTTGGTCGCTCCGCGAGCAACGTTTGGAGTGGTGCCGAACCCGACCCCATGACCTGCAGCGGCCCTCCCAGACGGTTCGTCGTCCCCTTTCGCTCAGCCTTGATTGGTTGGCTGAGGTATCGGGTCCGATCGCCGCAAGGGCGGGGCCGGCACTATGCGAAACCTGGCTGGGGGCGACGACCAGTCGGTTGGTACCGGTAGCACGAGGGTGCAGTCGGTCAGCAGGCTTTGCGATTCCGCGTTGACCACTTCGAATACGTAGCCAGGACGCTCCATGAGCGCACATTCGTCCCAGCGCGAGAAGTCTATCCATTCCGACATGGGCCGCTCCGGTTTCAGGAAGACGACAAGATGGCATCATCGCGCAAAGTCGCGGTTGCGCTTAGTCCACCAAGCCCCTCCTTCGGAGACACGTCAAGACAGACGGGCATCGGCCCTAGAGGCGAGCCGACGCTCCGTCCGATTGCCCTACACAAAGAAGAAATCGGACCCCGTCATATGATTGACGCCCGTCAGCGTGGCGATTTGAACCGCCGCGCCTGAACCCGCGCCATCGGCGTCGAACGAGAGAACTGACGTGACGGTGTCGAACAGCATGGCACCGAGATACGCATGAACGGCGGCGCCGGTGATTCCGGCCGCCTCAAAGAACCTGATTTCCCCCGCGCCAGCGGCAGCCGCGCCGTAGAAATACTGGGCGAGCCCGATACTATCGACACCTGAGATAAAGTCCCCGATCACGTCGGAACTGGCCGCATTTATCTGGCTGTCGAAGATGAAACGGTCCCTGCCCGCCTCCCCGAAAAGCGTGTCATGACCCTCCATGCCGTAGATGGTGTCATTGCCGCCACGTCCGTAAATGTAGTTGTCCCCGGCATTGCCGTAAGCAACGTCGTTACCCGAGCCGAGCACAAAGCTCTCGATGCCCACGAACGTATCGCCCGCGGCGACACCGGTATTGGCAACCTGCCCGCCCAAAGCAATGATGAAGCTGGCATAATTTGCGTCGTCGTAGCGCGCATAGTCAAAGCCGCTACCACCCTGAAGCAGGTCTGCGCCAAGGCCACCGAACAGGTGGTCATGGCCATCGTCGCCCATCAGGTTGTCGTCGCCGTCCTGGCCGAAAATGAAGTCCTGTTCGCCAAAGCCAAAGATGGTGTCGTTGCCGCTTCCGGCATAGATGTAGTTGCTGGCTGCATCGCCATAGGCCACGTCGCCGCCAGAGCCCAACAACAGCCCTTCGATGCCCGCATAGCTATCTCCGGCGGCAAAACCACTGTTCCAGCCGGCATAGTGCAGGGAAACCGTCATCGCGGTCGCTACGGCGCTATAGTCCACATAGTCGAAGCCGGAGCCGCCATCCATGTGATCGCTGCCCGCCTCCCCAAAGAAGCGGTCGTTGCCGTCCATGCCAAACAGCGTGTCGTTGCCCCCGCTTCCGTAAAGCAGGTTGGCCGCGGAGTTGCCGATGATCGTGTCATTCCCGCTGCCGCCAATGGCATTTTCGATCAGCGATCTCACATCACCATTGTATTGGAGCGCGTTGGCAATGTTGCCGTCGGCGACCTGACTTCCGGTGTAATAGAGCTTTGCCAACTGCGCAGTTGAGGTCGTGGTCCAGGCACCTGGCTGCAGGTTGATGGTGAGATTGGTCGAGTAGTTGGAAAAATCGTAGGTGTCGGTCCCGCCGCCATCCCAGACGGTCTGGAATATCTTGTTGCCCCCTGCGGCCCCCTGGCCAACGCCGTTGACCGACATCTCCCCCGTGGACGGGCTCCAGGAGTATGTGGTGTTCCCGTTGTTGGTATTGAAATTGGCGCCATACATTTGTTGGACCGCTGCGATGTCGTACATCATCAGCGACTGCGCAAAGCCCCACTGCTCGTTGGTATACCCCATCGACGTGGAGGCTCCGACGTAGGAGCGGTAGCTCATCACGGAGAATTCCATCGAGTCGTGGTCGAGCGCCATGCCATTTTCATGGGGGTGCTCGAGACCCAGGGAATGACCGATCTCGTGAATGAAGGTGGCGAAGGCGTAGTTGCCCTTGAACGGACTGCTGTAGTCCGACTTGTTGAACCACGCGTCCCCGCCCTCGGCGGCGGTGTTGGGATAATACGCCCAAGCGGTGCTGGGCACGTCCGACATGGCCAACCGCAATGTGGCATTGGCGGTGCCGCCGCCCGTCAGCTCGGTGAACGTGACGCCGGCGACCGCGGCATAGTTGGCAAATGCCGCGCGGGCGGCATCCTGCTGCGCTGTGTTCAGCGCCAGGAAGGTCCCGGGTTCATTTTGATAGTAAGGCGATCCATAGGCCGCAGCACTGGTGGGAAAGCTGTAAGTCAGATTTCCTGATGCCCACTTGTAGTCACCCAAGAGGGCGTTGGTGTAAGGATCGGATGAACGAACAACGGAAGTGATGGCGGCCAACGGTGTCTCCCAGGTCACAACGCACCTTCAACCCCTCCGGTTAACACGTTGTTAACACGCGCCTGTAAGGCGGCCACTGGCAGGGGTCAATAAGTCGTGTGGAGAAATCCCCGGTGCATCTGCTATCCAGTTGCGCCCGACCACTTGGCTCGGCAAATGCTTGGACGCACAGGCGTAGTTCCTGCGGAGACAGGACCTGCCGGCCGCCTCTGCGGGAAACTGAACTGAGGTTGTGCCGGACCGGGACGACTGGAGAATACGCGTGAAATACTCTGGCCGACCTCCCGGAGGCGATCATCTCACCCAGGCTTTGCGCGCGAGTCGCGCAGCCCTGGCGGGCGTCGCGCTGGTTTCCGCACTGGTCAATATCCTCTACCTCGCCGGGCCATTCTTCATGCTGGAGGTCTATGACCGGGTGCTGCCGAGCCGCAGCCTTCCCACCCTGGTCGGGCTGGCGCTATTGGTTGCCCTGCTCTTTGCCTTTCAGGGCTTCTTCGATTTCATCCGCGGGCGCGTCTTGGTGCGCATCGGATCGGCGTTTGGCGAACGCGTTGCCGCGAGCGCCTTTCAGGCTCTTGTGCAGCTGCCGCTCGTGGCCGGCCCCAGGGCCGACGCGCTGCAACCCTTGCGCAGCGTTGATCAGATACGCACTTTTCTGAGTGGCATGGGCCCATCGGCGCTGTTTGACCTGCCATGGATGCCCTTCTACCTGTTCATCTGCTTCGCCTTTCATCCGCTGATCGGCTGGATGGCGACGGTCGGCGCCATTCTGCTCCTTACCATTGCCATCCTGACGGAATTGACGGCGCGCCGGGCCAGCCGACTGGCGCAGGATTTCGCCGTCCGGCGATCGGCCCTGGCGGAAGCAGGGCGTCGCAATGCCGATGTCGTGGGCTCGATGGGATTGGCGAGGCGCCTGCAGGTCGTCTGGGGCGCCGCCAACGACGAGTTTGTCGCGCACAGTCAGCGCGTGGCCGACATTTCGGGGGGACTGGGGGCGCTGTCCAAGGTGCTGCGCATGGTCATTCAGTCGGCAGTTCTTGGCGTTGGCGCCTATCTGGTCATCGGCGAAGAGGCCACGGGCGGCCTGATGATCGCCGCTTCCATCCTGACCTCGCGGGCGTTGGCGCCCGTTGAGCTTGTCGTCGGCAACTGGCAGGGCCTGTTGGCGGCGAGACAAGGCTGGCGCCGGCTCAAGGAGGCTTTCGCACTGATGCCGCCCGAGGAACATCGCCTCGAGCTGGCCGCGCCTAAGCGAAGCCTGACAGTGGACAATCTCAGCGTAGCTCCTCCTGGCGGGGGCAAGCCGATCGTCACTGACACCAGGTTTACCCTGGCGGCGGGAGACGGCCTGGGGATTATCGGACCCAGCGCCTCGGGCAAGTCCTCACTGGTCCGTGCCCTCGCCGGCGTCTGGCGCACGGTCCGTGGCACGATCCGCCTTGATGGTGCCGCACTCGACCAGTGGAGTATTGAACAGCTGGGAGAAAGCGTCGGCTACCTGCCGCAGACGGTCGAACTCTTCGCTGGCACCGTGCATCAAAACATAGCCCGGTTCGCGCCTTACGCGGATGCCGCAGCCGTAACCGCGGCAGCCGCCGCGGCTGGCGTGCATGAGATGATCCTGCGGTTGCCCAGGGGGTATGAGACCGAGGTTGGGGAGGACGGCGCGGCCCTCTCTGCCGGGCAAAGGCAACGTATTGCCCTCGCCAGAGCACTCTACGGCGACCCGTTCCTGGTCGTGTTGGACGAACCCAATTCCAATCTGGACGCGGAAGGCGAAGCGGCTTTGACCCAGGCACTGCTGGGCGTCAGGAACCGGGGTGGCGTGGTCATCGTCGCCGCCCATCGCCCAAGTGTGTTGGCCGCGGTCAATCTTGTGATGATCATGCAGGATGGGCGGCCCCAGGCTTTCGGCGAGCGGGACACGATCCTGAACAAGCTGGCCCGCGGTGGCGCACAGATCGACATGACGAGGTCAGGCGGATGACGCAGCCAGGGCGCAACACGCAGCGATCCATCCGGCTGCACCTGTTGGCGGCCTCAGTCGCCGCAGCATTTCTGGTGCTTGGTGTGGGGGGCTGGGCGGCCACGACGCAACTGTCGGGCGCGGTCATTGCCCCCGGGCGACTGGTTGCCGAGAGCAACGTCAAGCTGGTTCAGCATCCGGCGGGTGGCGTCATCACCGAGCTCAATGTGTCGGAAGGCGACATCGTTAAGGCCGGTGACGTGCTTGCGCGCCTCGACGACACCGCGATCAGAGCAAGCCTCGAGATCGTGGTGCAGAGCCTGCGGCAGCTGGAGGCTCGACAGGCGCGGCTGCAGGCCGAAGTAGAAGGCAGCGATGTCGTCGACTTCCCGGAGGCATTGAGAGCGCTCTCGGGCAATCCCGCGGCCGCCAGCTTGATGACCGCGGAGACTCGGTTGTTCGAACTCCGCCGAATGGCCGCGGCGAGCCAGAAGGGGCAGTTGCAGGAGCGCGTACTGCAATTGCGCGACGAGATTACAGGCATCGAGACCCAGATCACCGCCAAGGAGCGCGAGAAGGCCCTGCTGGAAACGGAATTGGCCAGCACGCGCGCGCTACTGGCAAGCAAGCTCGTTTCCAACGAACGCGTGGTCGCGCTGGATCGGGAGTTGGCCCGAACCGAGGGCCAGCTCGGTGAGCTTATTGCTGCCGCGGCACAAGCGCGGGGCAAGATTGCCGAGGTCGAACTCCAGGCGGCGCAGATCGAACAGACATTCCGAAGCGAGAGCGCTGCCCAGTTGAGCGATGACCGGGCAAAGTCCGCGGAACTTGAGGAGCGGCGAGTCGCGGGGGAAGTGGAGCTCGCCAAGGCCACCATTCGCGCACCGCAAGGTGGCCAGGTTCACGAACTGGCTGTCCACACCCTAGGGGGCGTGCTCGCTGCGGGCGAGCCGTTGATGCGGATCGTGCCAATCGCCGAGGCCCTGACGGTTGAAGTGGACATCGCTCCACAGGACATCGACCAGGTGTATCTCGGTCAGAAAGTTCTCGTCCGGTTCTCGGCCTTCAATCTTGGCGCCACCCCAGAGGCCCAGGGGACGGTATCCCGCCTCGCTCCCGATCTGACGCGCGACCAGCGGACCGGGGCGGCCTACTACACCGCCCGCATCGTTCTCGATGATGTGGAAGCCTCCCGCCTGCCAGACCTGGCGCTGATGTCGGGGATGCCGGTCGAAACCTTCATCCAGACTGGCGACCGCACGGCGTTGGGCTATCTCACCAAGCCGCTGACGGACCAGATAATGCGGTCTTTCCGCAGCGATTAGCCGGCCCTCGCCGACCGGTCAGCCGCAATGGGCACAGACGTCCCGCGCAGTTCTGACGCGCCGACGCGCGGTCGATATCAGTACCGGATTTGCATCGGGCGCGGTTGACCTTGTCCCCTCATCCGACAATAAGGAAGCGTCCCAAAGGTTCAAAAGCTCGGTCATGTTGAGATTCTCGTTGGTGGGCTGCGGGCGCATCGCAAAACGCCATTCCGAATTGCTGGGCCATGGCGCCATAGAAGGCGCCCAGCTTGTGGCCGTATGCGATATCAATCGGGCAAAGGCCGAGGCTATTTCGTCACAGTTTGGCGTGCCGGCATTTGCAGATTTCCACGACATGATGAAAGCCGTGGACTGCGACGTTGTGGTCGTGCTCACCGAGAGTGGGCATCACGCGGAGCACGTGGTCGCGCTGGCCCCCTATGGCAAGCACATCGTCGTGGAAAAGCCCATGGCGCTCACGCTGGAGAGCGCTGACGCCATGATTTCGGCATGCGCCGACGCGGGTGTCCAGTTGTTCGTGGTCAAGCAGAACCGGTTCAATGTTCCGGTGGTCAAGCTGCGCGAGGCGGTGGAGCAAAACCGCTTCGGCAAACTCACAATGGGTACGGTCCGGGTGCGCTGGTGCCGCGACCAGCGCTATTATGACCAGGACTCCTGGCGAGGAACCTGGGCGCTCGATGGCGGTGTTCTGACCAACCAGGCCAGCCACCATGTTGATCTGCTCGAGTGGATGATGGGTCCGGTCGAGAGCGTGTTCGCCCATTCGACGAGAGCACTGGCCAAGATCGAGGCGGAAGATACCGCGGTGGTGATCCTGCGCTTCAAGAACGGGGCCCTTGGGCTCATCGAAGCTACGACAGCCATCCGTCCGAAGGACCTGGAAGGGTCTATCTCCATTCTGGGCGAAACTGGATCGGTCGAGATTGGCGGGTTTGCCGTCAATCAGATGAAAGTGTGGAATTTCGTCGAGCCGCAAGCCGACGATGCCGACGTGATGACCCGGTTTTCGGTGAACCCGCCGAACGTCTATGGGTTCGGTCACCAGGCTTATTACGACCACGTCGTGTCCTGCCTCCAACACGATGAGGCTCCGTCGGTCGACGGCAAGGAGGGCCGGAAGAGCCTTGAGCTCATCAACGCGATCTATGAATCGATCGAGACCGGCAAGGAAGTCCGTGTCGGTTCGGTGCGCCATCTGACGCGCCTGGGTCATCGCTATCCATGACGGCGAACCTGCGCCAGGTCGGCATCGTCGACGTGATAATGGGGACCGGCGTCACGATCACCGAGCCCGTCAATCTCTATGGGTGCACACTCGGCGATGACGTGTTTGTTGGCCCCTTCGTGGAAATCCAGAAGCATGTGAGCATTGGCGCGCGCACCCGCGTGCAGTCTCACAGCTTTATCTGCGAGTTCGTGGCGATCGGCAGCGACTGCTTCGTTGGACATGGCGTCATGTTCATCAACGACACATTCGCCTCCGGTGGACCCGCGCGCGGCGACCGGACAAAATGGCGACCGACAAATATCGGCGACGCCGTGTCCATCGGCAGCAACGCGACCATCATGCCGGTATCCATCTGCGACGGTGTCGTGATCGGCGCTGGCGCCGTGGTCACGCGCGACATAACCGAACCTGGAATTTACGCGGGCAACCCCGCGCGAAAGTTGAGGGCCTTACCTTGATCAAGTTTCTCGACCTGCATGCGCAGTACCTCTCGATCAAAGACGAGATGGACGCAGCCATCGCCGGGGTAATCGAAAGTTCAGCCTTCATCGGCGGCCCGGCAGTACGGGATTTCGAGGTCAGCTTCGGTGCATGGGTCGGCTCACCCCATTGCATCGGCGTGGGCAACGGCACCGACGCTCTCGAAATCGCGATCGAGGCCCTGGCCCTGCCTGCAGGATCTGAAGTCATCCTGCCAGCCAACAGCTTCATCGCCACGTCCGAGGCGGTGGGACGTTCCGGTCTCAAGGTCGTCTTCGCCGACGTGGACCACGACACCTATGTGCTGGACCCCGACTCCGTGCGGCAGCACGTGACGAGCAATACCAGCGCCATCATTCCCGTCCATCTCTATGGCCACCCCTGCGACATGCCGGCGCTGATGGCGATCGCTCAGGAGCACGACCTCAGGGTCATCGAGGACTGCGCGCAAGCCCACGGCGCTCGCATAGACGGACATGGGGTGGGCACTATCGGCGATTTCGCCACCTTCAGCTTTTATCCGGGGAAGAACCTGGGGGCTTATGGCGATGCCGGCGCCATCACGGCCAAGGATGAGGCGCTCGCCAAGCGCGCGCGCATGATCGCCAACCACGGCCGGGTCGCCAAGTACGACCACGAGTTCGAGGGCCGTAACTCGCGCCTCGACGGGCTGCAGGCCGCCATATTGTCCACCAAGCTCCGACACCTGGATGGTTGGATCGAGCGGCGCATCGCAGTGGCTGATCGGTACACCGACCGGCTGTCTGGCATTTCCGGCCTCACCCTGCCCCATCGGGGCAATCGGGCCCGGCACGCCTACCACCTCTACGTCGTGCGAACCGCGCAGCGCGATGCCCTGGCAAGCCACCTGAAGAGCCGGGGAATCGAGACGGGCGTTCATTATCCCGTCGCGTTGCCGCGCCTGGCGGCCTATGCCAGCCACCCCCAAGCACAGGTGGACTTCTTTGCTGCCCGGATGGGCGCCGAAGTGCTCAGCCTGCCCATGGGAGAGCATCTCGACCTCGACCAGGTCGACGAGGTCTGCTCGGCGGTCCGGGACTTTTTCGCCTCATGAGCGGCGTGCGGACCATCCTTGGTCCCGCACTGATCTATGTGATCGCCAATGTGCTCACAGCGGCGATACCGCTGTTGCTGCTGCCGCTCTTCACGCGCGTGCTGTCTCCCGAGGACTATGGGCGCATAGCCATGTTCGGCGTCGTGGTGCAACTGCTTGGCGCATTGGCGGGGCTGAGCGTGCATGGCGCGATCGGTGTCCGCTACTTTGATCGCGAAACCATCGATTTTCCCCGGTTTGTCGGCTCCTGTATCGCTGTTTTGGCAGGCAGCCTGCTATTGGTGCTGGCCGTCGTGGCACTCGCTTTGCCGCTGCTTGAGACCTTCACGAAGCTGCCCGGGCCATGGCTGCTCATCGCAGTTGCAGTCTCGGGCGCGAACTTTGTCGTACAGTCGCAGTTGGCCATCTTCCAATCGGCGGGGCAGCCGATCCGCTTCGGCGCGCTGCGCCTGACGCAGGCAGCGCTGGACCTGGGTCTATCGCTGGTACTGGTCCTCGGCCTCAGCCTGGCGTGGCAGGGTCGCGCAGCCGGCGTCAGCCTTGCGGCAGCGACCGCCGCCTTGCTGGCGTTGGCGATGATGCGTTCAGGAGGGTGGCTGCGGCTGCCCGGCACGCAAGACTATGCCCGGCAGGCAATCAAGTTCGGCCTGCCATTGGTACCCCACGCCATAGGCGGGTTGCTGATTGCGTCAGTCGACCGCTTCATGATCAGTAACATTCTCGATGTGGGCAGCGCGGGCATATATCTGGTGGCTGTCCAGATCGGCCTGGTGCTGAACCTGGTGACCGATGCCGGGAATCGCGCATTCGCACCCTGGCTGATGCGGTCGCTGAAGCAGCGTGACCCTGACCAGGATCTTGCTGTGGTTCGCCTGACCTATGCCGGCTTCGGCCTACTCCTTGCGTTGGGGCTGGCCATGGGCCTGGCGGCACCGACACTGCTCTCGGTCCTGGTTGGCGAGCAATTTCGGTCCGCGGGGCCGGTTGTGATCTATGTCACGATTGGGCAGGCGTTCGGTGGCATGTACTACCTGGTCACCAATTACGTTTTCTTCGCTGGCAAGACCGGCAGGCTCGCCGCGGTGTCATTGACCAGCGGGCTTCTCAATGTCGGCCTTTCCTATGTCCTTCTGACAACGCGAGGACTAGAAGGAGCGGCGCAAGCGTTCATGGCCGCGCAGCTGCTCCTGTTTCTCGGGACGTGGTGGCTCGCCTCGCGCACGCATCCCATGCCTTGGAACCTGCAGCGGCGATCCACCGCGCGGTGACCCTCACCCGGCCGTTGCGAGGCAAGGTGCAATCAAGGTAAACCGCCCACATATCTGCCCCGGCAGCGCCGGCGGCTGTAGCGACTTGGAGTAGCAAAGTGACCAATATCAAAGTGGCATTCGTCGGCGCGGGCTATATGACCACCGAACATATCAAGGCCTTTTCCAGTCTGCCGGATGTGACGATAGCCGGCATCTTCAGCCGTTCGGCCGACCGCGCAATGGCCCTTGCCGCCCCTCACGGCGCCATCGTCGCCTCGTCAGTGGACGAGTTGTACGCTCAGACCAAAGCGGACCTGGTTGTCGTCAGCGTCCCTGAGCTGGCAATGGCCGACATAGCCGGACAGTGCTTCTCCCATCCCTGGCAGGTCTTGCTGGAGAAGCCCGCAGGGTACAACCTCCCCGACGCCCAGCGCATCCGGGACGCGGCACGGTCGGCCGGCGCGACGGTGCATGTCGCATTCAACAGGCGGGCCTATTCCAGCACGCGGGCGGCCCTCGCCCAGCTTTCGGAAGCGGACGGCAAGCGGTTCATCAAGGTACTGGACCAGCAGGACCAGGTCGCCGCGCGGATACACCATGGGCAGCCGGAACTGGTGGCGCAGAATTACATGTTCGCCAACTCGATCCACGTGATCGATTACTTCCGGGTGTTCGGCCGCGGAAGCATCGTGGCCGTGACCCCGGTGGTGGCCTGGAACGCCGAAGCCCCCGGCCTCGTCATCGCCAAAGTGGAATTTTCCAGCGGCGACGTCGGCGTCTATGAAGGCATCTGGGACGGTCCAGGCCCATGGGCTGTGTCCATCTCCACGCCGGCAAAGCGCATCGAGATGCGCCCCCTCGAGCAGGGCTCCGTGCAACTTCGCGATACCCGCGCGCAGGTTCCGCTGGACCTGAGCGAAGACGACCGCACCTACAAGCCAGGCCTGCGCTATCAGGCAGAACAGGCACTGGCGGCGGTGCGTGGCGAACCGGCGAACCTCGCGGACATCGACGATTCCCTGCAGTCGATGAAGCTGGTGGCCGATATTTTTGGCATCACGGGATGACGCCAGGCAAGGCGATCTACGCCGAGCCTGAGATATCGGACCAGATCCAGGACTTCGAGCGGCGCTATGACGTCTTCGCCATCCGCGAAGGCGGGGTATCGCTGTGGCGGCTGATGCGTTTTGAGGCGTCGGTGCAGTTGCAGAATCTCGAGCTGCGGCGATCACCCATTCCGCGGTCGCAATTGCTGCTGTCGCTGCCCCGCGCTGCTTGGCAGTTCGCGACGGCCCGGCGAGGCTACCGGTATATCGGCAAAACGTCGAATTCCGGCCTGCGGGACAAGCGAAACGGTACCTACCGGGACATCTACTTCGATGACCTGATCGATGCCGTGCCGGGAGGCGCATTGTTCTCCTCGCTCGACGCGGTCGGCTTTGAGCACAACAGCCGCAATGCGCATCGACTCCCCGTGTTTGACGACACGGCGGTGGTCGTGACCAGCGCCGTTCTGGGGCGCGTATTGGGGCGACGCTCGCCCTCGGCGGCCAGCGCACGGCTGGCGGGCCTGATCGCTGACGGACTCGGGCTATCCGAGTTCACCCCGGCGCGGGTGCAGCGCAAGTATGACGTTTTTCGTTACCGGGCCGCGATCTACAGGCAGGTCCTCAAGCGATTTGGCGTGAGAAGCGTGCTGGCGGCCAATACGGGCCTGTTCCCGCTGATCGCGGCGGCGCGGTCGGTTGGCATACCTTACATCGAAATCCAGCATGGCGATTTCGGGGTGCACCACCCCGAATCTCTGCCAACGTCGGCCTTCGACACTGGCGTTGAGGGCCTTTTGCTGCCTGACCGGCTGGCGGTTTTTGGCGAGCGCGACCTGCAGCGGCTGTCAGGAACCGCTTTGGGCGAACTGGGACGCCTGCGCGCGGTCGGGGCGCCTGCCATCGCCGCCGGACGAGCAATGCGAGAGAAGAGTTTCCGCACTGATCCAGCTCGGCCGGTGATTACCTTTACGTCCCAGGGCTTTGCCCGGGAACAGGTGAACCGGTTTATCGTCGACTTCCTCGCCGCCAGTTCCGAACCCTTCCGCCTCATCATACGGCTTCACCCCGGATATGACGGCGATGGCGCCAGTTATCGCGCCATCGCCGACACCGATTCGCGGGTGGTTGTGATGCCCGGGGGTGTGACGCCGGCCACGCACGAGGTTATCGCCCTATCGGATTTGCATCTGAGCATTTCCTCCACCTGCCATTACGACGCGCTCGGGATTGGCACTCCGACAGCTGTGCTGGGCCTGCCGGGACATGCCAGCATGGCGGAACTGGTGGAGACTGGCATGGCGCCGCGCATCGACTCTCCCGAGCACCTGGCCCGTGTGGTAGAGCAGCGCAGTTGGGGCTTGGTGACGGCGGAGCACTCACGCTACTTTTTCAGGCCCGGCTATACCGAGAACATGCTCGAACTGCTGGCTGAGTTGGATGTCGGGACGCAATGATCACGATCGTGGACTACGGCACAAGCAATCTGGGCTCGATGACCAACATGCTGCGCAAGATCGGCCAAGTGTCGCGCATTGCGTCCACCCCCGACCAGTTGGAAGATGCCACCAAGATCATCCTGCCCGGGGTCGGCTCGTTCGACGCGGGCATGAGGAAACTCGCCCAATCGGGCATGATTCCGGTGCTGAATCGCAAGGTGGTCGACGACCGCGTGCCGACACTCGGTGTGTGCCTTGGCATGCACCTGATGACCCGGGGCAGCGAAGAGGGAGAACTGCCAGGCCTGGCGTGGCTCCCCGCCACGACCGTTCGGTTCGACCAGGTCACCGAGCCGACCCTGCGGGTGCCGCATATGGGCTGGAACGAGGTCCATGCAAGCAAGGATAGCGTGGTCACGGCAGATATGGCTGACGAGACCCGCTTCTACTTCGCTCACTCCTATTTCGTCAGGCCCGACCACCCGTCCGACATCCTGTTGGAAGCGCAGTATGGGTCGTCGCGCTTTGCGGCGGCGCTTGCCAGGGACAACATCGTCGCAGGCCAGTTCCACCCTGAAAAGAGCCACCGTTACGGCATGTGGCTGCTCAAGAACTTCGCGGAGCGGTTCTGATGCTCAAAACACGCGTCATCCCGACCTTGCTGCTGCGTGGAGAGGGGCTGGTCAAAACCACCGGCTTCCGCGACCCGAAATATGTCGGCGACCCCATTAACGCGATCAAGATATTCAACGACAAGGAAGTCGATGAGCTGATCCTGCTCGACATTACGGCAACAAACGCAGCCAAGGGTCCGGCCTTCGACACCATCGCTGACATTGCGGGCGAGTGTTTCATGCCGGTGGCCTATGGCGGAGGCATCAGTACCGTCGAGCAGATACGTCGCATTCTCGGCATTGGCATCGAGAAGGTGGTGATCAACTCCGCGGCCATCAAAAATCCAGACCTGATTGCGACGGCAGCCCGGGAATTCGGCAACCAGGCGGTTGTGGTATCCATCGATGTGAAGAAGACGCTGCTGGGCCGATACGAGGTGCGAAGCCATTCGGGGACCAAGGGCACCGGGCTTGATCCCGCAGTGTGGGCGCGGCAGGTGCAGGACCTCGGCGCCGGCGAGATCATGCTGACCAGCATCGAACGGGACGGCACGATGCGCGGCTATGACCTCGACCTTGTTCGCAAGGTCAGCCAAGCAACCAACGTTCCGCTGATTGCGGCCGGCGGGGCCGGCAAGATTACCGATTTCGGCGCGGCCGTGGCGAGCGGCGCCGATGCAGTTGCCGCCGGGGCGATGTTCGTGTTCCACGGCCCGCACCGGGCGGTGTTGATCACGTACCCGGCGCGCGCCGACCTCAAAGCGGTGGTCTGATGCCCTTCCGCTACATCGTCCTCTTCTGCTTCATAGCGCCGCTGATCGGCATCGTGCAGATGGAGGCTGGGAGCTATGGCGGCTCGGTTTTGGAGAGTGGCCACCCCAACAATGCGAGCTTGGCTTTTGGGGTGGGCATCCTGGCCTTCGCCGCCGCCCTTGTCCTGACCCGAGAACTAAGGCCATTCCGGTTCGATTGGCTTTCCGCCCGCCCTGCCCCGCCCCCCAACGATCGCATCTGGATACTGGCGACGGCGTCGCTGGTCGCCATGGCAGTTTTCACCCTGTTCGTTTCGGGCGGGATCAGCGTGGTGCTGCGCACCATTGGTCGCGGCGACTTCCGCAGCGGCCTGGGCGACAACGGCGCCATCAGCTATCTCATTCTCAAATACTATTCTCCCGCAGTGATGGCCTACCTGGCGCTGCTCTATGCCCGGCGCCCTTGGTATGATGCGATCATCCCCTTGGCCGTACCTGCGGTCCTCGTTGCGCTCATCGCCTTGTCGTTCGGCTTCAAATCCGGCGTCGTGCTGGCATTCCTGCCGGCGGCGGTCGTCTATTTCTGGCGGGTCTCGGACTGGCTGGTTATCCCACTCGCCGCGGTTGCCCTTGCCGGCATCTATCTGGGTTATGGCTTCTTTGATGGCCTGTCCGACCCTGCCACCATACTCGACCGCCTGTTTTACAGGCTGACCGTGCTACAGGGCGATGTCGCCTGGAAGATCTGGGACCTCCATGTGCGCGGCGACAGCCTGCCGGGTTACCTCGCCTCTGTCCCGGCCATCTTCGGGGATCGGGTTTTCACTCTCGCCACGGGCATCGACAGCAGCATGGAACTCGATTGGGTCACCACCCATTTCGGCCTGCTCACCACCTACCTGTCGGGATACCCGATCCATGTCATCATGGCCGGTCACAACAATACTGCCACAGTTTTTTCGGAAGGCGTGCTGATGGGCGGGTTAAGTGGCGTGATCGCCATCTCGGCCTTTGCCGGCGTCCTGACGGCGTCTCTCTACAGCTTCATCCAGTTGTGCCTGCATCGGCATCGCTATGTGGAAGCATCGCTTGCTTCGAGCTATTTCGTATTCGCCCTGATGGCCTGGCTGTTGGGCGGCGGGATTACTGCAATCCTGCATATTTCCATTCTGGTCGGGCTCGTTACGGGTTACGTCCTGCTCAAGATCATTGAAGGGCGGCGCCTGGATGCCAGCGCCGAAGTTTATGCAACATAAGACCTGTACGCGCTGCATCATGGACACCACCGATCCAGACATCGTCTTCGATGATGATGGGGTATGCAGCCACTGCCATCGCTATGACCGGGTCGCAGGTCAGCGCCTGGTGCCACTGGACCAGCGCAAGGAAAAGCTGGCGGCGCTGGTCGCCGAGATCAAGGCTGCCGGCCAGGGCAAGCCTTATGACTGCGTGATCGGCGTCAGCGGCGGGGTCGACAGCACCTATGTTGCCTACATCGTCAAGGACCTTGGCCTGCGCCCGCTGGCCATCCACCTCGACAACGGATGGAATTCCGAACTGGCGGTCGCCAATATCCAGAAGACGCTGGAGACACTGGGGATCGACCTGCACACCCACGTCATCGACTGGATGGAGTTTCGCGACCTCCAGTTGTCCTTCCTCAAGGCCGCTACGCCCGACGGGGAAGTTCCCACCGACCACGCCATCTTCGCCCTGCTCTACCAGATGGCGGCCAAGCACAACCTCAAGCACGTCATCACCGGCACCAACGTGGTCTCGGAGGCGATCCTTCCCGAGAAATGGGGCTATGGCTATTTCGACTGGGCCTATGTCAAGGACGTGCACAAGCGTTTCGGCACGTCGCGGCTTGCCAGCTATCCGCATTTCTCGCTGGCAAAACTGGCCTACTACATCTTCCTGCGGAAGATCCGGCTCGTTTCCATCCTGAACTTCATCGACTACGACAAGAAGGTCGCGATGGACGTGCTGCAGAATGAACTGGGCTGGGTCTACTATGGCGGCAAGCACTACGAGTCCATCTACACGCGGTTTTACCAAGCCTACCTGCTGCCTCGCAAATTCGACATCGACAAGCGCAAGGCCCACTATTCCAATCTGGTCCTGTCCGGGCAGATGACGCGGGAGCAAGCGCTTGCTGCCATGCAGGAGCCGGTCTATCCGGAAAACCTGCTGCTCGAAGACCGAGACTACGTCACCAAGAAGCTGGGCCTGAAGGCCGACGAGCTGGCCGCCATCGTGGCTTCGCCCAACAAGACCTTCGAGGACTACAAGACCAGCCACAGCCTGTTCGAAACGGCCAAGCGCGTGGTCAACGCTACCCGCCGATATATAGGCTGACCGGCTCCATGCACTATCGTGCAGACATCGACGGCCTGCGTGCGGTTGCCGTTGGCGGGGTGCTCGCATTCCATTTCGGATTGTCTTGGGGCGCGGCGCCGATCTTCCCCGGCGGCCTGCTCGGGGTCGATATCTTCTTCGTCATCTCGGGTTACCTGATCACCCGGCATCTGGTCGGCCGACCGATCAGCGCGGCAATCGTGCTGGACTTCTATCGCCGTCGGGCACGCCGTCTGCTGCCTGCGCTTTACCTCGTCTGCCTTACGACTTTGGCTGCCGGCCTGTTCATCCTGCCGCCGCAATCCCTGCTTGCCCTCGCCCAGAGCGCGCTTGCCGGCCTGCTGTTCGTTTCCAATTTCTATTTCTACTGGACGACCGACTACTGGTCGGAGGCGGCCGACCTCACCCCCCTGATCCACTTGTGGTCGCTGTCCGCCGAGGAGCAGTTCTACCTGCTCTATCCCTTGGCCCTTGCGCTGCTCGGCACGCGCGGCCGGTTGCGAGCGATCGTTTTGGCGCTGGCGCTTGGCCTGTCCTTGGCAGCTGCCCTGGGCAATGGGGCCAATAGTCAGGCAGTGTTCTACATCGTCGTGTTTCGCGTTTGGGAGCTTCTCGCCGGGGCGCTCGTTGCTCTGCTGCATGAACGCCCCGCCACCCCCATGAGGTTTCGCGGCATGTCCGCACTGCCTTGGCTTGGGCTCGGACTCACTGCGGGGGCCTTCGTTCTCGGCGGAGGCTACGGCTCCAATATCGCTGCCGTATTGGGCGCGGTCCTCATCATCGGCTTTGGCAGGAGCGACGGGTCGGCGACGCGATTGCTTTCGCTTCGACCACTGGTTGCCATTGGCCTCATTTCCTATCCTCTCTATCTGTGGCACCAGCCCGTGCTGGCCCTGGCGCGCCAGTATGCCCTCACGGACCTCGATGGCCCCACCCGACTGGGCCTTCTCGCCATCTGCCTGGCCCTGGCCGGCTTCACCTGGCGCTTCGTCGAATTGCCGGTGCGCCATAGCACGATGCCGCCCCGCGCCGCCTGGACGAGCATTGCATTGGCGAGTGGGGGGCTGCTCACGGCTTGCCTTGCGATCATCGCCTTCCAGGGCCTGCCGCAGCGCTACAGCGATGAGCAACGCCTGCTGCTGGCCGCCGAGGCCGAACGCGGCACGCTCGTGTTGGCCGGTCAGGACTGCCTCAACCGTTCGGTCGACAAACCCTGCCACATCGGCGCGCCAGGCAAGCCGGCAACCTGGGCGGTACTCGGCGACAGTCACGCCGAAACGCTCGCCGATGCTCTCTCGACGCTGTTGGCAGCCAATGACGTTGCCGCTGAACTGCTGACCTATCCCGGCTGCCCGTTCGTCCTTGGCGTGGAGCCGGTCTTCGGTAGCGACGCTTGCGCCGCTTTTGCCGACAGTGTGCTGGCCAAGCTGCGCGCCGACCAGATCGAGACTGTCATCATCCAGGATCGCGGCACCGCCTATTTCGCGGGCACACGCTTCGATAACGGCGAGGGGGGCGTCGAACCAGGCGATCCCTTTCCCATGCGGCCGGTGGGCGGCGGCGCTCTCGACGAGGCCACGCGCATTGCCAGCGTGAATGCGCTGTGGAGCAAGACCATGACGACGCTCCTCGATAGTGGCATCCAGGTCATCTATATCGCGCCGGTACCGGAAGTCGGCTGGCACGTTCCGCGCACAGCCGCTCGCCTGGCCGCTCGCGGCGGTGCCCCATTGACCACGAGCCGCGAACGCTATCTCGACCGCCACCGCGACCTGCTGGCAATGGTGCAAAATCTCCAGGGCCATCCCGGTTTTGTCGCAATTTTTCCCGAGACGGTCTTTTGTGACGCAGGCGATGGACGTTGCCAGACGCAGCGGGATGGCCGATTGCTCTACACCGATACCGACCACCTGAGCCGGGTGGGTGGTCAGCTGCTCGTAGACGCCATTGGCAGCGACGAGAGCGTGCGCAACTTTTTGAACGTGAGGCGCCCGCAGTGAAGGTTCTTTATATCCACATGATCGGGGCCTTCGGGGGCGCCTCGCGCAGCCTTTCCGAGGCCATCGGGGCCTTCCCTCCCGGGCAGGTGGAAGCCCGGTTCGTCACGGCATCAGGCACGGTCGAAGGTGTCTTCGGAGCCTTGGGACCGGTTGTGGTCGCACGCGGCATGACTCAGTTCGACAATACCCGCTATAGCTACTATCGCGGCCTGCGCTGGCTGGTCCTGCTGCGCGAGCTTGCCTATCTGCCGGCGACCATCGCGGCCCTCTATCGCGCCCGGGCGCAGTGGCCCGACATAGATCTCATCCACGTCAACGAGTTTACCGGCCTCATTCCCTGGCTCGTGGCCCGGCATCTATTCAAGGTGCCGACTGTCGTGCATGTGCGCTCGGTGGCGCGTGCCGGCCGGTCCTGGCGTACACGCCTGGTCTCCAGCATGCTGGCTCGGCATGCCGAAGCGGTCGTGGCCATCGACGACACGGTGCGCGCAAGCCTGCCGTCGAGCCTGCCGGTGACGGTCATTCACAACGCCTTCTCGCCCAAGAATGTGCCGGCTGACGCGCCACCGCTCGCATGGCCCAAGCTGCGTGCTGGCAGTTTCAAGGTCGGTTTTGTTGGTAACCTGCTCAAGGCAAAGGGAATCGGTGAGCTGATAGAGGCCGCTGGCCTACTCGCCCGGCGCGGTCTCGATATCGAATTTCTGATTGTCGGCGACGATGCCGCGCCCTCGCGAGGCATAAAGTCGCGCCTCCTGCGAGCCCTGGGCCTGGGCCAGAACATGAAGGCCGAAGTGCTGACCGAGATCGAGCGTCTCGGTATCAAGAACGATGTCCATATGCTCGGCTTCAGCGCGCGCATTGCCGAGGCCTATGGCCGGATGGATGTTCTCTGTTTTCCCTCTCATTTCGACGCACCCGGTCGACCTATCTTTGAGGCAGCCTTTGCCGGCGTGCCCTCCATCGTGGCCCTGCGCGCGCCCAAGCCCGATACATTGGTGGATGGCGTCACCGGCCTTGCCGTGCCACCACGCGACGCCATAGCGCTGGCCGATGCCATCGCCCGTCTGGCGCAGGACCGGGAACAGGCCAAAACCATGGGGGCGGCGGCCCGCGTCATGGCGCATAGGAATTTCGACCCTTCCAGCAATTCCGCCAACCTCCTGGAGCTATACAGGTCCGTGCTGGCCGCTCTGCCTTCCGAGCCAAAGCACTCGTCCTGACCGGGTGGTCAGGATACCCCTGTTCGCCCTTTTTCCGGTGCCCTTGCATGGGCCGGGCAATACAGGTACCTCCTGCCACCAAACACCATGATCGTTGCGAGCGAGTTTTCCGATGTCCCAAGCCAGAGTAGCAATCATCGGCGTTGGCCGTATGGGTATGCGGCATGCTACGGTGGTGCGTGAGCTTGGGCTCTCGCTGGAAGCCATAAGCGACATCATTCCACAAGCGCTGACCGCAGCGGGAACGCAGCTGGGCATGGATGCGTCCCGGCAATATAGCGATCCGTTCACCCTCATCGATCAGGTCCGGCCCGACGTCCTGATCGTCAGCACCACCGCCCCCACCCATCGCGAACTGGTCGTGCATGCGGCGGGCGTCGGTGTCGGTGCCATCCTGTGCGAAAAGCCCGCGGCAACCTCGATCGAGGGTTGCGAGGCGATGATCGAGGCGTGCCGTCGGAGCGGAACCAAGCTCGCGATAAACCACCAGATGCGCTTCATGGAGCAGTATCAAAAGCCGAAGGCGCTGGTGAACAGCCCGGCTTTTGGCGGATTGGGCAGCGTCATCGTCAGCGCCGGCAACTTTGGCATGGCCATGAATGGAACGCATTACTTCGAGATGTTCCGGTACTTGACCGACGAAGCGCCGGTAAGCGTGAACGCGTGGTTCTCAGCCGAAGCATTGCCAAACCCGCGCGGCCCGCAATTCACCGATGCTGCGGGGTCGGTGCGCATGACGACGGCCTCGGGCAAGCGCTTCTATCTGGACTGTTCCCCCGACCAGGGCCATGGCATGTTTGTCACCTACAACTGCCGCAATGGTCGGATCGACATTGATGAATTGAGCGGGCAGATGACGATGACCGTGCGCGATGAACAGCATCGGGACATGCCAACCACGCGCTACGGCATGCCTTATTCGGTCACTTCGGCAGCAATTGCGCCTGCCGACGCCGTCGCCCCGACCCGCGCGGTGCTGGAGGCGTTGCTGTCCGGCGCGAATTACCCCAACGGGGAGGATGGCCGCCTCGCCATGCAGGCGCTGGTCGCCGCGCATATTTCCAACAGACGGGGCGGATCGACGGTTCGGCTGGACGATCCCGAAGTCGCATCCTATGGCGACCTTCCCATTGCCTGACGCACCCCGCATCCCACCAGCAATGTCATTCGTCGATCACACGCGCAAATTGGCTTTTGGGTGGGTCGATGGCCTGTCCCAAACGATCCACAACGCGCGACTGACCTTCCAGCTGTCACGCAGCAACTGGTCGATGATGGCGGGCTTTATCGTCCTCGCTTTGCTCAATGCATTGACCGACAGCTTCTCGGTCATGCTGATTGTGCCTTTGCTCCAGTCGTTTTCGGTCGACTCGGTTTTCGGCGGGGTACCCTTCCTCGAGCAGATCGGGGCGCTGCTTCAGCCGCTTGACCCCACTACCAGGCTCCGCTGGGTTGCTCTGCTGATCCTGTTCATTCTGGTTGCCAAGGGCATCCTGCAATACCTGCTCGACGTGATCGTCTACATCATGCCCCTGCGGGTCGAGCGCGACCTGCGCATCAAGGCTTTCATGGCCATCATGGAAAGCCGGCTGTCATTCGCCGAGTCGCTGACCTCCGGCGAGACTGGCAACTTTACCGCGTCATTCCCCGCACGGGCGGGCATCGCGGCACGCTTCCTGATGCAGCTGATCGCTGCGATCATGACGATCGCGCTGATCCTGGGTCTCCTGCTGGCCATTACGCCAACCGCGTTGATGGGCCTGGCAGCATTCGCCATCGTGGCTTCGGCATTGTTCCGCGCCATCACCGGACCACTGTCGCGACGGCTCGATACCGAGCTCACAGTCAGCCAGGAACGCTTCACCCAAGCCTATTTCGAGGCGGTGAACAACAAGCGCACCATCCGCGTGTTCAACGCGACCGAGATATTTCTTGGTCGTATCCGCAAGCTCCTGGAATCACTGCGCACCGTGCAGGCACAGACCATCGCGGTGCAAAACGCTACGTACCCGTTCTTTTCGGTCCTTGCTGGACTGCTGGTTTGCCTTGCGGTGCTGGGCGCCTCTTTCTACCAGCCCGAAACGTCGCAATCGCTGCTGGGCGTCCTGCTGGTTTTCCTGGTTGCCGCCACCCGATTGCTCGGGCCGTTCAGCATTCTGCACATCGCCAACATGCATTTCGCCATCCATTCCGAAGCCGTGGTTCAAATGACCCGCTTCCTGGATGACGCGGCGACGAATGCGGATCGGGACGGCGTGCTGCCGCTGCCATCGCCCCGTCCCCGCATAGAATTTCGCGATGTGAGCTTCACCTATCCCGGTACCGAGACCGGCGTTCGCGGCCTGTCCCTCACAATCGAGCCATCAGAGTTCGTCGCCATCGTCGGTCCGTCAGGCGCTGGCAAGTCGACGATCTTCCACCTGATATCGCGCCTGCATCGCCCGACATCGGGACAGATCCTGATCGGCAACGTTCCACTGGACGATCTGGCCGTTCGCAACTGGTGGGACAGCATTTCGATCGTCAGTCAGGACGTCCCGATTTTCAATGCGACCATCCGCGACAACATTCAGTTCGGCCTGAACGAGGCGCCGGATGACCAGAAAATCATGGAGGCATTGGCCCTTGCCTCGGCCGATGAATTCGTGGCCCGAATGCCCGATGGTCTGGACTCCAGGCTGGGTGAGTTCGGCTCGGTCCTGTCCGGCGGCGAACGGCAGAGGCTGGCTCTCGCGCGTGCCTTCTACCATCGCCGACCCGTTGTCATGCTCGACGAGGTGACAAGCCAGCTTGATGCCATTACCGAGCAGCGGGTTGCCGAGAGCATCCGACGACTGCATTCGGACGGTTGCACGGTGATCGCGATCGCCCATCGTTATTCCACGGTTCGCCAAGCAGATCGTCTGCTCGTGCTGGACAAGGGACAATTGGTGGCTGCCGGTACACCCGAGGCACTGTCGCAGGACAATGAGTTCGTGAAGGCGATGGCGCACGGCACGGCTTAGCCCCAAAGGGCAGGATGGCTCATCGGATATGCGCATACTGGTCTATCTCGATACCCCTCGCCAACGCTCCTATGTGGCCAGCGTCGAAGCAGCGGTAGCAGGCATCGAGGGCGTCCACGTATTTTCCGGAGGCCCCGGAGTGGCGGAGGACTATTTCGAGCTTGCTGGCGTCTCCTACGGCACCCCGGTCTTCAAAGTGCCCCCCGTGGCATTCACCACGCGTGTCCGGCGCGGTCTGCGAGACCTGCGGGTCAGGTGGCACCTCGCCTACCATGCATTTCTGAAGGCGACACAACCTAGCCGGAGGAGGCTACAAGCCTCTGTCGAAGCCGGGCGTGCACCGATCAGGTCCTTGCCCCGGCCGCGGGAGGAGCGGCCGGCCCTTCGAGCGACCATCGGGGCATTACAGGGAATTGCCGAGGCCGTGCGCGCCATCGGGCGGAGCGCGCGTGCCTTCGTGGCCGGGATGCCGCGTGCAGTTCGGTCCACTTGGTTGGCCAGGAGGCCCAACCGGCGCGATATCCGGAAACTGCACCCGCTGCTGCGTCCGGCCGCCCTATTTCTGTACAGAGCTGCCTTGTTGGCCACCGCCGTGGCAACCATTGGTCTCAACTCGGTCGGCATTATGCGCCAGCTGTTCCTGCGGCGCTTGTACCTCCATGAGGCGACCAAGCTGATCGAACGCGTTCGCCCCCAGGTCATCGTGGTGATGGAGGACAACGCCGAAGGGCTTACGGGGGTGATGACCTTTGCCGCTCGGCGGGCCGGCATCCCCTTCATCGTGCTGCCCGACTACATCCCGAACCCGATCGAGCCGGCGACCTTTTACCGGGACTCCCGAGCCCACCAGGTTCGCACTTTGCTCGACCGGCTGGTGGCAACGGCCTATCCCAAATGGACATATGTTCACAACGGTCGCACGATGCTCCGGCTTCCCGCCGCCACGATCATGGCTTACCACCTGTTGCGATGCGATCCCCCTGCCCCGTGGATCCTCAATTCCGGCTACGCCAACGCTATTGCGCTCGATAGTCCGGCGATCTGGGCCCACTATCGCGACCTCGGATTTCGCCAAAGCAAACTCCGGGTCATCGGCACGGCGCAGGACGATCGCCTGCACGCTCGCTTCAGCCAACGGGCAGATTTGCGCGCGACATTGATGCGCGACCTGGACCTGCCTGCAGACCGACCGATCGCACTGTGCGCATTTCCACCGGACCAGTACGCGAGCTCCGCCATCGGAGCCTTTGAATATCCGAGCTACGACGACCTGGTGCGGGCCTGGTTTGCCGAGCTTGTGGCGATTTCAGGCAACATGAATGTCATTGTGCGCCCACATCCGCGCACCGCTCCGGGCCTTCTGGAGCAGACTTGCCCCCCCGGCATCCGCATTGTCTGGACCCCGACCGAGGACCTGATCCCGATCTGCGATCTCTATGTCGCCTCAGTCTCCACCACGATACGTTGGGCGTTGAGCCTTGGAATCCCGGTCCTGAACTACGACTGCTACCGCTACGGCTATGGCGACTTTTCAGCGGCCCGGGGCGTGCTGGAATGTACCGACAGATCGGTCTTTGCCAGGAACCTGCAGGTGCTGACCGGCGGCAACGATGAACTGGCGGCGAATGCTCGCTCCGATCGCGAGGCCTGGGGCCAGGTGGACGGCAAATATGCCAGTCGGTTGAGGCACCTGCTGGAAGACGTCGCCAGCGATACGTCCGAGCCCCAGCCTACCCACACGGCACCCGCCGGGCCGGGTGCGGCGCCGATACGGGCGGCCCTGGCGCAGTTGTGGTCACAACGCTGATCGCGCTTTCACGACCGGCGGAAGCTGAATGCGCGGCGCAGCCGCAGTAGCTTTTCGGCCCCGGAAGCGGTGCGCGCAGCGCGGCGCACTGCTTCACGACCGAATGCGAAACACAACACCAGGAAGATTGCCAAGCCCACGCTGGCGAATATGACAGCGCGCAGACTGCGTGGGACTGGCGTCGATGGCAAGCTGGGAGGGGAAAGGACGACGTCATTCGCCCCTTTCAGCTTTGATTCAACGTCCAGCAGCTCATCCTCGCGCTTGGCCTGCTGGTCCAGCAGCAAGACGACAGACCGTGCATAGAGCTCACTTTCGGAGCCGGGAATGGTGCTATCGGCTTCTGCAGCCAACCTGGAACTGATCAGATCAAGATCATCCAGAGCCTTCAGGATGCGCGCCTTGGACCGCTGAAGGATTTCAGTTCGCGTGGCGTCTGGCGTGGTCTCGGCGGCGAAAGCCTTGATCACGGCATCGAGACTGGCCTGTGCCGCCTGCGGCGACCCAGCCCGGAACGAGACGCTGTATGGCTTGGCGGTGGGGTCTACCGTGGGCTCTGCGTGGCCCAGATCGAGGTTCCACATTGCCGTATCCACGCCCGTTCGCTCCAGAAAATCGGGCGCCGAGAACCGTACCAGTTGCACGGCGTCGAGCGACACGACCGCGTCCGACTGATAGATTTGTGGTTGCAGCTGAAAATAGCCAAAGGCCGCCGCGACCGCCAGGATGCAGGCGATGACCAGCATTTTCCAGGCTTCCGCAACGACGACAATGGCATCCAACAAGCCGAAATGCGCGTCATATGCGGGCGGCTGTGTTTCACTATCGTTGGTCATGGTGGACCTCCAAGGCGTGGGCATCGGCGTTTCCGCCGGCAAAAAAATCAGTCGGCCGAACCGTTAGCTTGATCCGTCCCGGGGGTACAGGCCAGTCCGACATTCGAGCCATTTTTTCGAACCGGAGTGGCCATTGGAGGTTTTCATGGTATGGGAGCCGCGCCCCGTTTCGGCGAGCTCCGTGACCCCGACCTCAGCAGGACCCACCATGGTGACCAATATCTTCCAGGACTCGTGCCTGATGGTTACGGGCGGTACCGGTTCATTCGGAGATGCGGTCCTTCGTCGTTTCCTTGCTTCGTCCATACGCGAGATTCGCGTCTTCAGCCGGGACGAGAAAAAGCAGGACGACATGCGCAAGCGCTACGCCAGCGACAAGCTCAAGTTCTACCTTGGTGACGTGCGCGACCCCCAGAGCCTGATTGCCGCGACGCGAGGTGTGGACTACATCTTCCATGCAGCGGCGCTGAAACAGGTGCCGTCTTGCGAATTCCACCCGATGGAAGCTGTCAAAACCAACGTCCTGGGGACTGAAAACGTCCTCGAGGCGGCGATTGCCAATGGCGTGAAGCGCGTGGTGTGCCTGTCGACGGACAAGGCCGTCTACCCCATCAATGCCATGGGAATTTCCAAGGCCCTGATGGAAAAGGTGATGGTGGCAAAGTCCCGCGAGCTTGGCCGGGGGCAGACCATCCTTTGTGGAACACGCTATGGCAATGTCATGGCCTCGCGCGGATCCGTCATTCCGCTGTTCGCCGAGCAGATCAGCGGCGGGCGGCCGATCACCATTACCGACCCGGAAATGACCCGCTTCATGATGACCCTCGACGATGCCGTCGAGCTGGTGATCTACGCATTCACCAACGGGCAGAATGGCGACATCTTCGTACAGAAGGCGCCGGCCGCCACCATCGGAACGCTCGCGACCTCCATGGTGCAGTTGCTCGGCGTGCCAGATCATCCAATAGACGTCATCGGCACGCGACATGGCGAGAAGCTGTTCGAGACGCTGCTGAGCCGCGAAGAAATGGCCAGCGCCGTTGACCTGGGCGACTATTACCGCATTCCGCCTGACCTGCGGGATCTCAACTACGCCAAATATGTCGAAGTTGGAGAAACCCGCATCAGCGAGGTTACGGAATACAACTCGCACAACACCCACCGCCTGGACGTAGCGCAGATGACCAGCCTGCTCGGGCAGTTGGACTATATGCAGGAAACCCTCGCCCGACGTGGAGCCAGCACATGACGGCTATTGCGGTCACCGGCGCGGGCGGCTTTATCGGTCGCAACCTTGTCTTGCGGCTACGGGAGTTGAACCACAGTGTCGTTGGTATTCCGCACACCGCCGACAGCGCCGCCCTGCTATCGGCGCTTGCGGGTGCCGAAGTGGTGTTCCATCTCGCCGGAGTCAATCGGCCCGAAACGGCAGAAGAGTTCGAAACCGGTAACGTCGGCATGACCGAACGGCTTGTCGCGGCGATGCGACAGCTGCCCTCCCCGCCATCGGTGGTCTACGCGTCTTCGATCCAGGCGGCCGCGGATAATCCGTATGGCCGCTCCAAGCGGGACGCGGAGGCCCTGATCACGGCCTACGCGCAAGCTGTGCCGCGCCCCAGCTGGATTTTTCGGCTACCCAACGTTTTCGGCAAGTGGTGCCGTCCGAACTACAATTCGGTCGTCGCCACCTTCTGCCACAACGTATCGCGCGGCTTGCCGCTGACCATCAACGATCCCGCAGCAGCTCTGAAACTTGTCTACGTCGATGACGTCGTCGAGCACTTTGCGACCATAGCCGCAGCACCGCGCGACCGCTCGGTGCCGTCGGACATTTCGCCGATCTACGAGACGACGGTGGGTGAGCTGGCACAGCAGCTGGAAAAGTTCCGCGACAGCCGGACAACCCTGGTCACGGGCGCCGTCGGCACCGGGTTTCTGCGCGCCCTGCACGCGACCTATGTCAGCTACCTTGAACCGACCAATTTCGCCTATCCGCTCAAGGCCCATGCCGATCCGCGCGGCATGTTCGTCGAGATGCTGCGGACGCCGGACAGCGGTCAGTTCTCGTTTTTCACCGCTCACCCCGGCATTACGCGCGGCGGTCATTATCATCACAGCAAGACCGAGAAATTCCTAGTGGTACAGGGTCGCGCCCGCTTTGGGTTCCGCAATGTCCTCACTGACGAGATTTTCACGGTGGAGACGTCAGGGGAGACACCCATGGTGGTCGAAACTGTGCCCGGCTGGTCGCACGACATTACCAATATCGGCGACGATATGATGCTGGTCATG
Organism: uncultured Devosia sp.; assembly: GCF_946479885.1. The sequence continues at coordinate 33,868 of NZ_CAMLHM010000005.1, forward strand.
CTGTGGGCCAACGAGCTGTTCGATCCGCAGCGCCCCGATACCATTGCGGCCAAGGTCCTACCCTGATGAAAAAGCTTCGCGTCGTCACCGTCGTGGGTACCCGTCCGGAAATCATCCGGCTGTCGCGTGTCATCGCCCGCCTGGACCAGTACTGCGAGCACATCCTCGTCCATACCGGACAGAACTACGACTACGAGCTCAACGGCATCTTCTTCGCCGATCTCGGCATTCGGCAACCCGATATCTTCCTCGAGGCCGCCGGAGCGGGGGCCGCGGAGACGATCGGCAAGATCATAATCGCCTTTGACAAGGTCCTGGCCGAAAAACAGCCCGATGCGCTGCTGGTCCTGGGCGATACCAATAGCTGCCTGGCGGCCATTCCCGCCAAACGCCGCAAAGTTCCCATCTTCCACATGGAAGCCGGCAACCGTTGCTTCGACCAGCGCGTGCCCGAGGAAACCAACCGGCGTATCGTTGATCATACGGCCGACATCAACCTGACCTATTCCGACATCGCGCGCGAGTATCTGCTGCGCGAGGGCCTCCCCCCGGACCGGATCATCAAGACCGGGTCGCCCATGTTCGAGGTCATCAGCCACTATCGCCCGGCCATCGACGCCTCGACCGTGCTCGGCAAGTTGGGGCTGAACCAGGCGGGCTACGTCGTCGTCAGCGCACACCGCGAGGAAAACATCGATTCCGAGATCAATTTCGGAAAGCTCTCCGATGTCCTCAACGGCATCGCCGCGCAGTGGAACCTGCCTGTCATCGTTTCAACGCACCCGCGGACGCAGAAGCGCATCGATGCCGCTGGGACCAGCTTTGACCCCAGGGTACAGCTGTTGAAGCCCCTCGGCTTCACCGACTATGTGCATCTGCAGATGCGTGCGCGCGTCGTGCTTTCCGACAGCGGGACCATTACCGAAGAATCCTCGATCCTGAACTTCCCGGCCATCAATATCCGCGAAGCCCATGAGCGGCCCGAAGGCATGGAAGAAGGCGCGGTGATGATGACCGGCCTCGACCTCGACCGCATTCTTCAGGCCATGAGCATCCTGGAAAACCAGGGACGAGGGGAACAACGCACGCTGCGCCAGGTGGCGGACTATTCCATGCCCCAGGTTTCGGAAAAAGTCGTCCGGATCATTCACAGTTACCGCGACTATGTGATGCGCACTGTCTGGCGGCAGACGGTTTGAGCCGATGAGACTGCTCGTCGTCAGCCAATATTTCTGGCCCGAGAATTTTCGGATCAATGACCTCGTCGCGGAGCTGGTGCGACGCGGCCACCAGGTCACGGTGCTGACGGGCGAGCCAAATTACCCCCAGGGTGAGATTTTCCCGGAATACACCAGCGACAAGGCCGCCTTCGCCGCGTTTGAAGGGGCGGAGGTGATCCGCGTGCCGCTGCGTCCACGGCACAAGGGAAACCTCAATCTGGCGCTCAACTATCTCAGCTTCGTCGTGTCTGCCAGCTTGCGGGGACCGTGGAGGCTGCGCGGCCGGCAGTTCGACGCCATGTTCGTCTACCAGCCTTCACCGGTCACCGTCGGCCTGCCGGCCATGTTGCTCAAGGCGATCAAACGCGTGCCTATGGCCTTCTGGGTGCTCGACCTGTGGCCGCAATCGCTTTCCGCCGTCGGCGTGACGCGGTCGCGCGTCGTCCTTGGGATGGTCGATGCGCTTGTGCGCCTCATCTATCGCAGCGTTGATCTGATCCTGGTCCAGTCACGCAGTTTTGTCGGGGAAATCGCGCGGCAGGCAGGCAGCGACGAAAAGATCGGCTACTTCCCCAGTTGGTCCGACGATCCTGGATCGGCTGCTCCGGCGGAACCTGCCCCCGAGGTTCCCGCGGCGGACGGCCAATTCTCGATCATGTTCACCGGCAACGTTGGAGATGCCCAGGACTTCCCCGCCATCCTCGATACTGCGGAGCTGTTGCGCCACGAACCCGTGCGCTGGCTCGTCGTCGGCGACGGTCGCCGGTCCGACTGGCTGGCGGCCGAGGTCGCCCGCCGCGACCTGGGCAAACAGGTTCTGCTGCTCGGGCGGCATCCGCTCGAGCGCATGCCGTCATTCCTCAGGCATGCCGATGCCGCGCTCGTTGCCCTGCGGCCGGAGCCGGCCTTTGCCATGACGATCCCCGGCAAGGTGCAGACCTACCTGGCGGGGGGAAAGCCCATCCTGGCCATGATTGATGGCGAGGGTGCCGAGGTGGTTCGGCTCGCCGGAGCCGGGCTCACCGCGCCGGCTGGCGATGCACTGGCCTTTGCGGACGCTGTCCGGCGGATGATGGCCATGCCGGCCGCGCAGCGCCTGGAAATGGGCCGGAGCGGCCAGGATTTTGCCCGTCTGGAGTTCGATCGCGACGGCCTCGTTGGGCGGCTTGAGACCTGGCTGGAACAACTGGTGGACCGCGATGGAACACCTCGCGCCGACGGTCGGCCCCGGGACATGGCCTGATCGCCACTTCGTGCAAAATTCACCTTTCTGCCTCGGGCGAATTATGTTTAACGATGGCACGGTTTATTGCGGCTTGCCCCAATTTTAGATAACGCACCAACGTTTCACGCTGGCAGCCGGCTGGCCATACTGAAGAAGGAATCTTGAATGGAACGGATCCCATCGCCGCGCGGAGTGGACAAGAGTCAATTTTCGGCCGACCTGGCCGATCCGGGCACGATGTACGGACTCCCCCAGGAAGTGGTGTTTTGCAAGCGCTGCGTGATTTCCAACCAGCGCCCCAATTCTGCTGTCGAATACCAGCACACCAAGGCTTCCAAGAAGAAGACCATCCATTTCGACGAGGAGGGCATTTGTGACGCCTGCCGCTTCGCCGAGCGCAAGAACCAGGTCATCGACTGGCAGGAGCGTGAGCGCGCCCTGATCGAGATCTGCAACCAGCACCGCAGCACCGATGGCAGCTATGACTGCATCGTGCCCGGATCGGGCGGCAAGGACAGCTTCTACGCTTCCCATATCCTGCGCACCAAGTATGGCATGCATCCGCTGACCGTCACCTGGGCGCCCCACGTCTACACCGACTGGGGTTGGAAGAACTTCCAGAGCTGGATCCATGCCGGCCACGACAACATGCTGATGACGCCCAACGGGCGCGTGCATCGCCTGCTGACGCGCCTGGCCGTGGACCTGCTGTTCCACCCCTTCCAGGCCTTCATGTTCGGCCAGAAGTCGCTGGCGCCGAAGATGGCGCTGCTGCACAAGATTCCGCTGGTCTTTTATGGCGAGAACGAAGCCGAATACGGCAATCCGATCGCCGACACCGAGACCGCCAAGCGCGACTGGTCCTATTTCACCGCGGCCGATCAATCCAAGGTGCATCTGGGCGGCGTATCGGTGGCCGACCTCAAGAGCCAGTTCGGCGTGGTGCATCAGGATCTGCTGCCCTACCTGCCGGCCGATCCGAACCAGATCGAAGAACAAAAGGTCGAGGTGCACTACCTCGGCTACTATCTCAAGTGGCACCCGCAAAGCGCCTATTACTATGCGGTCGAACATGGCGGGTTCATTCCTTCGCCAGAACGTACGCCAGGCACCTATTCGAAGTATAACAGCATCGATGACCGCATCGATGACTTCCACTACTACACCACCGGCACCAAGTTCGGCCTCGGGCGCGCCAGCTATGACGCAGCTCAGGAGATCCGGTCCGGGGATATCGATCGCGACGAAGGCGTGGCGCTGGTGAAGCGCTTCGACCATGAGTTCCCGGAGCGCTTTGCCGACGAGATCTTCCGCTATCTCAGCATTCCGGAAAACGAGTTCCCCGAAGCCAACGAGATGTTCGAGGAACCCATCATGGACCGGGACTATTTTACCCGGCTGACCGACACGTTCCGCTCGCCGCATCTGTGGAAGTGGCAGGACGATAAGTGGCAGCTGCGCCACGCCGTCTGGAACAAGTAAGCGACCTGAACGGCTTGCCGCCGCCTGGCGGCAAGCTCAGAAGTGAGATCGAATGAGCAATCTGCGCATAATTCCTCGCCTGGACATCAAGGGCAAGAACCTGATCAAGGGCGTCCAGCTCGAGGGTTTGCGCGTCATGGGCGATCCCAACGAGTTCGCGCTGCGCTACTATGAAGCGGGCGCGGACGAGCTGGTCTTCATGGACATTGTCGCCAGCCTCTATGGTCGGAACAACCTGTCCGACATCATTTCCCGGGCAGCTGATCAGGTTTTCATTCCGATCACGGTGGGCGGCGGCATCCGATCGACGGACGACGCCCGGCATATCCTTCGTTCGGGCGCGGACAAGGTGGCGATCAACACCGCCGCTGTGGCCCGCCCTGCCCTCATCACCGAAATTGCTCGCCATTTCGGCTCGCAGGCCATGGTGCTGTCGATCGAGGCCAAGCAGGTGGCGCCGGGTCGGTGGGAGGTTTTCACCGACAATGGCCGTGAGCGCACCGGGCTGGATGTCCTCGAATGGGCGGTGCAGGGCGTTTCGCTGGGTGCCGGCGAAATCCTGCTGACCTCGGTTGATCGCGAAGGCGTGCGCAAGGGCTTTGACGTCGACCTCGTCCGAAAGGTCAGCGATGCCGTAACCGTGCCGATCATCGCCAGCGGTGGCATGGGGACACTGGACCACTTTGTCGAGGCCGCCGCAAAGGGACGCGCCGACGCGGTGTCCATGGCGCACGTCCTCCACTACAAGACCCTGACCCTGGCCGAGATTCGCGCGCGCGCTCTCGCCGAGGGCCTGGGAGTAAGGCAGATATGACGACCTCCCGCAGTGTCACCCTGCTCGATTACGGCATGTGCAACATGCTCAACGTCGCACGTGCTTTCGAGCGGGCCGGCGCAGACCTCAAGGTCACCGACGATCCGCGCGATGCCCTACAGGCCGAAAGGCTTGTCGTTCCGGGCGTCGGTGCCTTTGCGGACAGCATGATCGAAGTGACGCGTCGCGGCCATGGCGATGCTATCCGCGCCTTTGCGGAAACGGGTCGTCCGCTGCTTGGTATCTGTGTCGGCATGCAGATTCTGTTCGAGGGCAGCGAGGAATTCGGTGACAGCCCCGGCCTGGGGATCATCGCCGGTCGAGTCAGGGCCGTGCCCGCCGAATCGACATCCGGCGCCAGGCAGCGCGTGCCCCATATCGGGTGGAACGAACTGCTGGTTCCGCCATCCCGCAACACCTGGGACGGCACCATCATGCAGTCCCACGCGTCGCAGGCGCCGGCAGTCTATTTCGTCCACTCCTTCGTGCCGCATCCGGCCGACCCAAAGGACCGTCTGGCCGACTTCGACTATGGCGGGCACCGACTCTGCGCGGCGATCAAGCGGGACAACATCACGGCTACCCAGTTCCATCCTGAGCGGAGCGGCGATGTTGGCCTGGCGCTGCTGGGCAGCTTCATTGGCTCCTGAGATATGAGAACGCTGGCAATCATCCCCGCCCGGGGCGGTTCAAAGCGGTTGCCCGGCAAGAACATCAAACCGTTCCTGGGAACTCCGTTGATCGGTTGGTCCATCCGGTTCGCTCTCGCCTATCCCGGCTTTGACCGCGTCGTCGTTTCGACGGATTCAGCGGACATTGCAGCGACTTCCATTGCCGAGGGATTGGAAGTCCCGAGGCTGCGGCCCGCCCATCTTGCGTCTGACACGGCACCGACGATCGACGCCGTGCTCGACGTGATCGACAATGAAGAGGCCCAAGGACGATCGTTTGACACGATCGCCCTGTTGCAGCCGACCTCGCCCATGCGCCTGTCGGAGCGCTGGGATGCGGCTCGCGCCGTCCTGGGCAACTCTGAGATTGATGCGGTGATCGGGGTGGCCCCTGCCCGCACCCACCCGTTCCACACTTTTTCTTTGGGAGGCCGAGGCGAATTGGCGCCTATGCATGATGCGGAGAAGCTGAAGCTGCGCGGACAGGATCTGCCTCCTGCGGTTTGCGTGGCCGGCAACCTCTATCTGGCCCGCACCGATGTCCTGAGGGAGCGTCGCACCTTCTTCCCCGAGCGGATCGCCGGTGTATTGTGCGACCAGCCGTTCGAAGCCACCGACATAGACGACGAACTCGACTGGCTCATCGCCGAAACCATTGCCACCAAATACGGGATCACGCCGTGAGCACGTTCATTATCGCCGAAGCCGGGGTCAACCATGATGGCGACAGCGAACAAGCCATGCGGCTTGTAGAAGTCGCAGCGCGCAGCGGCGCCGACGCCGTCAAATTCCAGACTTTCTCCGCAGACAAGCTCACCCGCAAGGGCGCCGAGAAGGCCGAGTACCAGAAGAAGATGACGGGCGATGGCGATCAGCACGCCATGCTGGCCAAGCTCGAGATGTCCGACGAACTGCACCTGGCCCTGGTCAAGCGCAGCGCCGAACTCGGCATCGAATTCATGTCCACGGCCTTCGACGAGGATGCGCTGGATTTTCTGGTTTCCGTGGGTATCCGCCGCATCAAGGTGCCATCAGGCGAGATCACCAACCTGCCCTTCATTGCGCACATGGCCTCCAAGAACCTGCCCATGATCGTCTCGACCGGCATGGCTGACATGGCGGAGGTCAAGCAGGCGGTTGAGACCATCCGTGCCGAGCGCAGCCGGCTGGGATTTGCGGCGCCGCTCGAAGAGATCGTGACCATTCTGCACTGCACGTCCAACTATCCGGCGGCCGCGAGCGACGTGAACCTGCGCGCCATGCTGAGCATGGCCGACGAGATCGGCATGCCGATCGGTTACTCGGACCATACACTGGGTATCGCGGTGTCCACCGCCGCCGTCGCGATGGGCGCGACGGTTATCGAAAAGCACTTTACCCTGGACAAGACGCTGCCAGGCCCCGACCACGCTGCTTCGCTCGAGCCGGATGAACTAAGGGCGATGGTCCAGAGCATTCGCGATGTGGAATCGGCCAAGGGTGACGGGGTCAAGGCGCCCACCGCATCCGAGTTGCCCGTGCGCGCGCTGGTTCGCCGGAGCGTCACGACCGTCCGCGACATTGCTGCGGGTGCCCCCATCGGCCCTGCCGATATCGCCCTGCTGCGCCCGGGCACGGGTATTCCGCCGGCGGAGTTCCAGGACGTGCTGGGCAAGCGTGCCCGGAACGCCATCCCCGCAGGCCAGACCGTGCAGTGGACCGACCTGCAGTGACGCAAGTCCGCCGCATCCTCTACATCACGGGTACGCGGGCAGACTTCGGCCTCATGCAGTCCACGCTCCAACGCCTGGACGCCGACCCACGCCTGTCCTTGAGCGTGGTGGCCACGGGAATGCACCTGGATGCGGCTTATGGACTGACGGTTGGCGAGATCGAGCAAGCCGGACTGACGATCGCGGCGCGCGTCGGTATCGAAACCGGCACGCCCAGCGGCGCGCTTATGGGCGCCAATGTGGGCCGGATGCTCACCGGCTTCGTGCCGGTTCTCCAGGCCGCGGCCCCCGATATCGTCTTGCTTCTGGGAGATCGTGGCGAGATGCTCGCCGGAGCCATTGCCGCACTGCATCTCAATATCCCGGCGGCACACATCCACGGTGGCGAGCGATCCGGAACGGTGGACGAGCCGGTCAGGCACGCTATTTCCAAGCTCTCCAGCCTCCATCTTGTGGCCACGCAGGAGAGCCGTACACGGCTCATTGCCATGGGCGAGGCCGAGCCGGACATTCATGTTGTCGGCGCGCCCGGACTGGACGGACTGGCAGAGTTGCCGCAACGCGACCGGCACGCCCTGGCGCAGGACTACGGCCTTGATTCCAGCCGTGCGATCGCACTCCTGGTCTATCACCCGGTGTTGCAGGAGGCGTCCGCCGCGGGCACGCATGTCACCGCGATCGTCGATGGGCTACTGGCCGCGGGCGTCCAAGTCGTCGCCCTCAAGCCCAATTCGGACGCAGGCAGCGCCGCCGTTCGCGACCGCCTGGAAGACTATGCTGCAGCAGGAAAAATACGCCTCTTCACCCACCTGCCCCGTCCAGCCTTCGTCGAGTTCATGGCCGCCGTCGATGTGATGGTTGGCAACTCGAGCAGCGGCATCATCGAGGCTGCCACGTTTGGCACGCCTGTGGTCAACATCGGTTCGCGCCAGAACCTGCGGGAGCGCAACGCCAACATTGCCGACGCTGGGGTCGACCACCAGGACATAGTCGGCGCCATTGGTGCCGCCCTGGGCCACAAGCGATACCCCGCCAATAATGTCTATGGCGATGGCCGCGCGGGTGAGCGGATCGCCGACGTCCTGGCCACGGCGGATCTGGTCAAACTCTCGTCGGGTAAGACCAATGCCTACTGAGATGATTCGCCTTATCGGCTCGGGGGGGCATGCGCTGGTTGTCCTCGATAGCCTGGCTGTCCTGGGCATCCCCGCGCAATCGATCGCCATCTTCGACCAGAATGCCGGGCGGGTCGGTCAGCAGGTCGGCGGGCATACCGTGCAGGCCTATGACGCGACACAGTTTTCCAGCGGCAATGCTCATATTTGCATCGGCGACAACAAGACCCGAGAGCGGGTTGCCGCCGAAATTGTCGCACTTGGCTGCACCCTCCGTACAATAATCGACCCACGAGCGATTGTTTCGGCGAGTGCGATGATTGGTAGTGGAACTTTCGTGGCAGCAGGCGCAATCATTTCGGCGCAGGCCCAGACTGGGAAATGCTGCATAGTCAACCACGCGTCGGTTGTTGATCACGAGTGCATCTTGTCCGATTTCGTGCACATTGCACCGGGCGTGACCCTTGGCGGGGCCGTTTCGATCGGGCACCGCACCTTGATTGGCGCTGGCGCCAATATTCTGCCACGCATGTCCATTGCCCCCGACGTCACGATTGGCGCCGGAGCGGTGTTAATCGAGAACGTTACCGAATCCGCAGTCTACGTTGGCGTACCTGCGAAAAAGGCCTGATATTATGTCACGAAATCTTCAATCGATCAGTCTGGCACGTACCTCGACCATTCGTGATGCTCTCGCCGCGCTCGACGTGGCGGCTGTCGGGATTCTGCTGTTGGTCGACAGCGACGGTCGTTTTGAACGTACTGTCACCGACGGGGATCTGCGACGGCTTCTGCTCGAAGGCAAGACTTTGAACGATGACCTCAGCGCTCTGCCCGAACGCAAATCGGTCGTGCTGGAGGATGGATATACGCGTCGTCAGGCTCTCGCCTTGATGCAGCAGGCGGTGATCAACCACATCCCCGTCGTCAATGCAGACGGGCGAGTGACCGACCTGATCGAGCGCTCTCAGGTCGATGAGCAGGTGCTGCTCTCTACGCCTCACATGGGCGAGGCCGAGCTCGAATTCGTCGCCGAGGCCTTTCGCACCAATTGGATCGCCCCGCTGGGCCCGAACGTGGATGCGTTCGAGACTGAGCTCGCGGCAATGGTCGGGGTCAAGCATGCGGTGGCGCTCAGCTCGGGAACGGCCGCGATACACGTGGCCCTGCGGCTGCTCGATGTCGGCGTCGGCGACGTGGTCTTCTGCTCGACCTTGACCTTCATCGCCAGCATCAATCCGGCCCTGTACCAGGGCGCACGCCCGGTGTTCATCGATTCCGAGCCGGAGAGCTGGAACATGTCCCCGCAGGCCCTTGGGCGCGCGCTGCAGGCGGCAAAGGCGGCCGGTCAGCTGCCCAAGGCAGTGATTATCGTGAGTCTTTATGGACAGAGTGCGGACATGGACCCGCTCGTGGCCCTGTGCGACGAGTACGGGGTGCCGGTCATTGAAGACGCCGCGGAGTCGCTGGGAGCGAAATATCGCGGCCGCGCGTCCGGCACCTTTGGCAAGATCGGGATCTATTCCTTCAACGGCAATAAGATCATCACGACGTCGGGCGGTGGAATGCTGGTCACGGACTCGGCAGAGATGGCCAGCCGTGCCCGGTTTCTTGCAACCCAGGCACGTGACCCGGCACCGCACTACCAACATAGTGTGATCGGCTACAACTACCGCATGAGCAACATCCTTGCAGGCGTCGGCCGCGGGCAGTTGAAGGTCCTTGAAGAACGCGTCGCAGCGCGACGACGCGTGTTCGAGACCTATCGGACGGCTCTGGCCGGCGTCGATTGGCTGGAATGGATGCCAGAGCCCGAATGGAGCTTCTCCACCCACTGGCTCGCCGCCTGCGTCCTCAAGCCAGATGCCCCAATCACGGTGGACAGGCTCATACATGCCCTGTCGGACGAGTTCATCGAAGCGCGGCCGATGTGGAAGCCCATGCATCTGCAGCCGGTCTTTGCCGACGCGGAATACCACCGCCATTCCAACGAGTCCGTGTCAGACGGGCTGTTCGAGCGCGGCATCTGCCTGCCCTCGGGCTCCAACCTGACCGACGGCCAGATCTCTCGCGTTGTCGACGTTATCGAAAAGCTCGAGCGCGAAACGTCACTGGATAAAGCCGAATAGAATCCTGCGGATGTCGGGTTCGCTCCCGACCTCCAGCGCTTGCCGAAGCTCGGTGAGGGCGCCCTCGACACGGCTGCTGTTGGCCACGCCCCGGGCTCGCATGATCTTGGGGTGCTTGGTCTTGGTAGCGGCCGTTTCGTCGTAAAACAGCTCTTCGTACATTTTCTCGCCCGGCCGCTTGCCGGTGACGACCAGTTCGATGTCACCGCGAGGATTTGCTTCGTCGCGGACGCTGAAGCCGGCAAGACGGATCATGTTTTCGGCCAGGGTCTTGATCAGGACCGGACTGCCCATTTCGAGCAAAAATACGTCGCCGCCCTCCGAAAGAGCGCCCGCCTGCACGATCAGCTCGGCCGCCTCGTGGATCGACATAAAGTAGCGCGTCATCTCCGGATCGGTCAGGGTGACCGGCCCACCACGCCCGATCTGCTCCTTGAAGAGCGGAACGACCGATCCGTTCGAGCCGAGAACATTGCCAAACCGAACGGCGGTAAAGCGTTGACCTGTCTGTTTCTTGGCCGCTGCGGCGGCCATGTGCCCGATGATGAACTCGGCCCAGCGCTTCGTCGCCCCCATGACATTGGTTGGGCGAACGGCTTTGTCCGAGGAGATCAGCACAAAGGTTTCGACATCGTGTTCCAGCGCCAGGCTGGCCACCGTGAGGGTGCCCAGAACATTGTTGCGCACGCCTTCCAGAACGTTCGCCTCAACCAGCGGAACATGCTTGTGCGCCGCGGCGTGGAACACGACCTGAACGTTGTTGTTCTCCAGTGTTCGGGCGACGCAGGCACTATCGGTGATCGATCCCAGGACCGGCACCACGACGACATCGGTCAGGGCGGCGAGCTCACGCTCGATGGTGTAGAGGGCGAACTCGTTGGCCTCGAACAGCACAAGCCGCTGGGGGGACGATTTAGCCACAAGGCGGCACAGTTCCGAACCGATGGATCCGCCGGCGCCCGTCACCATGATCGAGCGACCCTCGATCATGTCTGCGATGAGGGCGGGGTCGGGGGGGACCGACGAGCGGCCCAGGAGGTCGTCGATGTCGATCTCCCGTATCCGGTTGATGGAGTACTTTCCACTCACCAGGTCGGTGATCGCCGGCAGCGTTCGAATCTTGACGCCCAAGCCGCTGATCTTGGCGACGATTTCCTGCCGCCGCGCGGATGTCAGCGAGGGAATGGAGAGGATAACTTCCTGGACGCCATATTGCTCGTGCAAGGTCGACAGGTGGCTTGGCGCAAACACCCGTATTCCGGCGACGTCGCTGCCCTGGACTCTCGCACTGTCGTCGAGAAACCCAACCACGAACATGCGGCCTTCACGCGCGATGGCAGCCGAGAGCTGGGCGCCAGCGCTTCCCGCGCCGTAGATGACGATGGGCTTGCGGATGCCCAAAGCTTCTTCCCGGGGCCAAAGCAGCTTTTTGGCGGCAAAACGGCTGCCGCCGATCAAGATCGTGCCGAGCGCCCAATAGAGCAACGGTACCGATCGTGGGACGACAGTTCGGCCGGACATTTCCAGCAGGAAGACAACCAGCACCCAGGCGAGTGTCGCGATGGTCATCGCCTGGACAATGGTCCACAGGGCCCTCTCGGGCAGGTAGCGGATCACGGCCCGATAGAGGCCGTGACGAACAAATATCGGGATGGCGACCAGGGGCGCCGTCAGCACGGTCAGGAATTGATCGAGTGTATTGGGTGGAGCCCAGACACCAAAGCGCAAGGCAAACGCAGCCCACAATGCCAGCGACAATGCGATTGCATCGAACGACAACAGAATTCCGCGCTTCCAAAAGCGAGGTGTATTTCTGACGCGAACAACAAGCCGCCGGTAGATCTCTATAAATTGCAAATCTAAACCCGCTCTATACAATAATCGCATGAAGGCGCGGCACGGGTCGCCGCCGCCGGTCGTGGACCGGTAGACGGTTGACCGTTGGCTTGCAAGGGGTAATCAGATCGAACCGGCTTTCCCGCACGAGCCTGACGCTCAACGCCGTTGGGCAGAAACTGCCCGAACTGCCAAGCGCCGCTTTGACAGTCGCTGATTTCGGGATATTTGCTGACGTCCTACACCGTGGACCCCATATGACCAGCATGAATTACCTGTTCCTGGCTGTTGGAGCTTTTGCCGGTGGCTGGCTGGGGACCATGGCCATTCGCAAACTCGCCTCGCGCGTTGGCCTGGTGCAGAGCCCAAACGAGCGGTCATCCCATTCCGTTCCGACGCCGCAGGGCGGTGGCGTAGCCATTGCGGTGATCGCGACACTTACAGCCGCGGCCTTGGCCGGCATTTTCGAGCCCAGCTTCCTGATCGTCGCTGCACTTTGCGCGATCCTTGCGGGTGTCGGTCTTGCAGACGACCTGCTCGAGCTGTCGCCGGCGCTGCGCTTCCCGGTTCAGGGAATGGTCATTGCAGCACTGGTGGGGTGGGCCCTGCCCTTGCCCGATCTGGTTCTGCCATTCGGTCTGGCCATCAATGGATGGCTCCTGCCTGCGCTGATCTGGCTGTGCGCCCTGTGGTGGCTCAATCTGTTCAATTTCATGGATGGCATCGACGGCATTGCCGCAAGTCAGGCGATCGTCATTCTCCTCGGTGGTCTGGCCATATCGCTCTCCGCCGATCCGGGTTTCCTCGCGACGCCATTCGGCGTGCTGGCGCTGATAACCGCGGCGGCCACAGGCGGCTTTCTGGTGATGAATTGGTCGCCGGCGCGCATCTTCATGGGCGATGCCGGCTCCAATGCCCTGGCCCTGCTGATCTTCGCCTTCTGTCTGGGCACCGTCCAGCGGGGGCTCATCGGGTATCCGTCCTGGCTGATTCTGATGTCCGTTTTCACAACGGACGCCACTGTCGCCCTGGTCCGGCGAACGGCGCGCGGCGAACGCCCGTGGCGGGCCCATCGCAGGCATGCCTATCAGCAGTTGGCCCGACGCTGGGGGCACAGGCGCGTTTCCGTCGTCTATACTGGGATAACGGCGCTCGGCGCCGTGCCCTTGGCAGCGGCGGCCCTGCATTATCCGGCCAGCGCCTGGTGGTTTGTCGGCGTGACCTATGCGGCACTGTCCTCCCTGGCGATCTGGGCTGGCTCTGGAAGCGCGATAGAGCGCGGCCGGTAGACCTGCCGTTGTTTGCATAGCCGAACCCGGTATGTCATAGGCAGGCTACTGGCCAAAGACCGACAGAGGTTGAGTTGAAGATCACTATTTTTGGCTCCGGTTACGTGGGCCTGGTCACCGGCGCCTGCTTTGCGGATGTCGGGCATATCGTGACCTGCGTCGATGTTGATACGGCCAAGATCGAGCGCCTCCGCGGCGGCGATGTGGTGATCTACGAGCCTGGTCTGACCGAACTGGTGACCCGAAATCTTGCCGCCAATCGGCTCTTCTTCACGGCTGACGCAGCCGACGCCGTAGCATCCGCGGACATCATATTTATCGCTGTCGGCACGCCGGCTGACGAGGACGGTTCGGCCGACCTTCGATCGGTGCTTGCCGTGGCGCGCACGATCGGCGCCAACTTGTCGACGCCAAAAACCGTCGTCGACAAGTCCACTGTGCCTGTCGGCACCGCGGAAAAAGTCCGCCAGGTCATCTCCGAACAGTTGAAGGCCCGCGGGGTCGAGGTTGGCTTCGAGGTATGCTCAAATCCCGAGTTCCTGAAGGAAGGCTCGGCAATCGCGGATTTCACGCGTGCCGCCCGGATCATTGTGGGGACGGACTCGCCCGCGGTGCGAGACGCGATGCAGCGGTGCTATGCCCCCTACAATCGCAACCACAACAAGATGATGTTCATGGACATCCGGTCGGCCGAGCTGACCAAGTACGCGGCCAACGCGATGCTGGCGACCCGCATCAGCTTCATGAACGAAATCGCTCGCCTGGCCGAAAAAGTCGGCGCCGACATCGAGCAGGTTCGGCTCGGGGTCGGCTCCGATCCACGCATCGGCCTGGATTTCCTGTATGCCGGGGCGGGCTATGGTGGAAGTTGCTTTCCCAAGGACGTTCGCGCCCTTGCCCACACCGCGCGGAGTGTCGGCCACGATCCGGTGCTGCTCAGCGCCGTGGAAGCGGTCAACACGGCGCAGAAGAACTGGCTCTTCGACAAGCTCGTCGAGGGGCTGGGCGGCAGTGTCCAAGGCAAGACCGTTGCCGTCTGGGGATTGTCGTTCAAGCCAAACACGGACGACATGCGCGAGGCACCAAGCCAGGTCGTCGTCCAATCGCTGTGGTCCAATGGGGCGACGGTCCAGGCCTTCGACCCGCAGGCTCGACACGAGGCCGAACGCATCTGGGGTACCCGCGACGACCTGAAGCTGGTCAACAGCGCTGAGGCAGCGCTCAGCGGCGCCGATGCCCTGGTGATCTGCACCGAGTGGTCGACGTTTCGCGGCGCGGACCTGGGAGCGGTAAAATCCCGCATGAAGGGCGACCTGATCGTCGACGGCCGGAATCTCTACGATCCCGCGGCAGTCAGCGACGCTGGTCTGCGCTATCTTTCGGTGGGTCGTCCCGGCGCCTAGCAATCGCTTGCCAACGACAAGCGCCATGCGAAGGACCGACATCGACGGGCAGCAACAGGAACCATCAGTGCCACCCAGCCTTGCCTCCACGCTCCTGGTGATCGCGATTGCCGCGGCGATTCTGCCGCCAGGCTATCCGGCCTATATCGGCACCTATGTTGCCCTGTTGGCCGCGATGCTGGCCTTCCTCGCCTTTGGCTGGCGCGAGCGGGCGACTTTTCTGCACCCGACCGCTATGGCCATTCTTGCCGCAGTGCTGCTGGTGGGTGCGGCCGTGCCGTTCGTCTACCGCAGCCCGCAAGACCTGCTGGGGCCCGTGCTGATCCTGCCTATGCTGGCCACCATCGCACTCGGCCTGCCGGCGCGCCCCGCCAACTGGGTTCCCAGCCCGACGATCTTGGCGTCGATATGCCTGGCAGGCGCGCTTATTGCCCTGCTGGGAGGCGGGTATGAGCATTTCGTGCTTGGACGCTATCGGCCGGGCCTGGGCAACAACCCCATTCACTATGCGTCGCTTGCGGCCATGTCGGGCTGCCTGGCCATGGTGGGGGTGATCGCGGGCACACGGCCCTGGCGGTATCTCTTTCTCCTCGGACCGATCTTCGGGCTCGGCTGCGCCGCGATCGCCGATTCCCGGGGGCCCATGCTCGGCGCGCTGGCCATGTCAGCGGTCGGCATCCTGATGCTGACCATCTGGCTTTGGCGTGAGACCCTGTTCCGCATAGCGGTTCTGTTCAGCGCCGCGGCGGCGGGCGGCACCATGGTCTACCTGGTGGGCAGCGGCAATGCGCGCGTTGCCGGTATCATTCAGAACGGTTTGGACATCTTCCGCTTTACCGGTGGCCCGGACGATATCCGGGCGGCCCTCTACACCTCGGCGCTGGAGATCCTCAAGTCATCCCCCTTTGTCGGTGTCGGCCTTGGGCAGATCATGGACACCGCCGAGGCGTTGTTTCCCAGTCTTGTTCTCGGCACGAGACTGGAAAACCTCCACGCTGACTGGGCCAATTTTGCCGCCATGGCGGGCTGGCTGGGCCTGCTCGCCTGGTTGCTGCTCTTGGCAGCGCCCTTGTTGCTGCTGGCGGATCGTCGTGCACGGCAGGATAGGCCCATCGTCCTCGGCGCGCTGGTGCTCAGCACCGGCCAATTGGCCCTGGGCGCCAGCAATGCCACGTTCGGCATCCTGCCACAGACCGTGATCTATGCTGTTGCCCTGGGCTATTTTCTCGCGCGAGCGCGTCGCCTGCCCCAGTGAGGGCCCTGCTTGGCCACCCCGGTTGCAACCGACGGGCATGGGCGCCGTTGTGGAACGTTGCGTTTACCCAAGCCGACTAACCTCAGGGATGGAACTAACTCCGCTCGGGGCGCTGGGCACAACGGTGTGACATAACCATGAGCGACCTGGACCTGTTTGCCGACGACACGGACGACGCCGAAGCAGCGACGCTTACCCAGCAGACCCTGGTCGATACGCAGCAGAATCTGGGCAAGATGCTGGACCTGATGCCGATCGGGTTGTTGATCCACACCGAGCAGGGCATTGTTTTTGCCAACAGGCAAGCTTGCAGCTTTCTGCAGACAAACCCCGCTTTGCTCCGGGGGCAGCATCTGCTGGACTACACATCGCCCGCCGATGCCGACGCCATCTCTCAGGCGCTGCAGCTGACATTTTCCGATCCGGAAGCCACCAGCGACACCGAATGTGCAATCACGCGGCCCGACAGCACCAGCCGGTTGATGAAGGTGATCACCAGTTCGCTTCCCTGGCCCGGCACCCCGGTGGTGCAGGTGTTGATGCAGGACATCACCGACCAGAAGAAGGCCGAAGTCTCGCTGCGTCAGATGACCATCACCGATGAGCTGACGGGGTCGTATAACCGCCGCCATGCGAGCTACGAGGCGGGGCTCTATCTGGAAGCGGCGACGGCCGGCGGCATGCCGCTGAGCGTGGTGATGATCGACATCGACCACTTCAAGCGGGTCAACGATACCTATGGCCACGATGCCGGCGACCTCGTGCTCAAGGCCCTTTCGCGCCTTGCCCACGAATTCCTCGCCACCAATACCAAGCTGGACTCCCCGCTATTCGCGCGGTTCGGCGGCGAGGAATTCCTGTTTCTGCTGCCGGGTGCGGGCGAGCAGACGGCGTTCGCGCTCGCCGATTCATTCCGGCAGCAGGTCGAGCGCCTGCGTGTGGCGCTGCCGGGAACAACCCTCACGATCACCATTTCGGCTGGAACGGCGGACTGCAGGGAGGGCGACACCATCGATACGATGTTGAAGCGCGCCGATACCGCGCTCTATGCCGCCAAGGCCAACGGCCGCAACCGCGTGCACCCTTCGGATTAGGCGACCGATTGCAGCGACGCGAAGTCGCCGGTCCGGGTGAGGCAGGCATCATAGAAATCGACGAGCCGCGGGTCGATGGCCATGGCGAGTTCGCGACAGCGGTCGAGCGCCGGCCCCGCGCCAGCTGCACCTTCCCACCCCGCCAACAGCATCTCGTGGGCGGCCGCCAGCGTCACGAAGGCCTCCGACTGCGCCATCGTCGCGTCCCCCACCAGGAGATGAATCGGTTCGGGTTGGCTGATGCCCTTGAGCACCACCGATCCGGCAGCCAGAAAGGCCAGCTCCGGCGCCGCCGCACGCGTTTCTGCCGTCACCAGAATGTCGTAGCAGACGGTCTTGCACGCCCCCTCGATGCGGCTGGCGACGTTGACCGTGTCGCCGATGCAGGAGTAATCGAACCGCGCCTCAAAGCCCATATTGCCCACCAGCGCCGGGCCGGTGGAGATGCCGATGCCGATAGCAATCGGCTCGATGGTGCCCTGCCCCGCATTGAGGTCACGCAGCGCCTTGCGCATGTCGAGCGCTGCCTCGCAGGCGTGACGGGCATGACGCGGCACGGCCACCGGTGCGTTCCAGAAAGCCATGATGGCGTCGCCCATGAACTTATCGATGGTTCCCAGATGGGCGATAATGGCGGCGCCGAGCCCGGCAAACAGGCGGTTGAGCATGCCGACCAGCTCGGCCGGTGACGTGCGCTCGCTCAGAGCGGTAAAGTTGCGTATGTCGGAGAACATCACGGTCATCTCGCGCACGTCGCCGCCCAGCTTCAGCAGGCCCGCATCAGCCTCGATCTGGGTGAGCAGCGAGGGCTCGACATAGTGGGCGAATGCCCGGCGGATACGCCGCTTGTCGGCATCGGTTACCGCGAACTGGAAAAACGCCATGGCCGCATACACGACCAGGGCGGCGAACAGGGCGAAACTGGGGTCGAGCAACACGCCGAACTGGCTGAATGCCAGCCAGCTCCCGGCGACGGCCACGGCGGCGATCATGATGGAAAACAGCAAGCCCACCAATGGACCGGTCAGCAGCAGCACCAGCACCACGGCAAGCCCGCTCGCGGCAATGACCAGCAGTTCGATGCCCCCGACCCAGTCGGCGCGCTGCAGGAAACTGCCGGTCAGCATCTGCTCGATGGCCTGCAAGTGGATGGACACACCCGGTACCGGTTCGCCCAGGGCACTGGCCCTGATATCGAGCAGGCCGGTCGCAGAGGCACCCACCAGCACGATATGGCCGTTCAGCAACGGAGCCAGCTTGGCATAATCGTCGCCGAGCACCTGCGCCGCCGGCACGTAAGTGGAGGCGGGAAGTTCCCGATAGTAGAGCCACATGTCGCCGCTTGGGCCCGTGGGCACTTCGAGCTGGCCGATGCGCAGGCCCGCAACGGTGGGCGCTCCCGAAGCGTCCCCCAGAACCACCAGGGTGGCAACACCCTGCGCGACGCGCAATGCCTCGACGGCCAGCGTGGGGAGCGGCGCAGTGCCGTTGGACCACAGGAGTGGCAGGCGTCGCGCCACTCCCGCCCCCTCGCGGTCAAGACTGGCCACGCCAAGCCCTGTCGCGGCAGCGGCCAGCATCGGCATTGGAGCAGCCACGCCATCAAGCCTGGGCAGGCTGGCCAGCGGATCGGTGCCTGTCATGGCAAAGCCCGCCTTGGGTCCGGGCGCGGCACTGCCCGTCCCTACCCTGCTCATGACCAGAACATTGGGGCCCGCGGCCAGAGCCTGGGCAAAGAGCGCGTCGTAATCCTCGCCGCCGCCAACGATATTGGACGGCGACAGCCGGTCAGGCTCAGGGAAGAGAATATCGAACACCACCGCCGCGGCGCCGAGTTCGGCCAGGCGGCTGGCGATCCGGGCCATATCCTGCCGCGACCACGGCCATTGCCCGACGGCCGCGAGCGAGGCCTCGTCGATATCGACGATCCGCACCGGCAGGTCGGCAGGCGCCGGTCGCGGCCTGATCTGCTGAAAGGTGTCGAACGTGGTTTCGCGAGCCACCCGCACCGCATAGGGGTCGGCAGCCCGCAGCAGAACCAGCCCGACGACCACGGCGGTGCCGAACAGCAAGGCGGATAGGCGTCGCTTCCACATGCGCTAGTTGATGCGCTGGGCCGACGGCGAGCGCACGACTACCGGCACGCTGGGGCGCGTCCGCACATCACGACGGAAATCGGTCGGCGACATGCCCGCGATCTTGCGGAAGGATTTGTTGAATGCACTGAGCGAGCCAAATCCGCTATCCATCGCCACCTGAAGCACATTTGCGTCTTCCTGCATCAGCAGGGCCTGAGCGTAGCTCAACCGCATCAGATTGACGTAGTCATTCAGCGTCATGCCCGTGCTCTTCTTGAATACGCTCATTGCGTATTTCGGATGGATGTCGGCAGCACAGGCAATATCGACCGAGTCGATGTCCTCGCGGAAATTGTCAGCGATGAAATCGCAGATCCGGACCACGATAGGCGACGACTGGTGGTCAAGGCCGACCACGGCGTTCGCCGCATCGGCCGGGCCGGGCAGCAGCGAATAGTCGTCAAACCGGATGCGCTCGATGCGCAACAGCAGTTCGTCCACTGCCATTCCGGCCTTCATCGGGTCGCCCGAGCGGGCATAGTCGTTCCAGCGCGCGAAATTGAGGGTGTCTGACGCGTCGGTGGCGCGCGTGATCAGCGTCGCCCCCTGCATGAGCTTGGACTGCACATCCTGGGGCAGTCGAAGCCGGAAGAAATGCACCAGCGGCAGGTGCCCGCCGGCATAGACGACATCGTCGGCCGCATCATCCAGCTGATGCGGCAGCCCACCCCAGAACAGCGCCAGGTCCCCGGCATTGAGGCGTATGTCGTGGCCGCTCATCTTATAGTGGGCCCAGCCGCGCACGATATAGTTGACCTCGACCTGCGCGTGCCAATGGGCCGTCCGCATAACCGGCGGCGCTGCGTGAAACATCGACAGCACAGTCGGGAGCCGCTCTACTCCGTCCGGGCGAGGCTCATAATACACCCTTTCCGTCATCTTACTTTCCGCCAACTCCGCATGCCATTTGGCATGGACGCATTGCACCAGAGGCATAGCTTAGGAAGCGCTCGACATAAGAGCAAATGAAAAGGGAGGACTTACATGATCCGCATTACCTCGCGGTGGCGCAACACGCTCGCCGTGGCCCTGACTGGCATCAGCCTGTTCAGCGTCACCGCCGCTTCGGCACTCGAAATTACGGTTTGGTGCTGGTCGCCGGAATTCAACGGCGCTGCCATGGCCGCGGCGGCCGAGGCCTATTCGAAGATCAATCCGGATGTGACCATCAACGTTGTCGACTTCGACAAGGGCGCGATGGAACAGAAGCTGCAGACGCAGCTCGCCGCCGGCATCACCGACGACCTGCCCGATATCGTGCTGATCGAGGATTACGGCGCACAGAAGTACCTGCAGTCGTTCCCCGGCGCCTTCGAGCCGCTGAACTCGGTCCTGGATTACTCGCAGTTCGCTCCCTACAAGGTCGAGCTGGCCACCGTCGGCGACCAGACCTTCTCGGTGCCCTTCGACTCGGGCCTTACCGTTCTCTACTACCGCACCGACCTCCTGACCGAAGCCGGCTATACCCGCGAAGACCTGACCAACATCACCTGGGACCGCTACATCGAGATCGGCAAGGACGTCGAGACCAAAACCGGCCACAAGATGACCAGCCAGGACGTCGCCGACCCCGGCATCATCCGCATGATGATGCAGTCCGCCGGCAGCTGGTACTTCACGCCCGAAGGCGAACCCAACCTCGTTGGCAACCCGGTGTTCAAGGCCGCGATGACGACGTTCCAGAACTACCTGCAGTCGGGCGTCTACAAGCCGACCTCGGGCTGGAACGACTACACTGCTGCCTTCATCGGCGGCGAAGTCGCCTCGATCAACTCCGCCGCCTGGATGGTTGGCGGTATCAAGGGCAATCCGGATCTGTCGGGCAAGTGGGGCATCGTTCCGCTGCCGGCGCTCACCGGTGTCGAAGGCGCGACCAACTACTCCAACTGGGGTGGTTCGAGCTGGTACGTGATCGCCAGCTCGCCGGAAGAAGAGAAGGCCGCGGCCATCGACTTCCTGAGCAAGGTCTGGGCCGGCGATGTCGACTTCTACCAGAAGATCCTGGTCGGCCAGGGCGCTGTCGGCTCCTGGATGCCTGCCCGCACGGGCGAAGCCTACAGCTCGTCTGACGAGTTCTTCTCGGGTCAGCCCATCTGGGCCGATTTCTCCGACTGGCTCGGCAAGATCCCCGGCGTGAACTATGGCCTGTTCACCAACGAAGCCGACGAGGCCGTGAAGGCCCAGCTTCCGGCTCTGGCCGAAGGCGCCAATGTCGACGAAGTCATCGCTGCAATCGACGCCCAGCTGCGTCAGCAGATTCAGTAACCTCCCGGGTGGAGCGGGCTCGACCCGCTCCGCTACGGCGGTCGCATCTTCGGATGCGGCCGCCCACTATCAGTGTTCGTGGGGAGACGGGGTATGGCTGCATCGCGGTTGTCGCGCGGCGAAATTATCAATGGGTGGCTGTTCCTGGCGCCCACATTGTTGCTAGTCGGCATTTTTCTGGTCTTTCCGATCCTGTGGTCGCTCTGGATGAGCTTCCAGGTTGGTCGTGGCATGAATTTCAGTTTCGGCGGCCTGTCGAACATCATCCGGCTGACGCAGGACCCGGTGTTCCAGCGCGCGCTGGGCAATACTGTGCTGTTCTTCGTGATCCAGGTGCCGATCATGCTGACGCTCGCAGCGCTGATGGCCGTCGCCCTCAACGATCCGAGCCTGCGGTTCCGCGGCCTGTTCCGCACGGCAATCTTCCTGCCCTGCGTGGCGTCGCTGGTGGCCTATTCGGCGCTGTTCAAGTCGATGTTTGCCGATGCGGGCCTGGTCAACAATGCCCTCATGTCACTTCACCTGATCAACGAGCCCATCTATTGGATCCGCGATCCGTTCTGGGCGAAGGTTCTGGTCATCACCGCCATCACCTGGCGCTGGACCGGCTACAACATGATCTTCTACTTGGCGGCGCTGCAGAACATCGACCGGTCGATCTATGAAGTGGCGCGGATCGATGGCGTGCCGGCCTGGGCTCGCTTCACCCAGATCACCATTCCCATGCTCAAGCCGGTGATCCTGTTCACCTCGGTGACCTCAACCATCGGTACGCTGCAGCTGTTCGACGAGGTGATGAACATCACCGAGGGCGGCCCCGCCGATGCGACGCTCACCCTGTCGCTCTATATCTACAACCTGACTTTCCGCTTCATGCCGAACTTCGGTTATGCCGCGACGGTCTCCTACGTCATCGTGGTGGCCGTGGCGATCCTGAGCCTGGTGCAGTTCTACATCGCACGCGACCGGAGGGCGTCATGAACACCAACGCAATCGGTCGCGCACTGACCTATGCCGGGCTGAGCCTGGTCGCCTTTATCTCCGTGTTTCCGTTCCTTTGGATGATCATCGGGGCGACGAACACGTCGGCGGACGTCAATATCGGCAAGCTCAGCTTCGGCTCTGCCTTCCAGGACAACATTGCCCACTTCTTCTCGCTGTTTGATGTGCCGCGCGTGCTGCTCAATACGGCGGGCTTGGCCCTTGCCGGCACAGTGCTGACCCTGACGGTCTGCTCGCTGGCCGGCTACGCTTTCGAAGTGTTCCGCAACCGCTTCAGCGAAAAGATCTTCGCGCTGTTCCTGGTTATGCTGTCCATTCCGTTCTCGGCGCTGATGATCCCGCTCTTCATCATGATTTCGCGTGCCGGGCTTATCAACACCTTCGTGGGCGTACTGCTGCCAAGCATCGCCTCGATCTTCATCATCTTCTATTTCCGCCAGGCGACGAAGGCCTTCCCCCACGAGCTGCGCGACGCAGCGCGGATCGACGGCCTCCGGGAATGGCAGATTTTCCTGCATGTTTATGTGCCGGTGATGCGCCCGACCTATGCGGCGGCAACGATCATCGTGTTCATGTCGAACTGGAACAACTATCTGTGGCCGCTCATCGTTCTGCAATCGAACGACAACAAGGTCATCACCTTGATCGTCTCGTCGATGCGATCGGGCTACAATCCGCAGCAGGGCGCGATCATGGTCGCAACCATCATCGCCACCCTGCCCACCCTCCTCATCTTCTTCCTGCTGCAGCGACGGTTCGTCGAAGGCATGCTGGGCGCGGTCAAATAAGGTGCATTTCGCATGAGCAGCTTAAAACTTAGAAGTGTGCGCAAATCCTACGGTTCGGTCGAAGTCATCAAGGGCGTCGACCTCGACATCGCCAGCAAAGAGTTCGTTGTTTTCGTGGGCCCCTCGGGCTGCGGCAAGTCGACCCTGCTGCGGATGATTGCCGGTCTCGAGCCGATCACCGAGGGTGATCTCGAAATCGGCGGCCAGCGCATGAACGATGTCGATCCGAGCAAGCGAGGCATCGCCATGGTGTTCCAGTCCTATGCGCTCTATCCGCATATGACGGTGCGCGAGAATATGGGCTTTGCCTTGAAATTTGCCGGCGTGAGCAAGGAGCAGATCGCCAGGCAGGTCAATGATGCGGCCCGCATCCTGGCGCTCGAGCCGCTGCTCGACCGCCTGCCAAAACAGCTGTCGGGCGGCCAGCGCCAGCGCGTTGCCATCGGTCGCGCCATCGTGCGTAACCCGCAGGTGTTCCTGTTCGACGAACCGCTGTCCAACCTCGATGCCGAGCTGCGTGTGCATATGCGCATCGAGATCGCGCGCCTCCACAAGGAGCTGCAGACCACCATCATCTACGTGACCCATGACCAGGTCGAGGCCATGACCCTGGCCGATACCATCGTGGTGCTGCGTGATGGCGTCATCGAGCAGGTCGGCAGCCCGCTCGATCTCTACGACGAGCCCGCCAACCAGTTCGTGGCCGGCTTCATCGGCTCGCCACGCATGAACTTCCTCGCCGCGACCATCGTTGAGAAGACCGGCGCCAGCGCCACGGTCGAGCTCAAGAACCATGCGGGCGGGCGCCTCACCCTGCCCGTCGTCGGCGGCGCCGTCGGTGACCAGGTCACCCTGGGTGTCCGCGCCGAACATTTCGGCCTGGCGGGCGCCGGCAATGTCGACGTTAGCCTCGATGTCGACGTGGCCGAGCATTTGGGGTCAACCAGCTACGTCTATGCCAATGCCGGCGGCGAGTCGCTGGTGATCGAGCGCGAGGAATCGCGCCACGAGAACGGCAATGAGCGGATCACCGTCTCGATCAGCGCTGCCAAGGCCTACCTTTTCGACAGCAAGGGCAGCCGCCTGCGCTGATTACCACCATACACGGTCCAGTCCCGCGCAGGCGGGATTGGCCGTCACCCGGCAAGCCAAATTCCCGCCTTCGCGGGAACGACCGGGTTTGAACGACACTCTTTTTGCAAGGACCAATCAATATGTCTGAGAAAATCCGCTGGGGTATCATCGGGCCCGGCAGCATTGCCAAGGCCTTCCGCGACGGAGTTGCCGGCTCCAAGCATGGCGTGCTGGAAGCGATTGCGACGCGCGATCCGAGCAAGCCGAACCTCGCCACCGATTTCCCCGGCATCCGCGTGGTCAAGGGCTACGAAGCGCTGCTGGCCGATCCCAATATCGATGCGGTCTATATTGCAGTGCCGCATACCGGCCATGCCGAATGGGCCATCAAGGCCGCCGAGGCAGGCAAGCACGTGCTGGTCGAGAAGCCGCTGGCACTGTCGGCCCACGAAGCCGATGCCGTGTTCCACGCCCATCGCAAGGCCGGCACCTTTGCCGGCGAAGCCTTCATGTATCGCCTGCACCCGCAGACGGCCAAGATCATCGAGCTGGTCAAGTCGGGGACCATCGGCGAAATCAGGATGATCCAGTCCAGCTTCGGCTTCAACATGGGCAAGTTCCAGCCGCAGCACCGCCTGTTCGCCTCGCAGCTGGCTGGTGGTGGCATCATGGACGTCGGGTGCTACCCGGTGTCGATGGCCCGCCTGATTGCCGGTGCCGTCGCCGGTAAGGGCTTTGCCGACCCGGTCAAGGTGTCGGGCACGGCGCAGCTCAACGCCGAAGGCACCGACGACTACGCCGCCGCCGTGCTGACCTTCGGCAACGGTATCGTCGCCCAGGTGTCCTGCGCCGTGATGGCCAATCTGGACAACGTGCTGCGCATCCATGGCTCGGAAGGCCGCATCGAAGTGCCGGACTTCTGGTTTGCCGGCGGCAATCGCGACCAGGGCCTGGGCAAGATCGACATCATCAAGGGCGGCAAGACCGAGACGGTCAGCGTCAACGAATCGGCCCATGTCTATTCGTTCGAGGCCGACGCCGCGTCACTCGCCATCCTCGAAAAGCGCCAGGAATTCTCGGCCCCTGGCATGAGCTGGGCCGATACCCTGGGCAACCTTCGGGTGCTGGATGCCTGGCGCAAGGATGCGGGCATCGAGTTCTCGGTCGAGAAATCGGTCAACCGCGTCAACACGCTCGATAACCGCAAGCTCGGCCCCAATACGGGCGTCATCCCCAAGCGCTCCATTCCGGGCCTCTCCAAGCAGGCGTCGGCCGTGGCGCTTGGCTTTGAAGACTTCAAGACCTTCTCGTCCGGCGCCATCCTGCTCGACGCCTTCTGGGAGCGCGGTGGCAATATCTTCGACACCGCCTTCATCTATGCCGGTGGCTATACCGAAAAGCTGTTCGGCGAATGGCACAAGAGCCGCGGCACCCGCGAAGGCGCCGTGCTGATCGGCAAGGGTGCCCATAGCCCGCTGGTCTATCCCGACGTCATCGCCAAGCAGCTGACCCAGTCGCTTGATCGCCTGCAGACCGACTATGTCGATGTGTATTTCATGCATCGCGACAATGCCGAGGTGCCGGTGGGCGAGTTCATCGATGCCATGGATGCCGAGGTCAAGAAGGGCCGCATCCGTGGGCCGTTCGGTGGCTCGAACTGGACCAAGGAGCGCTTCGACGAGGCCGTGGCCTATGCCGAACGCACGGGCAAGACCAAGCCGATGGCACTGAGCAACAACTTTGCGCTCAGTGAAATGCTGGTCCCGATCTGGGATGGCTGCGTCACCTCCTCCACCGACGCGTGGAAGAAGTGGCTCAAGGAGAAGCAGGTCACCAACTTCTCCTGGTCCAGCCAGGGCCGCGGCTTCTTCACCGACCGTGCCGGTCGCGACAAGACCGACAATGAGGAACTGGTGCGCTGCTGGTACAACGACAAGAACTTCGCCCGTCGTGACCGCGCCATCGAGCTGGCGCAAAAGCTGGGCCACAGCCCGATCCATGTGGCACTGGCCTTCGTGCTGGCGCAGGACTTCCCGTCCATCCCCCTGATCGGCCCGCGCACCCTGGCCGAGCTGGACGACAGCCTCAAGACCTTCGACTTCAAGCTGACGCCAGAGCAGGTTGCCTGGCTCGACAACGGCTAACACTTCCGAAAGGGCCCCGCGGGGCCCTTTCTCCTGTTTGGTACCGCGGCATCTGCGGACGGTCAGGAAATGGACGGGCCGGAATGGGTTGGAGAGGTGACTGTCTGGTTCTGGCGCAAATGAGCCGCAGTCGGCCCTTCTCGCCAAAAGCATGTGTTGACCAGATACAGGTGACGGCCTACCAGTTGCTGCATGAAGATTGAAAAAGGCTTCGTTGTAGTAGGTGGGCGCATGGGCACGGCAGCATAGCTGCCAGGCGAAAGCACCCATGCGCGGAGAAATCAGCCCCCAAGCGGGGCTTTTTTATTGCCCGTCCACTCTTCAAGCCTAGCGGTCATCATTGTGCGAACTGCATCATCCAAACCTCGTCTTTCGACGCTGATCCTGTTGTCGGCACTTGCCATTCTACCAATCAATTTCTTTCTGCCCTCACTGCCGGGCATGGCAACTGAGTTCGATGTCGCCTACGGGATTATGGGCCTTTCCCTGGCAGCCTATGCTGGCGTGTCTGCATGCCTCCAACTTGTTCTTGGTCCCCTTTCCGACCGGTTCGGTCGCCGCCCGGTGGTTCTTTCGGCACTGGCGATCTTCATCGTGGCGACGATCGGTTGCGCCATGGCTCCCGATGCGTGGACCTTCCTCGCCTGCCGGATGGTCCAAGCCGTAATTGCCCCGACATATGCGGTATCGCTTGCCACGATCCGCGACACCACCAGCAGGGAGCAGGCAGCAGGTCAGTTTGGCTATCTGGCCATGGCGTGGGCTATCGCGCCCATGCTCGGGCCGACAATTGGTGGACTGCTGGATCAGGCGCTCGGTTGGAGAGCCAGCTTCTATGTGCTGGCGTTCTTTGGGGCTGCGGTTCTGGCCTTGTGCTGGACCGATCTGGGGGAAACGAACCTCACGCCATCGAACACCATGGCCGAACAGTATCGGGCCTATCCCGAACTCCTCGGCTCGAAGCGCTTCTGGGCGTACTGCATCTGCGCGGCCTTCTCGGTTGGTGCCTTCTACGCTTTCCTGGCCGGGGCTCCGCTGGCGGCTTTGGCCTTTGATCTGTCGCCGGCGGTTCTCGGTCTTTACATGGGCTCGATTACCGGTGGCTTCATGGCCGGCAGCTTTCTAGCGGGGCGGCTCGCTGGCAAGTTACCGTTGGTCACAATATTGGTTGCCGGACGAACCGTGGCCTGCATCGGCCTTCTGTTCGGCCTCGTCCTGTATGGTGCGGGCGTCGGTCATGTGCTGGCATTGTTTGGGCCTTGCCTGTTTGTTGGTCTGTCAAACGGCCTCACACAACCGAGCGCTAGCGCTGGAGCGATTTCAGTTCGCTCGACACACACGGGAAGTGCCGCCGGTCTGGCCAGTGCGATTACGGTCGCTGGGGCCTCCGTCATGGCTGCCTTCGCGGGCGCGGTCTTGACCGAAGAGAATGCCCGGCCTGGCCTGTTCCTCGTAATGCTGGCCTCAGCGGCCGTTGC
This sequence comes from uncultured Devosia sp., assembly GCF_946479885.1. Next base: position 62,002 of record NZ_CAMLHM010000005.1, read on the forward strand.
CCTAAGCGCAGCCTTACTCGCCCGAAATCTCGATAGCACTGCGCCCAGGTCAACATAATCGAGGGAGAACCCGCCAATGTCTGTCCAATCCTCCGCACATCCTGTCGCTTCGGTTCTCGGCGTGGTCGTCCACGATGCCAACGTGCTTTTGGTTCGGCGGATCAATCCACCTGACGCTGGGAAATGGGGCTTTCCCGGCGGTTGGATTGATCCCGGGGAGACAATGGCGCAGGCCGCTGTGCGGGAGCTATTCGAAGAAACCCAGGTGCGAGCAGAAGCTCGGTGCGTGTTCAACGCATTGGACGCGTTCGACTACGCCCAGGATGGGCTGCTGCGGCGGCAATTTGTGATGATCGCAGTGCTGTGCGTATGGGTTTCGGGAATCCCCATCGCTGGAGACGACGCGACGGAGGCCGCATGGTTTCCAATTGCGAACTTATCGTCCCTGGAGGAGGTCAGCGAGGACGTTGATACTCTTGCTTATCAGGCGCTGAGGCTAATGGGCCCGGGGAGCATGTCCGCTCTTGGGAACAGTTAAAGATCGTCCCCCTGTGTGAGATGGGGTCGAAAGCGGTCGCCATCCAAAACTTATCCCCGCCTGCAATGGCCCGTGCATACTCCTCCCATCCCCGCCACTCACGCGGTGCCGACGAAGCATCGGGCGGGGAGACTGGCAGCCGGGGTCGCCTGGCACCTGCGTGGATGCTGACCACCGGCCGGCGTGGCGACGAGGAGAGAGCGCAGGGTACGCGCCTCGTTTGCTGTTCCCAATCCCCGAAAGGGTGGCCGCTCGATGCGTGCGCAGGAAAAACCGGATCGTGTGAAGCGGCTTTCGCCTCTTCAAAATACCAAACAGGCGGCGCAAGCCGCCGGGGCGAAAGCCGCTTCATACCGTGTTTGACGCGATAGGCGTCACCGCTTACCCGACAACCGCGGCCAGGCGGGGCTCTCGCTCGAACAGATTTTCTCCATCGTTCGCTGAGGACGCACAGTTACACCTTTGTGTCTACTTGCCCGGGCATGCCCCCTACCCTATGTTGTCAGTCGCGGAGCTATAGTTCCGCGTAGTTCTCAGGGCGGGGTGCAATTCCCCACCGGCGGTAAAGGCGGCAACGCCAAGCCCGCGAGCGCCTTCGGACCGTCAGGTCCTTGGGGTCAGCAGATCCGGTGTAATTCCGGAGCCGACGGTATAGTCCGGATGAAAGAGAACGGGACCAACGCTGGCTTGCCGGCGTCCGCACCCCATTTCGGGCCGGACGCGGCATCGGCGAGACTTCCCGTAACCCTGAGGAAACTGGTTACGGAAAGGACGTTCAATGAGCCAGGTTTCCTCTGTTCCACGCAATGGCGCCGCCACAGGCGCCTTCTTCATGATCGCGGCAAGCCTTGCCTTTGCCGCGAGCAATCTGCTGCAATCGGCGCTGCCGACGCCGGTCGAATATGGCGGCTATGGCATGAGCTCGACCGGCATGGCCTTCTGGCAATATGTCATCGCCTCGGTGCTGGCTTTGCCGCTGGTGCTGCGCATTGGCCTGGGCAATCTGCGCACCGGCCACCCCATCGCCCACGAAATCCGTGCCTTCGTCTCGGCGCTGGGCGTCCACGTCTTCGTCTATGGCTTCGCCACGGGCGTGCCGATCTGGCAGATGGTGACCCTCCTGGCCACCGGCCCGCTGTTCATCATCCTGGGCTCGACGCTGTTCCTGGGCGAACGCGCCTCTGCGGTTCGCATCGGCGCCTCGCTGGTTGGCTTTGTCGGCGCCATCATCGTGTCGGGCGTCGGCACCGATGGCCTCACCTGGTCGACGCTCATCCCGATCGTCGCCGCGGCGCTCTGGGCCACGACGGACGTGCTGACCAAGTATCTCAGCAAGCAGGGTGAGAGCCCCGAAACGCTGACGGTCTCCCTGCTGGTCCTCGTCACCCCCAACCATCTGCTGATCCTGCTCGCCGTCTGGGCGCTCGGTGGGCTGACGCCGGGCCTGCTGCCCGTTGGCCTGGCCGACAACGTCTTCGCCCTCCCTGGAGGCACCGCCCTCACGCTGCTGGTCCTGCTGGGTGCCCTGACGGCCGCAGCGCAGTATCTGCTCGCGATAGCCTACAAGACGGCCGACGCCACCTACCTGCAGCCCTTCGGCGACCTCAAGGTGCCGCTCAGCGGGCTCTTGGGCTGGATCCTGCTGTCGCAGGTGCCGTCCGGCTGGTTCTGGCCGGGCGCCGCGCTGATCCTGGCGGCATCGACCGTCATCTTCTGGGCAGAGTCGGCCCGCCGGCAAGCGCTGAGCTCAGCCTGATCCAAAGCTGCTCCCGACCCTTGTCGGGGGCAGCTTATCCCCCTCCCCGCGACCCAGACTATGCTGGAGTCGATGAACGGCAGGAGGGGCCGCTAGGTCGAGCTATGGTTTTGCAGGTGACCGGAAGCCCTAGGCTTCCCGGGCGCGCTCCAGGATGCGTTTGCATTCGAGCAGCTCGCGCAGCACGTCGGAGAGCTTGTCGCGCGACTCGCGATCGAGGCCCGGACTGGCGAGCATCACGGCTTCTTCGATTTCCGCCTCGTCACCGGCGGCCTCGGCCTGCTCGATCATCGGCAGGATCTCTTCGAGAGGCTTGCCTTCGCCGACCGCAATCACATAGCGGCTGCCCTGATCTTTGAGGATGCGCTGCACGCCCTTGATGGTGAAGCCCTGATCGTAGAGCAGGTGGCGGATGCCGCGCAGCAGCAGCACGTCTTCGGGGCGATAATAGCGTCTGCCCCCGCCGCGTTTCAGCGGCTTGATCGTCGAGAAACGAGTCTCCCAGAAGCGCAGGACGTGCTGAGGCAGGTCCAGTTCATCGGCGGCTTCGGATATCGTCCGGAAGGCGTCTGGCGACTTATCCACGGAGGCTGAGACTCGCTAGAGTACTTATTTCCCAGCACGAACCATAGATTTGTTGATCTTGGACTTCAACACGTTGGATGGCTTGAACACAAGAACCTGCCGGGGAAGGATCGGGACCTCTTCGCCGGTCTTGGGATTGCGGCCGATGCGCTCGTTCTTGGAGCGGACCTGAAAGGAGCCAAAGGACGATAGCTTGACGTTTGCCCCGGTGATGAGGGCGTCGCCGATGAGCTCGAGCACCCGTTCCACCAGTTCGGCCGACTCGGTCCGTGACAATCCGACGGTGCCATAGACTGCTTCGGCCAGATCGGCGCGCGTAATCGTCTTCTGCGTCATTCGTACCCCCGTGTTGCCGAAAGGTGCAAATCCCCACGCCGGGACGCGTTGGCTGACGTCCCCGATCAAAATTGCTGCCGGCACAACCCCCACGTCGAGGTCGAGCCATACGCGGGAATCCTTCCCCTCGCTCAGCGATACCGGACCGTCACAATCCCCTCATGCGACCGGTTTCTACGCTGGGTTCCTCCACCCAAAAGGACACTAACGCCTTGAAACGCCTAAGGTCAATCGCTCAACGGCGGCTGCTACCAGCGAATGAGAGAGGCGCCCCAGGTAAAGCCGCCACCCATCGCCTCGAGCATCACGAGGTCACCCTGCTTGATGCGGCCATCGGCCACGGCGGCACTCAGGGCCAGCGGCACCGAGGCCGCCGAGGTGTTGGCGTGGCGGTCGACGGTGATGATGACCTTCTCGGGCGGCAGGCCAAGCTTGTTGCCCGCGCCCTCGATGATGCGTCGGTTGGCCTGGTGCGGCACGAACCAGTCGAGGTCGGCTACCGTGTAGCCCGTCTTTTCGAGCGTGGCGTAGACCACGTCGGTAATCTTGCCGACGGCGTGGCGGAAAACTTCCGGCCCCTGCATGTGCACATGGCCGGTGGTGCCCGTCGTGGACGGACCGCCGTCGACATAGAGCTTGTCCCAGTGGTGGCCATCGGACCGCAGGGCCGAGGCGAGCACGCCGCGTTCGGGTGCGTCGTCGTCCAGTTCGATCTTCTCGAGCACGACAGCCCCTGCCCCGTCGCCGAACAGTACGCAGGTGGTGCGATCGGTCCAGTCGAGCAGGCGCGAGAAGGTTTCGGCGCCGATGACCAGGGCCCGGGTAGCCAGACCGTTCTTGATGTAGCTGTCAGCGGTGGCGACGGCATAGACGAAGCCCGAGCACACTGCCTGGATGTCGAATGCCATGCCGTGATGCATGCCCAGCTTCATCTGGACCAGCGTGGCGGCCGCAGGGAAGGTGTAGTCGGGCGTCGTGGTGGCAACGACGATGAGATCGATGTCCTCGGGCGTTACGCCGGCCGCAGCCATGGCTTTGCGGGCGGCCTCCACGGCCAGATCGGAGGTGAACTGCCCCTCGGCCGCGATATGGCGCTCCTTGATACCGACGCGCTGCTGGATCCACTCGTCGGACGTATCGACCATGGTTGCCAGTTCGGCGTTGGTCAGCACCTTTTCGGGAAGGTAGCCGCCGACACCGCGGATGATGGTACGCGTCTTGGTCACGCCGGTTTCGCCTCAGGTTCTGCTTCCGGGGCCTCGGAGGCCACCTTGATGGGGAAGCGCTGCATGGTGTCGCCGATCTTGTCGATCAGGCGGCTGCGGGCCATTTCGTAGGAGAGGCTCAGCGCACTCTTGTAGCCAATTTCGTCGGTGCCGCCATGCGACTTGATGACGATGCCATTGAGCCCCATGAACACACCGCCATTGACGGTGCGCGGGTCCATCTTGCGACGCAGCGCGTTGAGCGCCGAGGTGGCGAACAGAGCGCCGATGCGACTCATGAGGTTGGATTTGAGGGCGCTGCGGAGATACGAACCCACCTGCCGCGCGGTGCCCTCGGCGGTCTTGAGGGCGATATTGCCGACAAAGCCTTCGGTGACAACCACGTCAACAGTGCCCTTGCCGATATCGTCACCCTCGACAAAGCCGTGATAGGTAAAGCCCGACCCGCTGGCCTCGGCGAGGATCTTGCCCGCTTCCTTGATGTAGTCGAGGCCTTTGACTTCCTCGGTGCCGACATTGAGCAGGCCGACCGTCGGCGCGTCGTCGTCGAACAGGCACCGCGCCAGGGCGGAACCGAGAATCGCATAGTCGACCAGCTGCTTGGCATCGGCGCCGATGGTGGCGCCCATATCGAGCACGATGATGTCGCTGCGCAGGGTGGGCCAGATAGCCGCGATGCCCGGGCGGGAAATGCCCTTCATCGGTCGCAGGCAAAAGGTGGCCATGGCCATCAGTGCGCCAGTGTTGCCGCCCGAGATGGCGACATCGGCCTCGCCGTCCTTGACCGACTGGATCGCCATCCACATCGAGGATGTGCCCTTACCCTTGCGCAGGGCCTGGCTGGGCTTCTCGTCCATGGCGATCACCTGTTCGCAGTGACGAACGGTGCAGGCAGGCTTGAGGTCGGGAAATTCGTCGAGCAGTGGAGCGATCTGCTCCTGCCGTCCGTGAAAGATGAAACGCGTATTCTTGCGCTCGCGCAGGGCCAGATAGGCTCCGTGGATCACCGCGCGCGGAGCGTTATCCCCGCCCATGGCATCCACTGATATTGTTATTGTATCGGTCATTTCAGCCCGTTCTGTGCCCCACGGGGGAGGCAGCCAAACATATCCCATCGGGGAGTCGGTGCAAGCCCCGGCGCCACGCGCTACCGATCGATATCGGTGGACTTCTTGAGTTTTTCGAGAGCGGCGAACGGGCTCATCGGCCCACCTCCGACGTCGATCCCCAGCGAATCGAGACTTTCGCCCGGCGCCCGCGGATAGGGGTCGATGGCCAATGCCAGCGTCTCGATCAGCAAGGCGCTGAGGTCCACTTCAGGGCCATCGATATGATCGGGAAAGTCGTCGTCTTCGAGGTCGATGAACACCTCTGAGCCCGGCGTAGGCTTGTGGGCTTGTGCCTCGGGCAGGAAAACGCGATCTACCGGTTCGTCGATATGCTGTTCGACGGGCTCGAAGGTAACCACCGATGGCTGCACAATGTCGGCAATCAGGCGACCGAGTGCCCTGATGCCGCCGCGCAGAGGAGCCACCGTCAGGGTGGCCTCGAACTTGTCGATGGCACTCACGTTGAGTGACTCGGCAAGGGCGGCGCGGGTGGGTTCGTCGAGCGACACGGTCAGGTCACGGCCGGAGGCCGGCAGGCGGTCGATGCGGACGATTGCATCGAAAAGCGGGGCTTGGGCGCTCACGCTGCGGCCTCGAAATTGAGTGAGCCACCGGTGATGGTGCCGACGGGCTGGGTTGCCAGCGCCCGGTCCTCGACGAGCAGATAGGCGGCCAGTGCCTCGACATGCGGGCCGGTCGCACCATCGAACACATTGCGCGACAGGACAGCCTGCAAGGCTGCGGCATCGCCGCGGTCCATCGCCTCGTTCATGGCAGCCAGCAGACCAAAGAAGATGTTACCCATCTTCTGGATGCGCTTGGGTACGCCCAGATCACCAACGCCCATTTCGCGCAGCGAGCGGTCCATGTCCTTGAAGAAAAGATCGAACACGGCCTGGCTGAACGCCTTCTGCTCACCGGTCTCGGCGCGCAGGCGGCGGAACAGCAGCGCCAGGTGGAGGCTGATCATGTCGAAGCGACCCGTGACCGTGTCGGGCACCAGCCAATCGGCGTAGAACCGGGGTTGCCGGGATTGCGCCACAATGGCGCTATAGACGGCGTAAACCGGTGCGGTAGCTGTGTTCTTGCGGAACAGGGACAGGATCATGGGATTGCGCTTTGCATCTTGATCGGCCTAACAGGGGCGCCGGACCATTGCCAGCTTGCCAGACCGACGGCTTGGCAGTTACACATTCCGGCGGCTACAAGGGCCGCCGCCTTGTTGTCGTGCCTATAGTCGAGAGCCATCGAGAAAGTCAAATTCATGCCCCTGCGTATCGCCTCCGGTTCATTTGCGCCGCTCGCCGCAGCCGCCCTGCTCGCAGTGACGCTCGCCGCATGCACCAGCAGCAATTCGCTGATCACCAAGCGGACCCAGGGATACGAAATCTCCGATAGCGCCATGGCGCAGATCCGACCGGGCCAGAGCCAGCAGCTGGTGACGCTCGTGCTGGGCTCACCCCAGTCGACCAACACCTTCGGCGACCAATCTGCATTTTATTATGTCGAGACCAAGGTGCGCCAGACCGCGTTCGGCATGACGATGATCGACTCGCGCACCGTACTGGTGGTCTATTTCGACAAGAACGAGAAGGTCATCGACAAGGCCGTCTATGGCCTGCAGGACGGCAAGACGATCGCGATCGAGAGCCGTCGCACCCCGTCGTTCGGCGAAGACCGCACGTTCATCGACCAGATCCTGCAGTCGTTCTAAGCCGCGCGAGATCGACAGCCTGCCACGCGCCCACTATGTTACCGCCGGTCGGCGGTAATCGTTCGTGGCAGGTGTTGCATGTTGTACGAAACGACGGCTCGTAGGGTGCTGCGCGTCGCGGCACTGATCGCAGTCGCGGGACTGTGGAGCGGCCCGGTCCTGGCCAAGACCAAGCTCCAGGATCAAGCCTTGCGCCAGGCCTGCATCGGCGCCTTCGGTGACCGGGACCATTTCGATTGGGTGCCGCGCATGGGGCTCGCCAATGCGCTGGCCGCCTGTGATACCGCCATTCTGCAGTTTCCCGATGATCCCGACGTCCGCTTCTACCACGCCGTAGCCAGGGACCAGTTTGCCGAGCGTGGCGGCACGCAGGACGACAACCTGTTTGCGACCGAGACCTATCGCGAGCTGGCCGATGGCGGGCTTGGCGTGGCCCAATACGCTCTTGGCACCATGTTCGACGAAAGCGCCGGCGTTAGCGCGAGCGACGCCCTAAGCTACATGGAACGCGCCCGAGCCGGTGAGTTCGGGCAATCGATCCGCTGCGAGGCGCTCCGCACGTTCGGGCAGGCCGATCTCGACGGCAACGGCGCCTTCTATGACACAGCGGCGGCCGAAAGCATGGCCCATGGCAACTACGTCTGCGCAGGCTTTCTCACGGGCATGTATTGGAGCGGTTACGCCTCCGCCAACGACCTGCCTCTCGCTATTGCCGACTATGCCCGCTACGCCGCGGTCCATGGCGACCCCAATTCGATGGCCATGACCGGGCTGTTCTACACCCACGGCACGGGGTCCACCGACATCGACCTCCAGTTACAGGGGCAATACGAGGCCCGACAGGATGCCGAACGGGCCGGCTATTGGCTGTTGCTGGCCCATTGGGCGACCAAGAGTTCGATGCGCAGCCAAGTGCATGACGACTTCTGGCAAGGCCAGCATCTGCAGTCCGCCGCCGTGGTCGAGGCCATGCAAACGGCGCTCAAGGAATTGGGCCTCTACGACGGTGAGATCGACGGAAACTACATCGCACCAACACAGCTTGCACTGGAGGCGTTCGAAGCGTCGGACGTCGATGCGGTGTTTCAGACGGTTCGCGCCAAGGAGAAGTACGATCCGAGCTTGGGTCCCCGGGAAGCGCTGCATATTGGCAGCGCAGCCATTGCAGGCGCCGACTAGGCGTCCTTGCCGTCGCCTTCTGCCAGGTCGAGCCCCGCTTCCCGCGCCATCGCATCAAGGGCGGCGTTGACGAGGCCGGTGGCGTCGTCTTCGTAGAAGGCCCGGGCGACGTCGACATATTCGGTAATGACGACGCGCGGCGGAATGTCCTTGCGGCGCAGCAGCTCGAATGCAGCGGCGCGCAGAATGGCGCGCAAGGTTGCATCAACCCGCTCCACCGGCCAGCCGTCGGCCAGAGCACGATCCACTGCGGGATCGATGGCGAGCTGGTGTTTGGCAACGCCGGTGAGGATCTGGCGGAAGAAATCGGCATCGGCCGGCAGATACTGGTCACCCTCGATTTCGCGGCCCAGGTGAAACGCACCGAACTGCGCCAGCGTGTCCTCAAGCGTGGCCCGGCCCACATCCATCTGATAGAGCGCCTGCACGGCGGCCAGACGTGCCGCGCCGCGCTGGTTGGCAGGACGGTCGGCTTGCGGATTGCGTTTGGGGGCGTCGGCCATGGGTGCTTTCATCTTTGCTGCGTGGCCAAGGGCCGCGGTGCCCCGAAGGACCACGCAACCCCATAATCTTCCACGGCGGGAACTTCAACAGGGTGCGGAGTTCAATCTGCCCGGCGGGGACGCTGATAAAGCGTCAAATTGTCCTCACCCAGCGCCTGCCGCTCGATCTCCACCAATCCGGCGGCACCGAGGACGTCAGCGATCGCGCCATCCGGGCTCGCCGGGACGGCATCGGCGCCGAGAGCATATTGGCCGGTGACCAGGACGAAGCGATCCACCAGGTCGGCCTCGAGCAGGGCCGTGGTCAGGCGCTGGCCCGACTCGACCATCACATTCTGCACATTGCGTCGCGCCAGCGCCTGGAGGGCGGCAACGAGATCGGGACGCCCGCGGCTTCCCGCGACGCGGATGACTTCGACGGAGACAGGCGCGTCCACGTCCGAGACAGATTCGGCAATGATTGCAGTGCGATGGCCGGAAAAGCCACCAACCAGATTCACCCGCCGATCAATGCCCGCGGCGCCCGCCATCACCACGCGCAAAGGCGTGCGGCCGCCAAGGCCAGGCAAGGCCACGGCCAGCGCCGGGTCGTCGCTCCGCGCGGTGGCGGCGCCGATCAGGATGGCATCGGAACGGGAGCGCAGCAGGTCGATCCAGGCGCCTGCCTCTGGTCCGGCGACGGGCGCCCTGCCCTCGCCGCGCCGGCCGATCATGCCGTCAGCCGAGACGGTGAGGACCGCAGTGACGAAGGGGCGGCCCGCAGTATGGCGCAAGGCATGCCCGGCATGCAGTGCCTCGGACGGTGCGTGTCGGGCCAGGACGGCCTCGATGCCGGCAGATTCCAGCTGAGCGATGCTGCCGCCGGCAGTGCGCGGGTCGGCGTCGGTCGTGCCGATCACCACCCGCATGATGCCGGCTCGAATGATGGCGTCAACGCAAGGCGGGGTGCGCCCCCAGTGATGGCACGGCTCGATGGTCACGTAGAGCGTACAGCCGGCAGCCTCGAAACCGGCCTTGGCGATCGCTTCGGCCTCGGCATGGGGACGGCCGCCCTTGGCCGTTACCGCGCGCGCCACGAGGGTTTGGGTGTTCGGGTCGACCACCAGCGCCGCGGCGGCCGGAACATCCACGGTGGTGCCGGCAAAGGGCCGCGCATAGCGTACCGCTGCGTCGAGCCAGCGACGATCCTCTGGGGACAGCTGCGTCACTCGTCGTCCCGCATGGTACCCTGCCCAGTGGCAAGCTCGGCAAGGAAGTCACGGAAGTCGTCGGCGGCCGAGAAATTCTTGTACACCGAGGCAAAGCGCACGAAGGCCACGTCATCGAGGCCCTTGAGGCCGTCCATGACATATTCGCCAATTTGGTCCGAGGTCACTTCCACGTCACCAAGGCTTTCGAGCTGGCGGACGATACCCGAAATCATGCGCTCGGTGCGCTCGGTCTCGACCGAGCGCTTGCGCAACGCGGTATAGACCGACTTGGCCAGCTTCTCACGATCGAACGGCACCTTGCGGCCGCTCTTTTTCACTACGGTCAGGTCGCGAAGCTGGACGCGCTCGAAGGTCGTGAAGCGGCCGCCGCATCCATTGCAGACGCGGCGGCGACGAATTGCGCCGGAATCTTCGGTCGGGCGGCTGTCCTTGACCTGCGTATCGTCGTTGCCGCAATAGGGACAGCGCATGACGGACCCTTAGCGACCGTAGATCGGGAAGCGTTCGGTCAGGTCTTTGACCTTGGCACGGACCTGCGCCTCGACGGCACTGTTGTTGTCTTCGCCATTGGCCGCCAGACCGTCGAGCACCTCGATGATCAGCTCACCGATCAGCTTGAACTCGGCTTCGCCGAAACCGCGCGACGTACCCGCCGGCGTGCCGAGACGAACACCTGAGGTGATGGCGGGCTTCTCAGGATCGAAGGGAACGGCATTCTTGTTGCAGGTGATGTGAGCCCGGCCAAGCGCGTTCTCGGTGGCCTTTCCGGTCAAGCCCTTGGGGCGCAGATCGACCAACATCAAATGGTTGTCTGTACCCTTGCTGACGATGTCGACTCCGCCCTTGACCAGCGTTTCCGCCAGTATCTTGGCGTTGGCCACGACTTGGCGTGCATAGGTCTTGAACTCTGGCGACAGCGCTTCCTTGAAGGCCACGGCCTTGGCGGCGATGACGTGCATCAGCGGACCGCCCTGGATGCCCGGGAAGATGGCCGAGTTGATCTTCTTGGCGATCTCTTCGTCATTGGTGAGGATCAGGCCGCCGCGCGGACCGCGCAGGGTCTTGTGGGTGGTGGTGGATGCCACATGGGCATGCGGGAAGGGGCTCGGATAGACGCCACCGGCGACAAGACCAGCCACGTGCGCCATGTCGACGAAAAGAATTGCGCCGACTTCATCGGCGATGGCGCGGAATTCGGCCCAGTCCATGACACGCGAATAGGCCGAGAAACCGGCAACGATCATCTTGGGCCTGTGCTCACGGGCGAGCTGGCGGACCTGGTCCATGTCGACCAGGCCATCCTGCTTGCGCAGGCCATACTGGATGGCGTTGAACCACTTGCCGGACTGGTTGGGCTTGGCGCCATGGGTCAGGTGACCACCGGCGTCGAGCGACATGCCCAGAATGGTGTCACCCGGCTGGATCAGCGCCTGGTAGACGCCCTGATTGGCCTGAGAGCCAGAATTGGGCTGCACGTTGGCAAAGCCGACGCCGAACAGCTGCTTGGCGCGCTCGATAGCGAGCGTTTCGGCGACGTCGACATACTGGCAGCCGCCATAATAGCGGCGGCCCGGATAGCCTTCGGCATACTTGTTGGTCAGCACGGAGCCCTGCGCTTCCAGCACCGCCTGGGAGACGATGTTCTCGGAGGCAATAAGCTCGATTTCGTCCTGCTGACGACCCAGCTCGTTGCGCATTGCCGCAGCGAGTTCGGGGTCGGTATCGGCAACCGAATTGGAGAAGAAGTGCGGAAACAGCGGCAGTGAGGTTGCAGCGCTCATCGGACGGTTACCTCGCAGAAAACGAAACGGGTCGGCATGGCGATGGCCTTATCATGTCGCGCTACGCGATTCCAAGGCCGGGAAAGGTGAGCTGGATTCATGGGGCTCCCGGGGGTTGCGGATGGGTGCCCAGGCGAGCGGCGTCATAACGTTCGCGTTCCCCGATGGTTACCCATCTCTTCTCGCCAGTCGCGCGAACGCCGGCAATATGGCGCAGAATGTCCAACAGGGGAAGTGGCAAAGGGAGCCAAGCCGCTACGCAAATTTGCCGGAGGTGGGCGGCGGTCCAGGCGCCTTGTCCGCCAGCCTCTTGCGCAGTTTGGCGAGTGCCAACTGCTGCATCTGGTACTTGCTGGCCGACACCGGCGTTATGACGATGATCTCGGTGCCGGTGGCAGCGTCGATCGCAGCGACCCGCATCTGCTGGCCGACCTGCGCGAACTCGAAGTAGACCTCACCGTCGGTCATGGCGCACCCCCTGCCCTGACATTAGCAGATTCCACCGGCTTCAAAGCAAACGCCCTCCACGAGGGAGGGCGCTGGATGGGCAGGCAGGCCGATCAGCCGTTGGCGGTTTCGTCGAAGGTGACCTTGCCCTGCTCGTCAAACTTGTAGACGTCGTCACGGAAGCTGACCGTGCCCTGGCGATTGGCCCAGGCGGTGATGTAGGTGGTGTGGATCGGCACGCGGGCCTTGCACTCGACATCCAGGCGCTCAAGCGACTCGAAGGTCATGTCGACCTTGTTCTGGTCCCAGTCGCCATTGTCGCGCAGCAGCCAGTTGACCAACTGGTTGACGCCTTCGACGCGCACGCAGCCCGACGAGTGGAAACGGGCGTTTTCGCCAAACAGCGCCTTGGACGGCGTGTCGTGCAGGTAGCAGTCATAGGGATTGTAGAAATTGATCTTGCAGTGGCCCATCGAATTGGCCGCGCCCGGTTCCTGGCGGTACATGTAGTTCACCGCATTGCCGATATTGGTCCAGTCGATGCTGGCGGGCGAAACCTCGGCGCCGCTGCCATCATAGATGTGGATGTTCTGCTCGGTCAGGTAGTTCGGATTTTCCTGCATGTACTTGGTCAGGTCGCGCTCCACGAGCGACTTGGGCACATGCCAGTAAGGGTTGAAGTTGATCTGGCTGATCTTGCTGGCCATGATCGGGGTGGCGCGCTCGACGCGACCGACGACGGCGGTGTGGCGCTGCTCGACCATGCCGTCATTGACGGCCTCGATCGTCGCGGCAGGAATATTGACCACGACGTAACGCGGGTTGAGGCTGGCGGCCATGTTCTGGACGCGCGTGAAGTTCAGATAAAGCTGCTGCAGGCGCGTCGTGGCCGGTACGTTGAGCGCATACCAGGTCGGTTCGTCGACCTGGCCGTTCATGATCAGGCCGTGGCGGGCCTGGAACAGGCGCACACCGCGATCGGTATCTTCGTCGAACAGTTCGTTGACGTTGGGTACCAGCGCCATGTCTCCCGACGAAATCAGGCGACGCTTGAGGGCAATGACCGACGGCGCGGATTTGCCGATCATCAGGCGGAAGGCCTCCTGCGGAATCTCCTCCCAGCCGCCGTTGGCGACGAAGGGCTCGTACTGCGAAATCGCCAGCTGGAGATTGTAGGCCGTGTCGAAGGACAGGATGGGTTCGTTGGTGGCAATCAGCGCCTCGGCGGCGGCGGTGTTACCGTCCTTGTCGACGTTCCGCAGCACATTGCCGCGGTTCATCAGGTCAAAAATTGACTCCCCTTCCTGCCCACGAACGATGGCAGGCATGGCAAGGGACGCCCCGGCCATCGCCGTATACCGGAGCACAGATCGTCTAGTCAGCCGCATTAAGTCACCCGAATTTCAAGCCGCCCGAAACAGGCGATTTTTACCATTGCGTCCCGCCGGTCACAACGCGGTCAACCGCATGTGAACCGCTTCAGTCTTCGTGAACCATGAATACGCGGGAAATGGTTTCAAACCACTAACGACGCATTCGCGCGTGTTTGCGGCACAAATGTGAACGCCGGCCCAAGGGACCGGCGTTTGCATTCGGGTGTGGCGTGGCCGCAACAGATGGCGGCCCGTGGCTTCAGAGCTTGTAGAGGATCTGGTCGACCCAGAAGCGCTCAAGGCGAGCGAGGGCCTTGTTGAGGCCGTCGAATTCGTCATCGCCCAGACCACCGACCTTGTCGATGGACTTCAGGTGGCGATCGTAAAGCTCGTCGATCACTTCGGCCACTTCCTCGCCCTTGGGGGTGAGCTTGATCCGAACCGACCGCCGGTCGGAGCGGGAGCGCTCCTGGAAGATGTAGCCGGTTTCGACCAGCTTCTTGAGATTGTACGAGACGTTCGAGCCCAGATAGTAACCGCGGGAGCGCAGCTCGCCGGCGGTGAGCTCTGCGTCACCAATGTTGAACATCAGCAGGGCCTGAACGGGATTGATATCGTCCCAACCCATGCGGTCGAACTCATCCTTGATGAGATCGAGCAGGCGCCGGTGGAGGCGTTCGACGCGCGAAACGGCTTCCAGGTAAAGCGGCTTCAGGCTCTGGGGACGTTCCGGGGAAAGGGCCTCGGCTGCGTTGGATTTGATTGCCATTTGTGCCTCACTGTTTTGCAGTCTGTGCGATTTTTCGCATCTCATGAGGCCAAACTACGGCGTGCGGACTAAGATCGCCCTAAGCGGCGTGATTAAGAGCATCTTACTGGAATGCAATGAGAATTTGGCTTTATTCTTCGTTACACCGGTGCATAAATTTGTAACCTTACGAGGGTGTGAAGGGCGCCGGGTGGCGCCCTTCAAGCAGCACCTCAGGCAAGACTGCGTGCCCCGACCAGCTTCAGGGCAAGCACGCCGGCGACGGCCACGCCCTGCCCCGCCAGCAGCACCATTCCGATGGTGCTGAGGTTGGCGGCCTGCAGCAGCACGAGGGCTGCGCTGCCCGCGACCCAGGCGATGTCGCCGGCAATGACACCGCGAATGACCGCCTGCGCCGGACGGTCCGTGCGGGCCACCCAGGCGTTGAGCGCGGCCCAGGGCAGGAGCAGCAGTCCGATGGTCCACAGGACGCCAGCCGGCACAGTCCAGCCGGCAAGTTCCGTCAACGGCGCTGCCGTGGCGAGCAACGCCAGACCCATGGCGATCGATACCAATGCATCGACACCGTAGACGATGTGCGGGTCGAGGCGGGGAAGAGTTTGGACGGTGGTGGTCATCGCGGCGCTCCATTTCAGGTTTTCGATGACCCGAAACTGACGCGACGAGGTCATGGCTTCAATTACCTCCCAGGTAATGGAATAAACCTGCGCGGTGCTGCACCTTGCGGCAAACGGGAGGCCGATGATGTTCAGCGCGATGCTCAGGGAATGGCGGGGGCTGCGCGGCATGAGCCAGCTCGATCTGGCATTGAGTGCGGAGGTTTCGACGCGCCACCTGTCGTTTATCGAGTCCGAGCGCTCCAAACCCAGCCCGGATATGGTGCTTCGGCTGGCCGAAGCGCTGGACCTGCCGCTGCGCGAGCGCAATGCCATGCTGGTTGCCGCCGGATTTGCCCCGCAGTTCGGCGACAGCGACTGGCAGAGCGAGGCCATGGCCGAAGTGCGCCGGGCGGCAACCTTGCTGCTGCGAGCGCACGAGCCCTATCCAGCCATCGTGCTCGACATGGCGCTCAACGTGCTGGACGCCAATGCGCCGGCCCTGGGCATGATCGGCGCGACCCCGGAGACACTGGGCGGCATCAATCTGGTCGACCTCGTCTACCGACCGGGGCCGGTGCGAGAGTCGATCGCCAACTGGACGGACGTTGCCGAATATCTGCTGCACCGGATGCGCGAGGGCGTGCGACGGCATGGGCCGCAATCGGCCATGGGCGCTGTGCTGCGGCGAGCGATGACCCAACCGGGCGCGTCCGAGCTATCCGCAGTGCGCGGGCATCGCCAGGGGACGGTGCTGTTGCCGCTCGAGTTCCGCCGTGACGGCGTGGTCACGCGCTGGTTTACGACCGTGACGAGCTTCGGCGCACCACAGGACGCAATGGCCGAAGAGATCACCATCGAGCAGTTTCACCCCAATCCGGGCTAGTCGGCGGCGCGAGCCCGGCTGAGGCGGATCGACAGCACGAAGATGATGAGGATCGACGACAGGAGCACGATCCGTACGGCAAAGCCAAAGGCGGACATGCGGATGTCGGGGTTACCCAGCAGATGCATGGTCAGTTCGACGGCAGTCGCGCCCACCAGCAGTACGGCGCCCCAGCTCGCCTTGATCCAGAGCCCAACGGCGGCAAAGAGGCGGGCGAGCGCGAATATCGCCAGGTAGACGAAGCCACTCATGCCCATGGTGGCGATCGGGCTGACGTCGCCCAGATTGACGCCGAGCAGGCGCGCGGCATCGTTCAGCCCCAGCAGCAGGCTGATGATGGCGACGATGCGAATGTAGATGCCGATGGGCTGGGCGTTGAAATCCATGCCGTTTTCTATCCCTCCATGGCCGCTGCGACAAGGCAGAGCTTGGACGGCGCTGGCGGCGCTGATATTGAGGGCCGCAACGATAAGGAGCCGCGAAATGGTCGATGCCTGGCAGAAGCACGATATGGAGTTTCTCGGCGGCCGCAGGCTGCGCCGCGCCCGCCGCACGGCCTGGAGCCGCGCCATGGTGCGCGAGACCGTGCTCACGCCATCGGACCTGATCTGGCCGCTTTTCGTCATCGACGGACACAACGAAAAGACGCAAATCCGCACCATGCCGGGCGTCGAGCGGCTAAGCGTCGATCTGTGCGTGGAGGCGGCCCGGGCCGCACGCGATGCCGGTATTCCGGCGCTGGCACTGTTTCCCAACACCCCGGACCATCTGCGCAGCGAGAATGGCGCCGAAGCCTACAATCCGGACAACCTGATGTGCCGGGCCCTGGCGGCCATCAAGAGCGCGGTGCCGGAAATCGGGCTCATCGCGGATGTGGCGCTGGACGAATATTCCAGCGACGGCCAGGACGGGCTGGTGCGGGACGGCGAAATCCTCAACGATGAGACAGTTGCTGTGATGATGCGCTCGGCCCTGGTGCAGACGCGGGCTGGCGCCGACATCATCGCGCCCTCGGACATGATGGATGGCCGGGTGGCAGCGATCCGCGAGGCGCTCGACGCCGAAGGACACGAGCAGACGCAGATCATGGCCTATGCCGCCAAATACGCGTCCTACTATTACGGGCCATTCCGCGAGGCCGTGGGGTCGGGCAGCCGGCTCAAGGGCGACAAGCGCACTTACCAGATGGATTATGCCAATTCTGACGAGGCGATGCGCGAGATCGAGCAGGACATTGCCGAGGGTGCCGACAGTGTCATGGTCAAGCCCGGCCTGCCCTATCTAGACATCGTCAGGCGGGCCAAGGACACCTTCAACATTCCCATCTACGCCTACCAGGTGAGTGGCGAATTCGCGATGATCGAGATGGCCGCGGCCGCTGGCGCAATCGACCGCAAGGGCGCGATCATGGAGAGCCTTCATGCCTTCAAGCGCGCCGGGGCGAATGGCGTCTTGACCTATTTCGCGCTGGAAGTGGCTCGGGAGCTTGGCCGGTAGCATTCTGCCCGGTCCATGGTAACATTTGTGTGCCTCCACCTCTTGCGCGAGGTGGCAGGCGCTACAATCTGATTGGCCATGGACCAGACCTATCAAAACGACCGCCCTGCCCTGCCCGACCCGACCACGGCGCCCGAGCTGTTCGAGGGTGTGCTGACGCGCCGAGTCATCGCCTTCTTCATCGACCTGATCGTGATGGGCGCGATGATCCTCGCCTTTGCCTTTGTGGGGCTGATCGCTGGCTTTCTGACATTCGGGCTCGCCTGGCTGGCGCTGGTCTTCGTCGTTCCGGCAACACTGGTGCTGTACTATGGAGCCACGCTTGGCTCGCCCAAGCGGGCCACAATCGGCATGCAGATGATGGACATCGTGCTAACGCCGACTCGGGGCCAACCGCTCGATGGCTGGATGGCGATCATTCACGCAGCGGTGTTCTGGCTGACGACCTGGATCTCCTGGCCCCTGTCGCTGCTGTTCGCGCTGTTCACGCCGCGTCGGCAGATGATTCACGACCTGGTGACCGGCACGCTGATGGTCCGTCGCTCGCCCATGGTGCGTCATTGGCGCGCCCACGCAGCGCAAAGCAGCGCCGCATATTGAATCGTTGCCGGGTTTAAGGCGCAGGAGTACATTCTTCGGATTGTACCCAAGGGTCTTTGATGACCGATCAGACGCCGGAAACAACCCAGCTCTTCCTGACCGCGGCCATGCCGTGTCCTTACCTGCCCGGCAAGCAGGAGCGAAAGCTGTTCACGCACCTGACGGGGCGGCGGGCGTCGAGCCTGCACCACCTGCTCAGCGAGAACGGCTTCCGGCGCAGCCAGAACCTGATCTATCGCCCCGCCTGCGAGGGCTGCAATGCCTGCCAGTCGGTGCGCATCGTCGCCAATGACTTCGCGGCGTCGGGCCGATTCCGCCGCGTGCTCAAGCACAATGACGACCTTTCGGTCGAGGTACGGCCGACCGCGGCGACCAGCGAACAATACGAACTGTTCAAACGCTACCTGGAATTGCGGCATGCCGGCGGCGGCATGAACCAGATGAGCTTTGTCGACTATGAATATATGGTCGAGGACACGCCGGTGCAGTCCGTGTTGGTCGAGTATCGCCTGCGCGACCACCCCGACCAGACGCTGGTGGCGGTCGCACTGACCGACGTCATGCCCGATGGGCTTTCCATGGTCTATTCGTTCTACGACCCGGACCTGGCGCCGCGGAGCCTGGGGACCTACCTGATCCTCGATCACATCGCCCAGGTTCGCTCGGCTCGCTTGCGCTACGTCTATCTCGGCTATTGGGTCAAGGACTCTCCGAAAATGGCCTACAAGGCCCAGTTCCGACCGCTTGAGGTCCAGAAGGGCACTTTGGGCTGGTGCCCGCTCGATTGACATAGCCAGACTATCGCCAAACTGAATTGTCGATGACGCTCGTCGTCAGCAATTGTTCAGCCGCTCACTGGCACTGGTCAGCGTGGGCGGCTGTGGACCGATGGGAACCGGGACGCCCTTATTTCCATCCTTTGTCCATGGAGAACTTCGTTGAAGATCCAGAGCATCTATCTTGCGTCCCTCCTCGTCGCTGCCCTGCCGGCAACCGCCTTTGCCCAGGCCGCTGTGCCGGCCAATATCGACTTCTCCGCCTCGGCCACCATGCCCTCGCTCAAGGATCCGTCTCGCAAGGACGTCTTTGCGGTAAGCATCGGCGATGCGCAGGTGAAGACGCAGCTCGAGCTGACCTGTTCGGCTGGCTACACTCAGTTCCTGGTGGTTCGCTCGGACAAGGCATGCGCCGTTTCCGGCAATGGCTCGATCGTCAATCCGTCCAACCAGTCGCTGCTGCCGCGCACCCAGTATTCGGGCGGCTACACCGTCAATGCCGATGGCTATACCGACGGCTCGGGCCTGGCGGTGAACTACCTGGCGCTGGGCAAGGTGGCGCCATCGGCCGGGGCTTTCGCCGGTTCGATGAACCTCAAGCCTGAAGTCACCTCCAGCGGCGCCTCGGCGCTCAAGGATTCCATCATGGCCAATCTCGGCCAGAACTCGGGTGGCGGCGTGATCGACGATCGCGTCGATACGGTTGACCTCACGCGGCTCTACATTCCCTCGGCAGGCCTGCCGTCCGATGCCGGCTGCACCTGGTCGGGCAATATGGTGTTCGCCTACCAGACCGAAAGCTGGTTCCTCGACCTCAAGGCCAACTGCGCCGACAAGGAATATGTGCTCAAGGGCAACATGCCCTGGACCGACACGCCCGGCGTGGACGCGCAGACGCAGTATGACCTGACGCTGACCCTGCCTTCGGCCGGCGCCACCAGCGACGATGCACTGTTCATGACGGGCGACGCCAATAGCGATCTGTTCGCGGCTGCCGACGGCATCACGGCGCAGATCATCATGAAGGAATCCAAGATCGTCACCGTCGACATCGACGGCACGCCCACCGAAACCCCATCGCAGGTCGATGCCTCGGGCCAGTTCGTGGGCACCAATGTGCCGGTCGAAGTGGTGCGCTCGCTGGCGACGCTGTTCGGGCTGCTGTCGTCCAACCTGTTCGGCGCCTAAGCTGCCGATAGCCTTGCGGAAAGGGGCGGCCTTGGGTCGCCCTTTTTCGTTGCCGCAGCCTTGCTCGCGCCATATGTCTCGGCGACATCGCCTGCCACCCTCCCGCCGCCGGACCCCGCCATGTCTCTGATTGTGAAGCTGATCCGGCTCGGGCTGGTACTGGGGGCGCTTGGCGTGGCGGGCCTCGTCATCCTGGCGCTGTTCGGCTTTGCCGTGCCCGAACTCGACCTGCTCAACCATGCCCAGATCGTGCTGCTGCCAGGCACGATGATCGGGCTGCTGATCGTGGTGCTGCTGCTGCGGGGCATGCTCCGCAGCGTGGCGGTGATCGTCGTGGTGGTGGGCATCGCGGCCTCGGCCAACGTAATGCTGCCCGAGATCGTCGGATCGATGCGCCCGCGGCCGGCGGCGCCCGCCGATGGCACCATCACCATGATGACGCATAACCTGTTCGGCATGAACTACGAGATGGAGAAGGTCACCGCAGCAATCCTGGCCGAGGACCCCGACATCATCGTGTTGCAGGAGTATTTTGGCGAGCAGGCGACGGATCTGCATCCGCTGCTGCTGGCGAAGTACCCGTTCTTCGTGCGCTGCCGTGGCGGCAAGCGGGCCAATCTGGGGCTTTATGCACGTATCCCGTTCGAGCAGGTGGAAGACGGCGCCTGCCCCAACAACGCTTATGGCACGACGCGGACGGCCCATATCCTCGCTCGCTTCCAGACCGAGGACGGAAAGCCGTTCTCGGTTATCACCACCCATATGGACTGGCCAGTCCCGGTTACCCGTCAGCGCGAGCAGCTTACGGCATTGTCGGAGGTCGTGGATAAGATCGACGGACCGATGATCCTGGCCGGGGATTTCAATTCGACGCCCTGGTCCTATGCGCTACGCGATTTCGTGGCACGGAACGGGCTGGTGCGCGAAACGATGAATCTGCTGACGTTTCCGATGAGCTGGCACTATTTCGGGGCCTGGCGGGACACGCTGCCGTTCCTGCCGCTCGATCACGTGATGACCCGTGGTGGGATCGTTGTACACGAGATCCATACCGGGCGCCCTACGGCGAGCGATCATCTGCCGGTGGTGCTCACGTTCTCGGTGGAGTGACGATATCGGGCCAGGCCCTCAGACTCTCCTCCCCACCGCGTTCCCTCGGACTTGATCCGAGGGCCATTGATCGCTTGTGCCGGGGCTGAGAGTGGCCCTCGGGTCAAGCCCGAGGGAACGCCGGTGGATGGGATGAACCATGCCGGCTCGGCTCTACGCCCCCACTTCCATGTCGAACACGATCAGCCCGTCGGTTCCGCCTTCGAGGGCGGCGACGAGTTTGCTGCCGGCAGCCTGGTGGGCGGGGTGCGGCAGGTAACGGTCGCGGGCGCCCTGGTCGACGAAGTCCATGATGAAGCCGTTGTCGAAGCCCTGCCCGAGGCCCTCGGGGGAGACATTGGGGCCGAAATCGGCAGAGAGCAGGCCGTCGATCTGCCCGACCAGCGCAGCGAGGCCGGCATAGATTTCGGCCCGCTCGTCGGCGCTGACGCCGCTGCGGAATTTGAAGAAGACGCAGTGGCGGATCATTTCTTGCTCCACTTTCTTCCTTCTCCCCTTGAGGGAGCGGGAAAGGCCAGCTTAGCCTACGAACCGGTTGTTTCTTGGGAAGCCGTTGGGGGGCTGGCGGCCTGATGTGGCGCGGTCGCCCAGCCAGTCGGTCAGCTCCTCGGTGGGCTTGGTGTAGGTGCGGCCCGAACTGTCCTGCCAGGTCAGGCCATCGGCCGCCCAGAAGGTCTTGAGGTCGGAAATGCCACCATCCTTGTAGCGCTGCAGGCGCACGCCCTTGCCGCGGCCCATTTCGGCGAGCTGCGCGAGCGGGAAAACGAGCAGTTTGCGGTTCTGGCCGATGACGGCGACGCGGTCGCCGGCCACCGGCACCAAGAGGGCCGCTTCGTCAGGCGCACCGACATTGAGGATCTGCTTGCCCTTGCGGGTATTGGCGATCATCTCGTCCTCGCCGACGATGAAGCCATAGCCAGATACCGAAGCGATGATGCGCTTCTGGCCGGGCTTATAGACGAAGATATCGACGATATCCTGGCCCTCTTCGATATCGACCATGATGCGGACCGGCTCGCCCTGACCGCGCCCGCCGGGCAACTTGTCGCCGGCCAGCGTATAGACCTTGCCGCCGGTGGTCAGCATCAGGAGCTTGTCGGTGGTTTCGCACTTGATCGAAAGCTTGAGGCGATCGCCGGCCTTGTAGCCGCGTTCATCGTTCACATCGGTAGCGTGGCCGCGCGGGGCGCGTATCCAGCCCTTTTCGGAGAGAATGACAGTGATCGGCTCGCGCTCGATGAAGGCTTCTGTGACCTCATCGGCATTAGCTGTTGGGGTATCGCCCAGGACGGTGCGGCGTGCGCCGAGCGGGTGAGGCGTGCCATCCGGGTTGGTCAGCGGATAGGTCTTCTTGAGGGCCTCGATTTCCTTGCTGATATTGCCCCACTGGCGCTTGTCGGAGGCGAGCAGCGCTTCGAGATGACCCTGCTCTTCGGTGAGATCGGCATGCTCCTTGCGCAGCTCGATTTCCTCGAGCTTGCGCAGCGAGCGCAGGCGCATGTTGAGGATGGCTTCGGCCTGCACGTCTGACAGTTCGAAGGTGCTCATCAGCGATGCCTTGGCATCATCCTCCTCGCGGATGATGCGGATCACCTCGTCAAGGTTGAGATAGGCGATGATGTAGCCGGCCAGCACTTCGAGCCGGTGGGCGATCTGCTCGAGCCGATGGGTGGAGCGGCGGACCAGAACTTCCTTGCGATGCTCGAGCCAGGCCTTGAGGGCCTGGGCCAGGCTCATGACCTTGGGCACGGCGCCCTTGTCGAGCACGTTGAGGTTGAGCGGGAAGCGCGTTTCGAGATCGGTGGTCTTGAACAGCTGCTCCATCAGGATGACAGCGTCGACGGTGCGGGCGCGCGGCTCGAGCACCAGGCGGATGTCGTCGGAGCTCTCGTCGCGCACGTCCTTGAGCAAGGGCAGCTTCTTGGCCAGCAGCAGCTCGGCGATCTTTTCGACCAGTCGCGACTTCTGGATGCCATAGGGAATTTCGGTGACGACGATGAGATAGACGCCGCGGCCGGTTTCCTCGATTTCCCACTTGGCGCGCAGACGGAACGAGCCGCGGCCGGTGGCGTAGGAATTGGCGATAGAGGACTGGGATTCGACCAGGATGCCGCCGGTGGGGAAGTCGGGGCCCTTCACGAACTGAGTCAGGTCGTGGGCGGAAGCATCTGGATTGACATTGATAAGGTGGAGCGCGGCATCGCACAGCTCGGCGACATTGTGTGGCGGGATGGAGGTGGCCATGCCAACGGCGATGCCGGTCGAGCCGTTGGCCAGGAGGTTGGGGAAGTTGGACGGCAGGACCACCGGCTCTTCGTCTTCGCCGTCATAGGTCGGCTTGAAGTCGATGGCGTTCTCGTTGATGCCTTCGAGCAGGCGCATGGCCACGTCGGTCATGCGGCTTTCGGTGTAGCGCATGGCGGCGGCGTTATCGCCGTCGATATTGCCGAAATTGCCCTGGCCATCGACCAGCGGGTAGCGCAGGGCAAAATCCTGCGCCATGCGAACCAGCGCGTCATAGATCGACTGGTCGCCGTGCGGGTGGAACTTACCGATGACGTCGCCGACGATACGGGCGGACTTCTTGTAGCCCTCGTTCGGCGCCAGCTTGAGCAGTCGCATGGCATGGATGATGCGGCGATGCACGGGCTTGAGCCCGTCACGGGCGTCAGGCAGCGCGCGCTGAGTGATGGTGGAGAGGGCGTAGGAGAGGTACCGCTCCTCAAGGGCCTGCTTGAGATCGACGACGCGCTGGTCGTCGGCAGGCGGGAGGGTATCGCTATCAGACATCGGCGGGCATTCCGGGGGAACGAATCAGGAAAGCACTATAGCTGGTGAGGGGCAGGATTGGGCGCAGACACGCGGTTTTGCACGGGTTTGGGCGTGCCGAAGCACCGCCTGGGATGCGGTTATCATGACTGTGCGGACCCCGGAGACGGCCTTCGCCCCTGAGTAACAAAACATGAGAGGGAAGCCGTCTCTGACTGATGGAGCAGCTTGCGCCGGATGCCGGGCGTCAAACGTCCCTGCTTAGCTGCTCCATCAGCATTTCGCGGGTTGGCGACGGCTCGATCTGGCGGGGCCCCCAAACCTGAGCCTGGAGGAAGTGTCCGGTCAGCCGCAGGGCGTCGGCGATGTCGTGCGGGCCGGCATTGCCGCGGGTGGTGAGGAAGCTGGGCAGCGGCAGCAGGCGATCGAGATAGGGCTGGGCAGCGGCGCGGGAGACGGCGCGGCCGGTCTTGGGGGAGACGTGTGTCAGATCGCCGGTGCTGCCCGTCACGGCGCAGGAGGTCAGATCGAGGCCGAAGCCAAGGTCTTCAAGCATGGCGAGTTCGAAGCGGGCGAGCTCGGCACCATCGGGAGCGCTGTCGATGAGGCGCAGGGCCATGCCGAGCAGCCGATCATGCGGGTCGCGCTCGGGGAGGAGGCGCAGGTGGTCGCAGATAAGCTGGCTGAGATAGAGCCGGGTGCGATCCTCGATCAGGGCCGCGGCGCGGGCCTGCAGGAGCTCGACGGTGAACATGCCGAGCTGGTCTTCCAGACGCGCGCGCCAGGTGAGCTGGATGGTGTTGCCGGGCTGGAGCACGGCGGCGAGGCGGCGGGAGCGGCCGCCCCTGACAAGGCCGAGATGACGCCCGCGTCCGGCCACCATGGCCTCGGCGATGACCGAGGTCTCGCCGTGACGGCGGACGCCGATCAGGAGGGCTTCACCGGTCCATTCCATCAGGCAGGCCTGAGGGGACGCGATATCGCAATGGCGCAGACGGCAATTGCGAGGATGGCCACGCCAATCTGGGCGGCAAAATCGAATGCCGTCGTCCGCCCCATCAGGCTGATCAAGATGAACGAACCCCAGACATAGGTCAGCATCGTGCCGGCTGCGAGCGCACTGCCATGCAGCCGGGTCCAGCGGACGGATCTGGTCCAGCGCAGAATGCAAAAGGCGGCAATAGCCAGCGCGGCGAGCTTCAGCGCCACACCACTCCAGTCCTCGGGGGCGGCGAAGAAGGCGCTGGATAGGACCAATGCGCCAAGGCCAATAGCCAGCGGGTTCGGCACCCAGCCATCCCCCGATGCGACGCGGATGGAGGGCCAACGCAGCGCCAGGGCAATGAGAGCGACAACGGCGAGGGCAGAGACCGCAAGGTGGGGCCAGGGCGCGACAAAGTGCTGCGTGGTCTGAAACTCATCGAGATACAGGGCGAGGCCAAGCACAAACAGGATGGCTACGCCAACCAGACCCAAGCGCCCCAGCCACGGCGCAGTTGCCACGTCGCGGCGGCAGATCAATTCCACGAGCAGGATGGGCAGGCAGATGCTCCAGATGAAATGGCCGCCGACGAAGACCAGAGCGTAGTGTGGGCTGAAGCCGGGCAGGAAGAGCGCGCTGAAATCCACCCCTCCGAAGCGGGGATTGAACAGCGACATTTCGATGAGGGCCGGCTGCAGCAGAGAATAGGCAAGCGCCAATAGCGCGATTGAGGGCCAGCCCCCGGCGCGCCGGCCCAGCTCGCGGACCAACAGCGCGCCGGCGCCATACAGCGGCACGAGGACAGGCAGAAGATAGAGCTCAGTGGCCGGGGAATTTCCCAGCACAAACTCGCCGACGAAGGGCGACAACAGCAGCAGGGTCAAAGCGGCCAACGACCGCTCGGTTTTGTGACTGGGCGGTCTGCTGTCTTCAGCTCTTCCCATGCGGGTATTCCAGGCCCATTTCGCGGTAGCGTTCGGGGTCGTCGCCCCACTTTTCGCGGACCTTGACGAACAGGAAGAGGTGGATCGGCACCTCGTACATCGCCATCAGTTCCTTGCGCGATTCCGCGCCAATGGCCTTGATGGTCTGCCCGCCGGCGCCGAGCACAATCTTCTTGTGGCTCTCGCGGGAGAGATAGATCACCTGGTCGATCTTGTAGGAGCCGTCCTTCTGGATCTTGAAGCTCTCGGTTTCGACCGTGGAATTGTAGGGTATCTCGTCATGGACGCGCAGAAACAGCTTTTCGCGCGTGATCTCGGCGGCGGTGATGGCCATGGTGAGATCGGTGAGGTGATCCTCGGGGAAGTGCCAGGGGCCAGGCGGGATGTGCTTGATGCACCAGTCCATGAAATCGCTGACGCCATAGCCCTTGAGCGCCGAAATCATGAAGGTGGCTTCGAAGCGCAGCTTGGCGTTGATGGCCTCGGAGAGCTTGAGCAGATCCTCGTTCTTGATCGTGTCGATCTTGTTGAGGATCAGGATGCGCGGATGATTGATGTTTTCTAGGCCCTCGATCAGCTTTTCGAGGTCGGACGTCAGGCCGCGATCGACATCGACGATGAGGGCGACGATGTCGGCATCCCCTGCCCCGCCCCAGGCGCTATCGACCATGGCGCGGTCGAGCCGACGCTTTGGCGCGAAAATACCCGGCGTATCGATGAAGACCAGCTGCGCCTTGTCGGTCGTGACAACGCCCCGCACCTGCGACCGCGTAGTCTGCGCCTTGTGGGTGACGATGGAGACCTTGGTGCCAACGAGCGAATTGAGCAAAGTCGACTTGCCGGCATTGGGCGCACCAACCAGGGCAATGAAGCCACAGGCGGTGTCGACGGGTTGGAGATCGGTCATCTGGTCGCTTCCTTCCACACCTTCTGGGCAATCAGGAACAGCTCGGCAGCCTTGTGTTCGGCGATCTTCTTGGAAGGGCCGGTGGCGCTGAGGCTATCATAATCACCCAGGGTGACAGTGATGGTGAATTCGGGGGCGTGATCGGGTCCGCTGCGCGCGGTCTGGGTATAGGTGGGTGGCTCAAGGCCACGGGCCTGGGCCCATTCCTGCAGGGTCGTCTTGGCATCGGCCTTGTTGGCCTGGCCGTCAGCCAGGAATTCCTCGAACATGCGCTCGACGAATTCATAGGCCTTGCCCAGGCCGCCGTCGCAATAGATGGCGCCGATGATGGACTCGGTGATGTCGCCAAGGATGGCTTCCTTTTCGGCACCGCCGGTGCGGGCTTCGCTGTCGCCCAGGTGCATTTCGGAACCCAGATCGAGCGTGCGGGCGATGATGGCGCAGGTTTCCTTGCGCACCAGGGTGTTGAGCGTGCGGCTCAGTTCGCCCTCATTGGCCTTGGGATAGCGGCGGTAAAGCATGTCGGCGACGACGAGGCCGAGCACGCGGTCACCGAGAAACTCGAGCCGCTGGTAGCTGCGCTCGATGCGCTTGGCCGGCGAGACGGCGCTGGAATGGGTGAGCGCGCGGCTCAGCAGGTCCGGATCGGCAAATTTGTAGCCGAGCCGGAACTGCAGCTTGTCGTGATTGCGCGCGCCACGGCTCACGGCGTCGCGGTACCGGGATACTGCTGGTCGCTGGAGACGCCCTGGAACATACGGTCCCAGCGCACATTGGCCGGCCACTGCCAGAGCTGCCACGGCGGAATGTTGTTGGTGATGGAGAAGAAGCGGAACTCGGCCTTGGCGATGAGGTTCACCGCCGGCACGTAGCCGACCTGGCTCAGCACGCGGCTATCGGCGGAACGGTCGCGGTTGTCGCCCATCATGAAGTAGTGGCCGGCAGGCACGACATATTCGGAGGTGTTGTCGAGCGGACCGTCGTCGGAGATTTCCTGGATGATGTGGGTTGTGCCTTCCGGGAAGGTCTCGCGGTAGACGGTGACGTCGCGGGTATCACCATTGCTGTCGGTGTCGGTTGCCGTGCCGATCTGCTCGCGCTCGACCATCGTGCCATTGATGTAGAGGCGGCCCTGCTTGACCTGGATGGTATCGCCCGGCAGGCCGACGACGCGCTTGATGTATTCGATATTCTGCGGCACCGGGCGGAACACGGCGACGTCGCCGCGATTGGGCTCGCGGCCGAAAATGCGATTGGCGATCGGCAGTTCGAAATCGAGCAGGGTGAAATCGCCGTAGCGGCCCAGCGAGAAGGAGTGCTTGCCATAGCCCCAGACGAACTTGTTGGCGACGAAGTAGTCGCCGATCATCATGGTCTGCTGCATGGAGGCCGTGGGGATCGAGAACGGCTGATAGAGGAACGAGCGCAAGACGATCGCGATCAGCAAAGCCTCGACCACGACAACGATGGTTTCGACCCATTCGTTGGACGCGGGCTTCTTGATGGACTTGTCGGCGGGCTGGCTCATTGATTTCCCCGGAAAGGTGGCGCGGCAGGGTTATGCCTTTGTCCCGGCGGGGTCAATCGGCAGGGTCGTCGGCCCAATCCGAAAAGTCTACAACTTTTCGGGGCCAGCAATCGGCAACGCTTCGATGACGACGAAGGCCTGGGCAAGACCTGCATCGTCAGTGATGGTGATGTGGATGTGGGGGACATGGCCCGGCGGCACAAGGCGGGCCAGTGCTTTTGCCGCGCCATTGGTCAGATGCATGGTCGGCTTGCCCGATGGCAGGTTCACCACGCCCATGTCGCGCCAATAGACGCCCCAGGAAATGCCCGTGCCCAGAGCCTTGGAACAGGCCTCCTTGGCGGCAAAGCGCTTGGCGTAGGAGGCGGCGCGCTGCGCTCGCCGATCGGACTTGCGACGCTCGGTTTCGGTAAAGCACCGGTTGGTGAAGCGGTCACCGTATTTGGCGAGGGTCTGCTCGACGCGATGAATCTGGATGAGGTCGGAGCCGAGGCCGATGATCATGGGGTGGCTCCTTTTCGAAGGGGATACCCCCTCCCAGCCTCCCCCGTATAGGGGGAGGAACCGCATCGAGTTTGTGGCGCCATGTTGCCAGATACACCGGCCGTGCCCCTCCCCCTGCCAGGGGGAGGCTGGG
Source organism: uncultured Devosia sp. (assembly GCF_946479885.1). Next base: position 90,949 of record NZ_CAMLHM010000005.1, read on the forward strand.
TGGGGGTATCCAGCAAAAAACTCACTTCACCCCCTGGATACCGCGGCTGCCTGGCTTGACGGCCGGGATGGCGGCCAGTTCGGGCGGCAGCTGGTCGGCGGGATAGGCGGGGACCTTGAATTCGATCAGCGATACCAAGGGAACGCCGACATCGGCTTCGCCGCCCGAACGGTCGATCAGGCAGGCGGCGGCGACGACATTGACGCCGATGCCGCGCAGGGCCTCGACGCATTCGCGGATGGAGAGGCCGGTGGAGACGATGTCTTCAACCACGATCACCTGATCGTCGGCGTTGATTTCAAAGCCGCGGCGCAGCTCGAACTTGCCTTCGACGCGCTCGGTGTAGAGCGCGGGCACGCCCAGATGACGGGAGGTTTCGTAGCCCGGGATGATGCCGCCAATGGCGGGCGAGACGACCTTGGTGACGCCGGGGAACTCGGCACGGATACGCTCGGCCAGCGCCTTGCAGAGCTTTTCGGTCTGCGCCGCGTACTGGAACACCCTGGCCTTTTGCAGGAAGACCGGCGAGCGAAGGCCGGACGACAGGATGAAATGACCTTCGAGCATGGCTCCGCAGTCGCGGAAAATGTTCAGCACTTCATCTTTCGTCATCAACAAATCTCCGGTCGACCTTGCCGTCCCATTCGAGGGTCGAAATCATGCCCGCTTCGCGGACGCCGGCGCGCTGGACGGCAGAAAGCCCCGGACTGCGCTTGAGCGTTGCCAGAACATCGGTGAGTTGCGCAAGGTCGCGCACCTCGATTTCGAAGATCATCTGGTGAAAGTCGGGTGAAATCATCCGCATCACCAGATTGTTGATGTTGGCGTCACAGGCAGCAATGGCCGAGGAAATCTGCGCCAGCGAGCCGGGCTTGTTCACCGACTCCATCGTGATGACGATGGGGTAGAGCTTGTCCTCGCCGCCCTTGAGGCTCCAGCGCACGTCCACCCAGGCCACGTCGCTGTCATGCTTGTCGGTGAGCGCATCGGAATGGATCGGATAGACCAGCATGGGCGTATCGGGCTGGAGGATGCCCACCAGCCGGTCCCCCGGCACAACGCCCTCGGCCGAGACGGTCACCGGCATATGGAAATCGAGCTGCGCCAAGGCGGCCTTGGCACGCGGGCCGGAGCGCTGGCCGCCGGGCACGCGGAAGCGGAAGAGATCGGTGGCACGCAGGGCAAACCAGCCGTCTGCCGTATCGGCGACGGGCAGATCGAGCTTGCGACGGCGCTTGCGCAGGCCCTTGAGCTTGGCGAGTTCGGCGCCGAGCGGTTCGGAGCCGATCTTGCCTTCGCCGACAGCGATCAGCAGGTCACGCCGGCCCGGTGTACCCAGAGCCTCGGCCAGGGCCTTGGCCTCGCTATCGTCGAGCATGACGCCTTCGCGCTCGAGCAGCATGTTGAGCACATGCTCGCCCAAAGCGAAGGCGCGCTGGGTGGCGGCATGACGCACGGCGCGCCGGATGGCGGCGCGGGCCTTGCCGGTGGCAGCAATGCCCAACCAGTTCACTGGCGGCAGGTGGTTCTGGTCGCGGATGATCTCGACTTCGTCGCCGCTTCGAAGCTGGGTCACCAGCGGCAGGATGGAGCCGTTGATCTTGGCGCCGACCGTAGTGTCGCCGATATCGGTATGCAGCGCATAGGCGAAATCGATGGGCGTGGCGCCACGCGGCAGCGCGATCAGCCGGCCGCGCGGGGTGAAGCAGAACACCTGGTCCTGGAACAGCTCGAGCTTGGTATATTCGAGGAAGTCCTCGGTGGAGGAATTGCCGGTCGTCAGGTGGCCGATGGTCTGGCGCAGCGAGCCATAGGCCTGTGATTCATGCTCGATGCGGCTGAGATCGGCCGAGGCACCGTCCTTGTAGAGGGCATGGGCGGCGATGCCGAATTCGGCGATGCGATCCATTTCCTCGGTGCGAATCTGCAGCTCGACGCGCTGGCGGCCGGGGCCAACAATGGTGGTATGGATCGACTGGTAATCGTTGTGCTTGGGGACCGAGATATAGTCCTTGAAGCGGCCGGGCACGACCTTCCAGCGGGTGTGGACGACGCCGACCGTGCGATAGCATTCCTCGAGCGAACCGACGATGACGCGGAAGCCGATCATGTCGGAGAGCTGTTCCAGCGCGATCGACTTGCGCTCGATCTTGTTGAAGATCGAGAAGGGTGACTTTACCCGCGCCTTGACCCGGGCGGTGATGCCCTCGGCGGCGAGGCGCTCGCTGAGCTCGGCCGAAATGGTCGAAATCGTCTCGCGATATTCTTCCTGCATCTCGTCGAGGCGGGCGACGATGGCCTGGTAATGCTCGGGCTGGAGAATCTTGAAGGAGATGTTCTCCAGCTCGTTGCGCATATCCTGCATACCCATGCGACCGGCGAGCGGGGCATAGATATCCATGGTCTCCTGCGCGATGCGCGTCTGCTTCTCAGCCGGCATGTATTGCAGGGTGCGCATATTGTGCAGGCGATCGGCGAGCTTGACCAAAAGCACCCGCACGTCCTGGCTGATGGCCAGCAGCAGCTTGCGCAGGTTCTCCGCCTGGGCCTCTTCGCGCGACACCAGGTTCAGCCGCTCGATCTTGGTCAGGCCATCGACGATGGTGGCGATTTCGCCGCCGAAGAGCTGGTCGATCTCGGCGCGCGTGGCGTCGGTATCCTCGATGGTATCGTGCAGCAGGCCCACCGCGATGGAGGCATCGTCGAGCTTGAGCTCGGTCAGGATGGCCGCGACTTCGAGCGGATGATTGAAGTAGGGATCGCCGGAGGCACGCTTCTGCGAGCCATGCTTTTGCATGGCGTACACATAGGCCTTGTTCAACAACTGCTCGTCGACGTTCGGGTTATAGGCCTGAACGCGTTCGACAAGCTCATACTGACGCATCATGGAGGATTGTCGCCGCTCGCTCGAAGAATCGAGCTTAGCGCTTTGAAAGAAAATGGGAAGGGCGGAGCGGGAGTATCTGAGTTGCGGGGCGATGGGAAGGGGCGAGGCCGGCTGGCACCAAGCCATTTCACCCACAGCGTTCCCTCGGACTTGATCCGAGGGCCATTCGCCGCCTGCGTCTTATTGAGGGTGGCCCTCGGGTCAAGCCCGAGGGAACGCCGGTGGGGATCAGACATGGTGCCCCAAAACGAAAACACCCCCGGCTCACGCCGAGGGTGTTGATTGGTCGCGAAAAACCAACAAATCAGTCGTCGCGGCGTTCCGGCGGGGCCAGGCTTTCGATGCCGCGCAGCAGTTCTTCTTCGCTGATGGTATCGAAGTTGATCGAATCGTCGCCATTGGCGCTTTCGATCAGCGGAGCGGCGTGCTCCTCGGGCTCGTCGACCTCGACATATTTCTGCAGCGAGTGGATCAGATCCTCGCGCAGGTCATCAGGGGAAATCGCGCCGTCGCCGATTTCACGCAGCGCCACAACGGGATTCTTGTCGTTGTCGCGGGAAACGGTGATCTGGGCGCCAGACGAAATCATGCGCGCGCGATGGGCGGCCATGAGAACGAGATCGAAGCGGTTTTCGATCTTTTCGATGCAGTCTTCAACGGTGACGCGTGCCACAAACGTCTCCAAAACTTATGGAATGAACGCCTCCCATACACGAGACACCCAGCCGGCACAAGGATTGCCTGCCCTCGCAGCACGCGCATGTGACATGCAGATGTCTTGTCCCCTGCGGGAAAACGTGCGAATAGCGAAATTAACATAATGTTCTCGGCGGAATTTAAGACATTAGCCGCTTGCGGCACAGGCTTTTCAGGCGGCGCGCCGCCAATCAGGAGATTGCGATGCCTATCGATCCGCGGGAAAAGATCGTTCTGTTTATCGATGGCGCCAATCTCTACGCCACGTCCAAGGCGATAGGGGTCGATATCGACTACCGGCGTCTGCTGGCCGATTTCAACGCCCGGGCCTATCTGCTGCGCGCCAACTACTACACAGCGCTGGTCGAAGATCAGGAATATTCCTCGATCCGTCCGCTGATCGACTGGCTGGACTATAATGGCTTCACGGTGGTGACCAAGCCGGCCAAGGAATTCACCGACGCCACGGGACGCCGGAAGATCAAGGGCAACATGGATATCGAGCTGTGCGTGGACGCGCTCGAACTGGCCCCGTTCTACGACCACATGGTATTGTTTTCCGGCGACGGCGATTTCACCGCCCTGGTCGCCGCCTTGCAGCGCAAAGGCAAGCGGGTGACGGTCGTCTCCACGCTGACCACGTCCACCCCGATGATCTCGGATGACCTGCGCCGGCAGGCGGACTTCTTCATCGATGTGGCGGACCTGGCAAAGACCGTCGGCCGCCCGCCGAGCACACGGCCTCCGGCGCCGGTGGTAACGCCGACGGTGGCGGCTGAGACGGAATAGGACTTGGGGCACGCCCTCGTGGTTCTGTTCTCGCGAAGAGCTAGCACCTCACCATGAGGGCTACCAGGAACTCTGTGTATCAACAGCCCTCATGGTGATGTGCGCTTCTTCAGCGCCTCGAACCACGAGGGCGTGGCACAAGCCTAGCCCCGGCCGCCTTCTTTCATGATGCGGGATTTGTCGCGGTTCCAGTCGCGATCGCGCTCGGTGGCGCGCTTGTCGTAGTTCTTCTTGCCCTTGCCAACGCCGATCAGCACCTTTGCGCGACCCTGGTCGTTGAAGAAGAGCTTGAGCGGCACGATGGTGTTACCGGCGCGGGCGACTTCCTGATCGAGGTGGGCCAGCTGTTTCTTGGACACCAGCAATTTGCGCGGACGCCGTTCTTCATGGTTGAAGCGGTTGGCCTGCAGGTATTCCGGGATATGGGCATTTATGAGCCACAGCTCACCCCGTTCAGGGGACGCATAGGATTCGGTGATCTGAGCCTTGCCCAGGCGCAAAGACTTGACCTCGGTGCCCGTCAGCACGAGGCCGGCCTCCATGGTCTCGCCGATTTCGTAGTCGTAGCGCGAGCGACGGTTTTCAGCCACGAGACCGTGGCTGATGATGCCGTTCTTGCTCTTGTCGTTCTTGGGGGCCATCGGCTTTAGATAAGACCTGCATGGCGCATTGCAAAGTCCACGGCTTCCTCGGTCGCCTTGGCGACGGGGACCAGCGGCAGGCGCAGTTCGTTGGCGCAGCGGTTGAGGCGGCTCGCGGCATATTTCACCGCCGTCGGATTGGGCTCCATGAACAGGTTCTTGTGCAGGTGCACCAGCTTGTCCTGCACCAGCAGCGCCCCCTTGAAATCGCCGGCCAGCGACAGCTCCTGCATCTGCGAGCAGAGGCGCGGCGCGATGTTGGAGGTCACCGAAATGCAGCCATGGCCGCCATGGGCGTTGAAAGCAAGCGCGGTGATATCCTCGCCCGAGAGCAGGATGAAATCCTTGCCCAGCTTGTCGCGCTGCAGGCTGGTGCGGCCCAGATCGGCCGTCGCATCCTTGACGCCGATGATGTTGGAATGGGCTTCGTGCAACCGCGCGATAGTGTCGACGGTGAGATCGACCACGGTGCGGCCGGGCACGCTGTAGAGGATGACCGGGATGCCCACCGCCTTCGCCACAGCCGAGAAATGCTGGAACATGCCCTCCTGGTTGGGCTTGTTGTAGTAGGGCACGATCGACAGCACGGCATCAGCGCCGGCTTCCTCGGCGAACTTGGCGAGCGACACGGCTTCGGCGGTGGAGTTGGACCCTGCCCCGGCAATCACCGGCACGCGCTTGTTGGCGACCTCGATGGCGATTTCGACGACGCGGCGGTGCTCTTCGTGGCTGACCGTGGGGCTTTCGCCCGTGGTGCCGACCGGCACCAGGCCGTGCGTGCCCTCCGATATCTGCCAATCGACAAAGCTGGCGAAGGCTTTCTCATCGACATTCCCATTGAGCATGGGAGTGATGAGCGCCGTAATCGATCCTCGCAGCATTGTCGAAATTTCCTCAGTTGGATTGCCACCCTGCGGTGGCTGGATGGCGTGAGCCGCTTGAAGCGGTCCGCTTTGAGTGGCGCACCATACTTTCACTTGCCGACCACGACAACGTTTTCGTTGGCTGCATTTCCCGGCATTGTCGGTTGGCGATACGTGCTGGCAGCGCTTCAGGCGAAACCGCTTGAGACATGGCGGCCGTTCCCTCTAAATGGCCCCGCCATGCCTCGCCCCAGAACCGTTTCCGCCGACCATCCGCCCTTTGCCGCCCTGCCGGTCACCCATGTGACGCTGGGCCCCCGGCTTCGCGCTGCGGTGCATGTCGCGGGCACGCTGTCGAGCCGGCGGCTGCCGGTCCTCTGTATTCCCGGCTATCAGCGCAACATGAGCGATTTCACCGAATTCGCCGATTACTTTCGCCGTATGGGCCGCGGGGAATGGCCGGTGGTGCTGCTCGACCTGCCCGGCCGGGGCCGAGCCGACGACCGTGCCAAGGACAGCGACTACAGCTCGCTGGCCGATGCGCGCGACGTCGCGTCGGTGATGGCCGCGCTGGGCATCGGCAAGGCGGTGGTGCTGGGTCAGGGACATGGCGGGCAAGTCGCCATGGCGCTCGCTGCAAGCCACCCGCTGCTGATTGCGGGCACCGTGCTGCTCGATGCTGGACCGGTCATCGACTCGCGCGGCATCGTGCGCCTGCGCAACAACCTGGCGCATATCGAGGCGCTGCGCGGCGCCAAGCCAGTAGCATCAGGGTTTCGCAAGATTCTGGGCGGCGACTATCCGGGCCTGCCCGATGATCGGCTCGACGCATTGGCCGGTCGCAGCCACATCATCGACAAGCGCGGGCGCGCGCGACCGCTCTTCGATCGGCGGCTGATCGAGGCACTGGCCAGCATCAATTTCGACGACGTGCTGATGGCGCAATGGCCGCTATTCGACGCCCTCACCTGCGCACCGCTGATGCTGCTGCGGACGCAGTTGACCGACCAGTTGCGCCGCGAAACCTACGATGAAATGGTGCGGCGGCGGCCGGATGCGGTGGCGCTGACAATCGCTGGCCAGGGATCGCCGGCGCTGTTTGACCAGCACGAGGAAATCGAGGCCGTCGCCGAGTTCGTGACGCGCACCAGCACGCAATTGCTGGGCCGGACCGGCTAGACGCGGTTCGACAGCCTTGGCGGAGCGCCGGCGCTGGCCGCACTCAGTTCCGTGGCCTGCTCGACCCAGCGCTCGCGGCGAATGCGGCCCTTGAAGGAAAGCTGGGCATCGACCCACTCGACATTCGCCTTGGTCCAGCCGGCGATCTGGTCGATGTGGAATATCCCCATCGCATAAAGCGACGCTTCAATTTTCGGTCCGATTCCCTTGATCTGCTTGAGGTTGTCTGGTTGACCGTCGCGAGGTTGATCGAGTGCAACGGGCTTGGGATCGGCTGACTTGGCCTTGCTGGCCGGCTTGACATGCACCGTCGCGGGAGGCGTTGGCGACGGTCCCGGCGTAGCCGAAGCAACCGCCGCGATACCGCTCCGCGGCGGGCTGGCCACCGGAATTGGCGCCACATTCCGAGCCGGTGGCTCGTCGCCGGCACTGGCGGCTAGGCGAGCGGCTGAGCTGCGTGGCTTGCGCAGGTCGGGCGACGTGGCGGCGACGGCGGCTGTCGGCGTAACCTGTCTGGTGCCGCGACCAGCATGGAGGACTATGCGGACGGCATAACCAAAAGCGCAGCCCAGCAGATAGGCCGCCAGCAGCAGCAGCGCCGTCTCGGTGATGTGAGCCAGGTTGGTCATCACTGCATCACGCCTTTGGCGGCGTGAAGCTGCGCCAGCCGACGACGATGCCGATCAGCCCCACCCCGGCGAGGTATGGCCAATAGGCCACTACCAGATAGGGTAGCGAAGCCCAGTTCACCGCCATCGCCAACCTGCCTCAATAATGCTGCGGTATGATGGTCACGACAATGCGCCGGTTGAGGCGCTTGCCTTGTGCCGTTTCATTGTCGCCGATCGGGGCGGTTTCGCCATAGCCCACGGCGTAGAGCCGGCCTGGAGTCACCCCGCGAACCACCAACGCGTTGACCACCGCTTCGGCCCGAGCCACCGACAGAGCCATGTTGAGCCCCTCGTCACCATCGGCGTCGGTATGACCCTCGATGTGAACTATGGCATCGGGACAGGCCGCCAGATCCAGGGCCAACTCATCGAGTGCCGCCTCGGATTCGGCAGCAATCAGCGCCGCCCCCGACTGGAACAGGATGGAATTGCGCGCGGAAAACTCCGAAACCGGCGCCGAGCAGGCACTGGTATCGACCGGCGGAGGGGTCGCCGGTTGGGTCGGCGGCGCCACCGGCTCCGGTTCGGGCGGCGGGGGAAGCAGATCGATCTGAGTGGTCCAGGCTGCGGCATCGGGCGCGGCCGCAATCGCTGCCAACACGGCGTCGCGGGCTTCCTCATTGGCCGCAGTGCCACGCAAGGACCAGGCGCCAGCAGCAAAATCGAGCTGGCCTTCCGTCAGGTGCATCAGGGCGCGCAGACCCGCTTCAGCTTCTGGCAGGAAGGTGTCAGGTGCCCCTTCGGCAAGGGTAACGGCGGCGACGTCGCCGTCGCTGATAGCAGCGAAGTAGCGCATGGCCGGGTCGGACGGCATCTGGCCGCTGATGACCACGGAAGCATCGGCGGCGCGGCTGGCGGAGAAGGCGTAGTCCGGATTGACCGCAACGGGCGGCGCTTCGGGCTCCACCTGCGGCTCGACGATAGCGGGCGCAGGCTCGGGCTCGGACTCCGCGACGGCTGGTTCGGGCTCGGCGATGGCGGGCAAGGTCGCTGGTTCGGGCTCGGCTACCGGTTCAGGCTCGGCCGCTGGTTCGGGTTCGGCGACAGGTTCCGGTTCGGCTACGGGCTCCGGCTGCGGCGGACGAGTCAGTGCCAGCACCCAGTTCGCGGCAGGCGTGGTCGCCGCTGCCAAGGCCGTATCGACCGCAGCGTCAGGCTCGGCCAGCGTGCCGCTGATGGTCCAGATTGTCCCGTCAAACCGCGCGCTGCCTTCGGAAAGCGCGGCGAGTGCATCAATTGCCGCGAGCTGATCGGCAGCGAATCCCTCAGGCGCGGAGGGGTCGACCGTGGACTGATCGACCACCTTGTCCCCTGCCCGCACTGCGAGGAAACGCTGCAGCGGTTCGGCCGGTACGAGGCCGTCGAGAGTGACAGCACCGTCGGCCGCTTTGGTGGCAGACCAGAGATAGGGCACCGTGGCCACAGGCTCCGGCGCGGGCGCGGCGATGTCGATGGACCAGGCTGATGTGTCGGTTGCCGCCGAAAGGGTGGTCAGCAACCCGTCGCGTTGTGCTTGGGAGGCGGCGCGGCCGCCCAGCACCCAGCTTGCACCGTCGAAGCTGACCTCGCCCTCTTCGAGCGCCATAACGGCGTCGAGACCAGCGGTCGCGGCGGCGATGAAATCCTGGGGTGCGCCAAGGCCAATCTCGGTGGAGTCGACGACGCTGTCGCCGGCATGGACCGCAAGGTAGTTCTTGAGCGCCTGGGCTGGCACATGACCCATCAGGGTTACGCCATCGGTGGCGCGGGTGGCCGACCAGATATAGGGCGAGATCTCGGGGATCACCGGGACTGGCTCGGCCACGGCCATCGACCAACCCGATGATGCCAGCTGCCGGGTGACGAAATCGGCCTCGAGGGCGGCTTTGTCGATTGCCGACTTGCCGGTCCCCGTCACTGTCCAGCCTTGACCATCATAGACTACGCTGCCGTCGCTCAACCACTGCAGCAGGCTCAGCGCCGTCTCCGCGGAAGCGAGAAATCCATTTGGCTCGCCTGAGGCGTAAGTCACTGTTTCCGTTGCTGATTGACCCGCCGCGCTCAGCAGGCTCGTCTCGGCGGCGGCATTGGGGACGTAGCCGGACAGCGCGATGGCGCCAGCCTCATCCTTTGTTGCCGTCCAGGCGTACTGATCGGCGCGCGGCGCCAGAATCTCGGCACGGGCGAGCACCAGGCCCTGCGGGGCCTCCTGGCTCATCGTGGCAAGGAGGGCGTCGTAATCCGTACTCGACCGGGCGGTTCCGGATATGGTCAGCACATTGTCGCGCAGGGCGATGCGGCCTTCGCTCATCAGATCGAGCGCAGCGAGCCCGAAATCGGCGCCTGACTGGTAGCGCTCCGGGGCACCGCGACCGAGCTTGAGATAGCTGGTGTCGGCGCCTTCGCGCAGGCTGAACGCCTCGCGCGTCGCCTCGTCCGGCACGTAGCCGTCGAAGACCACGACGCCACCGGGCTGGCGGGTGGCGCTCATCCAATAATCGTCGATGCGGGGTGGCTCGAGCGTAACAATGGTGCCTGAAGGCGCAAGCGTGTCGACAATACCCTGGGCAATCTCGATCGTCGCGGGAGCACCGCTCAGCGCGCTCCGGCCATCAGTAATGCTGGCCTCGCCATATTCGAGGCGCGACAGCTGCTCGATCAACTGCTGGGAAAGATCAGCAAAACCAGCAGGTTCGCCAGAACCCAGGGCCAAGCCGGTCGCGACCTGAGCGCCCGAGACATCGGCGGTGCGGAAGCGTTCGACCAGCGCATTGTCGGGGACATAGCCGGAAACGTCGATCCGCTTGCCGTCAAAGACGGCATTCCACTGATAGGGGGAAACGAGCGCCGGGGTGATCTGGACGTCGCCGAGCGACAGCCCGGCGGGCGCGCCAGCGCGCAGCACAATCAGCAGATCACGGAAAGCCCGCTCGGATTTGGCGCGGCCATTCAGCGTGACCGTCAGGTCGGTGATCGCGGCCTCGCCCTGATCGAGATATTGCAGCTGGTCGATGGCATATTCGGCACCAGCCACCCAGGACCGGCGGTCCGGCACGCCGGATCGGAGCTCGAGCGCCCCCTGCTCCAGGCCGGCCAGCGACAGCAGGCGCTGTCGCGTGGTCTCGTTCGGGACGCCGCCCGAAAGAGTGATGGCGCCCTGGTCGATGCTCGCGTGCAGGACATAGGGAGCGGCCATGGGCGCAAGGGTGACGTCCGGTGTGACGGTGCGAACACCATCGAGACCGGAAAGCCGGGCAATGGCGTCGTCGAGCAGGGCCTGATCGGTGGTGGTCCCGCTCAGCGTCACGTCACGGGCGTCGAGCGAAAGCTCGGCCCAATCGTAACCGCCGGCAGCCATCGCGGCCGCGCTACGCGATGTGAGATCGTCGGTGATATGGCTCGACGTCATCGCCAGACACAAAGTCGTGCCGCCCAGGACAGTGGCGAGTCCCGGTGCGACCCACTTGATGAGGTCCCTGATCATTCCCGTTCCAGTGAATGTCCGCAATTGCGGCAAAGCTAGTGCATTTCGAGGCGCGTGGAAACGAAAATGGAGGCGGTAAGTGGTTGTTTCCGCGTCATTATTCTACGCGGCGCGATGCAAGGCACCGTGGACGGAGCAGAATCACAGAATCATCCCGCCGGGACCGATCCCGGAGTGCTCCCTCGTTCGTTTCGGCGCAGGCCGGAAACCGCCTCGCGACGGTGCGGACTTGCCGCGAGCAGGATGGAATTCGGGAAGGATTTTGACCAAAGGCGGACTGAGGTCGTGGCCGAAGACCACCCAAGATCAACAGTCGCAAGGGCACAAAAGCAGAAAGGCCCGGCGTGAGCCGGGCCTTTCCGTAAGCCAGTGTAATCCGAGGATTACTGGAAGGCCTTGGCAGCCTTGAAGGTGACCTTGTAGGCACCGTTCTGCTGGACAGTGGCACCAACCGACGACGAGAAGCCGCCGCCCGGGGTCCAGGCCAGTTCGGCCTTGCCGTAGAAGTCCGAAGTCGCGGCCAGAACCGGAGCCGGAGCAACGTCAGCGGCATGGCCGTAGACGCCGATTTCACCGGTCAGCTTGATGGTTTCGGTCAGCGAAGCGATCAACTGAGCAGCAACCTGGTAGCCGTCGCCAACGCCAGCGGTACCGTCGTTGAAGTAACGACCGCCGATGTTGATTTCGATGCCTTCAGCAACGGTGGCACCGAGCGAAGCGCCGAAGCCGTAGTCGGTGTCCAGAGCAACGCCGGTGGAGGCAGTGCCGCCAGCAGCTTCACCCGAGAGGGCGATCTTGAACATGTCGAACTTGGCTTCAGCCGAAACCAGGCCGTTCCAGTAGTTGTAGTTGGCAGCGCGGACGGCATCGTAGCCACCGCCGATAGCCAGAGCGCCACGGACCTTGAACGCGTCGAAGGTTGCGGTCACGCCGGTGTGGAGCAGGTAGCTGTCGCCCGAGGTCTGAACGCCATCGAGCAGACCGCCAACGGCGCCGCTGATGTGAGCAGTGATGCCCGAGCCAGCATAGTCGAGAACGCCGACGAGGGTACCAGCACGCGAGCCAGCCGAGATGGCCTGAGCGGCCAGGAGCGGGTGACCAGCAGCGACAACACCGCCGCCATCCGAGTTCAGGTTTTCGAGACCGATCTTGGCGATCAGGCCTTCACCGATGTTCGACCAGAGCTGGATAACGTGACCGCCACGCTTCGGCGTGATGAAGTCAGCGTTTTCGTCAGCAACAACGCCGGTATCAGCGCGCTGCGAGATGAACAGGCCGGTGAAGTTGAACGGCTCGTCGTCGCCCTTGTTGAAGATCGAACCGCGCTTACCAGCGGTCAGAACGGTGGTGTCACCAACCTGGACGTAGGCTTCGTCGATCTTCACGACGGTGCCGTCTTCGGTTTCGGCAGCAACGCCGTTCTGCGAACGAACGCGGTTGTCGTTCTTGATCTTGATGACAGCCTGGGCCGGACCGAAGTCGCTGCCAGCGGTGCCGACGAACTTCAGGTACGACTGAACGCGCGAATCCCAATCGTTGCTCACGCCGAGAGCGGCGTCCGGAACGTCGATGTTCACGTTGCCGAGGAAGTTGGTCTGGGCAATGGCGTAGCCGCCCTTCCAGTTACCCCAGTCGAACTGGTACTTCACTTCGCCCGAGATCTGCAGGCAGTTGGTGTCGGACGAAATGGTCAGGCCCGACAGGCCCAGCTCGTCGCAAACGTCCAGCGAGGTGAGGACGCCCAGATCGGCAGCGAAGCCAGCGGTCGAGAGACCGGCAGCAGCAACAGAACCGAGGATAAGGCTCTTGAGTTTCATTAGTTGACCTCCAAAGTCAGTCATTCTTGTGCCGGTTACCCAGCGGTTTGTCGTAACGCGACCACACTATTCGTGGTGCAGTGTGTTGCCGTCGCGCTGCGACCGACAAACGATCCCATGCATGGATTCGCAAGACCCACTCTACGCATCGAGGAAAATGACGCAATCGCGCAAAAGCCGTTTTGCGGGTCCGGCAATATGGTTGAGAACCGGATGTTGCAGATTCAGCACACAGCTGGAAACGAGCTGTTAACCCGGCTGAACGAACCGTTAAAATTCCCGCATTTCAAGGGATTTGTAGCGCCATCGCGTCGCGGCGGCGTGATCAGCAGGCGAAAAACACGCCGTAAAACTTCGCCATGGACGCAGCGGTCATGCGGCGCGATTGTGCCGGGAATCGGGAATCGAAGGGGCGGCCAATCCTGCCCTGCCACAATTGGGAGCTGTTATGGGCGGTCAAAACAAGGTTGCGGTGGTCACGGGCGGCAGTTCCGGCATAGGACGCGCGGCAGCGCTGGGCTTCGCCGCGGCAGGGTATGATGTCGCCATTTGCGGACGTCGCGCCGACGCGCTGCAGGCGACGGCCGCAATGACCAAGGGGCATTGGGGCGAATGCGATGTCACCGACCCTTCCGCGGTCGCGCATTTCTTTGCCGGCGTCAAGCAAGCCTATGGCCGGATCGACGTGGTGTTCAACAATGCCGGCCGCTTCGCACCGGCGGTCTCGTTCGGCGATCTTGATGTCGCGACCTGGCAGGAGATGGTCAACACCAACCTCAATGGCGCCTTCTATGTCGCGCGCGAGGCCTTTCGCGCCATGCGCGACCAGACCCCGCAAGGCGGCAGGATCATCAACAATGGCTCGATCTCGGCCTATGTGCCCCGTCCAGGCGCCGCTTCCTATACCGCAACCAAGCACGCGATCACGGGGCTGACCAAGGCAATCTCGCTGGATGGGCGCGCCTTCAACGTCGCCTGCGGGCAGATCGATATCGGCAATGCCGCCACCGACATGACCAGCAATATGAATAGTGGGTCGCTGCAGGCCAATGGCACGATCATGCCGGAGCCGACATTCGACGTGCAGCATGTGGTGGACGCGCTGCTCTATATGGCGGGGCTGCCGCTCACCGCCAATGTGCAGTTCATGACCGTGATGGCGACAACCATGCCCTATATCGGGCGAGGCTAGGGCCGGCCGCCATTCACTGACGCTGGCCTGAGTGAATGGCGGTGACCCTGGTTCAGGCGGCGAACACTTCGGCGCCGCCGATCCAGGTCGCCTTGACCTTCCGGTCGCCGGACAGGTGGACGAAGTTCGCCAAGGCGCCGGGCTGCAGGTGGCCATGATCGGCGGCGATGCCCATGGCGCGCGCGGGATAGAGCGAAGCCATGCGGACGGCCTCCTCGAAGGGGAGGCTCATGCGGTTGTGCATGAACTCGACGGCGTCGATCATATCGAGATCGGCTCCGGCCAGCGTGCCATCGGCGAGGCGCAAGGCGCCGTCGGCGCGGGTAATGGTGCGGCCATTGAGCGTCAGGGCGCTGAGATCGGTGCCGGTCTGCGACATGGCATCGGTCACTAGGAAGATGCGGCCTTCGCCAGACTTGGCCCGCAGGGCGATCTGGATCGTTGCAGGGTGGACGTGGATGCCATCGGCGATGAGGCCGGCATGGACGCCATCGGCGGTAAGCACGGCGCCGACTACCCCCGGCTCGCGGTTGCCCAGTTGGCTCATGGCGTTGAACAGATGCGTCGCCATGCTGGCGCCGGCGGCGAAGGCGGCGTTGGCGGTGGCCGCGCTGGCGTCGGTGTGACCGAGACTGACGATGATGCCGGCCTCGGCCAGGGCGGCAATCTGCGCCGGCGTGACAGTCTCGGCGGCGACCGTGCAGAGCAGATTGGGCAGATCGGCGCGCGCCGCGACGAGGCGGGCCAGGTCGGCGTCGTCCATGGGCCGGACAAGGGCCCCGTCATGCGTGCCCTTGCGGGCGAGCGAAAGGTGAGGGCCCTCGAGGTGCAGGCCGATAAAGCCCGGGACGCCCTGCTGCGCTGCGGCTTTGCCTGCGGCGATGGCCGCTATGTTGACGGCGACCGTATCGGTGATGAGGGTCGGCAACAGTGCCGTGGTGCCGAAGCGGGCATGCGCGGCACAGATGGTTCTGATGGCACCGACCGACGGATCGTTGTTGAACAACACCCCGCCGCCGCCATTGACCTGGAGGTCGACGAAGCCAGGCACCACGGACCCGCCATCGACACGAACGGGCACTGCATGAGCCGGAACGGCACCTGAGCGGACGATGCTGGAGACGAGGCCGAACTCGACCAGCAGCGCCGCGTCGTCGTGCCACTGTTCCCCATCGAAGATGCGGGCACCGGAAATGGCCAGCAGGTCGCTCATACCGTTTCGGTCACCTTCTTAAGCGCCGGCGGCACGTCCGGGTTGAGGCCCCGACGACGCGACAGGGCTTCGACGAAACCATAGAAGGAGACGATGAGGGCCAGCGGGTCCGTGAGTGGGTGGCCTGTCGTGGCGAACGGCAGAGCTCTCGCGGCGCCTGGACGGCTGCTGGTGAGGAAGGCCAGTGCCCCCTGCCCGGCCAGCTTGTGGGCCATGTCGGCGACCGAGGCTTCGGCGGCATCGCGGGCGGCGAGGCCCAGCACGGGATAACCCTTAGTCACGATGGCGACCGGGCCGTGCATGACTTCGGCGGCGCTATAGGACTCGGCCTGGATGTTGCAGGTCTCCTTGAACTTCAGCGCGGCCTCGTTGGCGATGGCAAAGCCGGGACCGCGGCCGAGCACATAGAGTGCGTCGTGCCCGTCGAGCGCAGAAGTCAGCTCGGACCAGTCGCAGGCGACGGCTCGGGCCAAGGCGGTTGGCAGGTCGTCAATGGCAGTCTGCAGGGCCTTGTCGCCGCTCCAGAGCGCGACGAGGGCCAGGCCGGCCACCACCGAGGTGACGAAGGTCTTGGTCGCGGCGACCGATTTTTCGACGCCGGCATGCAGGTCGATGGTGAAGTCGGAGGCGTCGGCCAGCGGCGAGCCCGAGGTATTGGTGACCGCGATGGTGGTTGCGCCCGAGCGACGGGCCGACTGGGTCATGCCGACAATGTCGGGCGACTTGCCCGATTGCGAGATGGCGATGGCGGCGGCGCTGCCGAGCTTGAGATCCTTGCCGTAGATCGAGGCGATCGAGGGACCGATGGAGGCGACGGGCAGGCCCAGCGTCAGCTCGATAGCGTATTTCAGATAGGAACAGGCGTGATCGGAAGAACCGCGGGCGACCGTCACGACCAAAGCGGGATTGCGCTCGCGCAGGGCGGCAGCGGCTGCATCCAGCACGGAACCGCTGGAATCGAGGAAATTGGCGACGACGCCGGGAATGGCCTCGACTTCCTGCCGCATGTAGGTCTGGTTCTCAGGCGTCACGTCTTGCTGCCTCCGGAGGTGGGAGATTCGCCGATCCGCAGTTCGGCGACGAAATCATAGGTGTCGCCCCGATAGATGGAGCGGGTGAATTCGATGACGCGCCCGGAGGCGAGATAAGAGGTGCGCTCGATGTTGAGACCGGCCGACCCCGCCGGCACGCGCAACAGCTCCGCATCCTCTTCGCCCAGATTGGCGGCGCGGATGCGCTGGATGGCGCGAATGGGGCGGTTGCCCGACTTGTCGAGATGCTTATAGAGGCTGTCGCCGATCGCGGTTGGATCGGGCAGCACGCGCGAGGAGAGGCTGGCGCGCTCGATGGCCAGGGGGGTTTCGCCGGTGAGGCGCAGGCGCGAGATGCGCGCCACCTGCTCGCCCGAGCTGAGGCCAAGAATGATGGTTTCTTCGGGCGATGGCAGGTAGAGCCCGCGATCGAGCCACTCGGCGCGCACGGCCATGCCGCGCCGCGCCATATCTTCGGTGAAGGAGGTCAATTGCGAGAGCGACTGCTCGACCCGCTGGGTCTGCGGGGCGACAAAGGTGCCCGAGCCATGACGCTGCACCAGCACGCCGTCCTTGACCAGTTGCAGCACGGCCTTGCGCACGGTGACGCGCGATACATCGACCTTGGTCGCCAGATCGCGCTCGGACGGGAGGGCATCGCCGGGGTTGATGGCGCCGCTGTGGATGGCATCCTCGATCCAGCGCTTGAGCTGGAGATAGAGCGGCCCACCCGAAGGCAGCACGACAGGACCATCGGCAAAGAAACCGTTCGAGACGTCGGTCACTGTTCCCCCCTCGCCTTGTTGCGATCAGCGGTGCAATCCATATCACTAAATATCCGCGGGTTGGCCAAGCCATCCTCCCTCGCCATCATAATACCAATAAAATACCATTCACCAACCCCCAAATCGTTTTTCTGCACAAACGAAGCATGGTGCTGGCGGAATTGGGCTTTTGGGGTTTGCCCGACTGCAAATGGGGTCAGGTTTCTGCCCTTGGCTAGACAAGTGGTATTTTTTTGGCATTATTGCCGCAAGCGGAGAATGGCATGAGCGCGACCCAAACAGAGATGACCCATGCGAGTGCCAAGGGGTTCGACACCAGGTCGCCCGAGGACGCGCTGGCGATTCTCGCGATCGCGCAGGCCGAGGCGGCGCGTGCGGTGCAGGACGCGGTGCCTGACATCGCACGGGCAGCACAACTGGCAGCAGATTGCATCACCAACGGGGGGCGATTGATCTATGTGGCAGCCGGCAGTTCGGGCCTGATGGCGCTGGCCGACGCGCTGGAACTGCCGGGCACCTATGGCCTGGCGCGTGACCGCATCAAGGTGCTGCTGGCCGGCGGAATTGCCGGCCTGACCAATATGGAAGGCGCGCCCGAGGATGACGCCGATGCGGCGCGGACTGAAATTGCAGAAGCCGGCGTGGGACCGGGCGACTGCGTCATCGCCCTGACCGCCAGCGGCTACACGCCCTATCCGATGGCCGCAGTCGAGGCGGCACGCGCGGCCGGGGCAAGAACCATCGGCATGAGCAACAATCGCGGCGCGCCGCTGTTGGACAAGGTCGACGTCGCCATCTGCCTGTCGACGCCGCCCGAAGTGATTGCCGGCTCGACCCGCATGGGTGCGGGCACGGCGCAGAAGATCGCGCTCAACATGCTGTCGACCATGATGGCCGTTCACCTGGGCCATGTGCATGACGGATTCATGGTCAACCTCATCGCCGACAACGCAAAACTGCGCGGCCGGGCCCGCCGCATCGTGATGGCGGTGAGCGGTGTGCCCGAGGACAAAGCCGCGGCGGCGCTGGAGCAGGCGGAAGGCGCGGTGAAGGTGGCGATCGTGCTGGCCGCGGGCGCTGCCGGCGTCAACGACGCCAAGCGGCTGCTGGCAGAGAACGGTGGCCACCTGCGGCCATCGCTGAAGGCGCTGGGCCGGTAGCGGCGCGGCGATCTCGAGCCGACGGAAAATTTCAAAAAACTCCTGCGGTCTTGTCGAAGCGCGCCGACGCCGTTCGTCGCTGACATGAAAGCCAATTCAGGAGCGCAAAATGGCCAATACCCTTCCCACCCAGGATACCGACCGCGACCTCGTGCTGAGCCGTGTGCTCAATGCACCGCGCGACAAGGTCTATCAGTGCTGGACGCAACCCGATCTGCTCAAGCAGTGGTTCGCGCCCAAGCCGTGGACGACGCCCAAGATCGAGACCGACCTGCGGCCCGGCGGCGGCAGCGTTTTCACCATGGCCGACGAGAACGGCAACGAATACCCCAATGCCGGGCAATATCTGGAGATCGTGCCCAACGAAAAGCTGGTGTTCACCGATGCCTTTACCGGCGACTGGGCACCATCGGCCAAGCCGTTCTTCACCGCCATCCTGACCTTTGAGGACGCCGGCGAGGGCAAGACCCGCTACACCGCCGTCGCCCGTCACTGGACCACCGAGGATGCCGACGCGCACAAGAAGATGGGCTTCCATGAAGGCTGGGGCATGTGCGCCGCGCAGCTCGAAGAGCTGGCCGCCCGCATCTGACGATCAAGAAGAAGGGCCCGCGCTTGCGGCTTGGTGCGAGCCCTTCCCCTGGTTGCATGCAGGCAAAACCTGCGCCATTGCCGGCCCCGGCGCCATAGGGCTGCGGGCAGGACGGCCATGCATCGACAATGCTTGCGGTGGCGCTCCGATAATGCCGGGCGAGTCCGCCGCACCGCGACATAACCCGAAAAGCCATGGAACGCATGTTTCAAAATTGGAACGCGCTAGATGGTTCATTCGAAACCAATCGCGCGGATCGCGAAAGCGCGCGAAGGCGGCCGCGGTCGGCCACCAGACTTGCCGCCCAGGCGGGTGCGAACAGGTCGCCGGGTTTGCCAGGCGGGGATCTCGCTGGCGTGAAAGACATGTCACCCTTGCGTTACCGGATCGTCGGATAAACGCCTTACGCCAGATAGTTATCTTGTCATGACCGACTGTCACAATCGGGCCGCGGGCGGAAAACGTGATGCTGTTACACCACTGTCGCAGAGCTGTGATTTGTAGCTCCACATCGCAGCGTCGCATGGCGGCGGGTTTCCGCTTGCATAATTTTTCGGCCGGGAGTTAGCTTTCGTTCGGGAGAGGTCGACGCAAGATCGATGAAACCTACGAGCGGACCTACCCGCCTCGTGGAACATCCGTTCCAGCGAACGGACTTTGGGAGATAACAATGAAACGGCGTGATTTCATGCTCGCTGCCGGCACGGCTGCCGGCGCCCTGATGCTGCCTCGCATGTCCTTTGGCGCCGAAGGCGTCATCGACGTCTATTTCAGCTCCGACCAGAACGTCATCGACTTCTGGACCAATGTGGTGAAGCCCAAATTCGAGGCCGCCAATGCCGGCGTGACGCTCAACCTGGTGGATGGCGGCGATGGCGCCGGCGTCGCTGCCATTGGCGACCGTGCCCTGGCCGCCCTGGCCAGTGGCGCCGATCCGCAGGCCGACCTGTTCGAAGGCTTCGACACCCGCGTGACCGTGGATGGCATTGCCAAGGGTCTCTATGTCGACTTCGAGACGGCGGGCCTGAGCAATTACGGCAAGATCAATCCACTGGCCTTCGACATTCCGACCAACCTGCCCTATCGCGGCTCGCAGGTCCTGCTGGCTTACGACACGACCAAGCTCGATCCGGCCAATGCCCCCAAGAGCTGGCCGGACCTCATCGCCTGGATCAAGGCCAATCCCGGCCAGTTCATCTATAATCGTCCCAACAAGGGCGGTTCGGGCGGCAACTTCGTGCGCCGCGCCATCCTCGAGGCCAATGGCAAGGATCCATCCAAGTTCAAGGTCGACAATTACACCGCTGAAGCGGGCGACGCCATGCTGAACCCGGCCTGGGACATCCTGATGGATCTGGCGCCGTCACTGTTCGACGGTGGCGCCTATACCTCGGGCAATACCCAGTCGATCCAGTTGCTCAGCCAGTCGGCCGTGACGATGATCCCGGCCTGGTCGGACCAGGCGCTGTCGGCCATCGCCCAGGGCGTGCTGCCCGAAACCACGGGCCTGGTGCAGCTCAGCGACCTCGGCCTACCGGGCGGCTTCACCAAGCTGGCCGTGCTCAGCAACGGCGCCAACAAGGACGCCGCGCTCAAGCTCGCCGACTTCCTGCTGACCGAGGAAATCCAGTCGGCCGTGCTGACTGAACTCGGCGGCTTCCCGGGCGTGTCGTGGGACCATGTCTCGCCCGAACTGCGCGAGAAGTTCGCCGACATCATCCCCAACACCATCCCGACTTTCCCGGGCGGCGATTGGGAAAAGGCCGTCAATGACGGCTGGTATCGTGCCGTGGCGCCAAACGTGGACCCGGCTTCGTGACAGCACTCGACGCGGGCCAGCCAGCGCTCGCCGCACCCGAACGCAGGAGGCCGATTGGCCTCCTGCTGGTTGCCGTTCCGGTCTTGCTGGTAATCTGGCTCATCATCTGGCCGATCATTTCGGCGGTTATCCAGACTGTCTGGGTCAAGACCCCGGATGGCGGCGGCGCCTTTTCCGTCGAGACCTACCGCTTCTTCTTTTCGGACGGCTATAGCCTATCCAACCTGTCGATGACGCTGTGGACCACAGGCGTCTGTGCCATCCTGCTGCTGGTGGTGTGCCTGCCCATCGCGCTCTACCTGCGCTTTTCGGACAGCAAGGTCGCCGCCTATGTGCAAGGCCTCGCCATCTTTCCGATGTTCGTGCCCTCGATCATCCTCAGCTTCGCCTTCATCCGCGTGCTCGGTCCCAATGGCACGGTCGACCTGCTGCTCAATGCCGTCGGCCTGCCCAAGATCCGCTCGCCCTATCTGACGCCCTGGGGGCCGGTGATTGGCCTGGTCTGGGACAATATTCCGCTCACCGTGCTGATCCTGCTGTCGGGGCTGGGCAATGTGTCCAACCAGGCGATCGAGGCGGCGCGCGATGTCGGCGCGGGCCGGTTTGCCCTCTTGTGGCACATCATCCTGCCACGTATCTCGAACTCGATCCTGGTGGCGATCTCGTTCGCCGTGCTGGGCATCTTCTCGGCCTTCACCCTGCCCTATGTGCTCGGCCCCGCGGCGCCCGAAATGATGGGGCCGTTCATGCAGCGTACTTTCCGCGAGCTGTTCGAGCCGCAGACGGCCATCACCCAGGCCGTGATCACCTTCGGCTTCTGTATTGTGTTTGGCCTGTTCTACGTGCGCTCGGTCGCCAGGAACCAGGCGCCATGACATCAGCAACTATCCGCCGTCCGGTCGATTGGACCGGCATTGTCTTCGCCGCGGTGCTGACCCTGGTCATCGTGCTGCCGCTGGTCGTGGTGGGCACCTGGGCCTTCACCAATGTGTGGCGCTTTCCCTCGGTCATCCCGCAGGAATTCGGGCTCAAATTCTGGAACCAGACGCTGGCACGCGCCGACGTCTGGAGTTCGATCACCATGAGCCTGACGCTGGCAACGACGGTGACGTTCCTGTCGGCGCTGATCTGCCTGCCGGCGGCCTATGCTTTCGCCCGGCTGGATTTTCCGGGCCGCAGCATCCTGTTCTTCTCGTTCCTGGCCGGCCACGCCTTCCCCAAATTCGGGCTGCTGGTCGCTATTGCCGGCATTTTCCTGCAGCTCAATCTCATCGGCACCTTCTGGGGCGTGGTGCTGATCCAGCTCGTGGGCACGCTGCTGTTCATGATCTGGATTCCGGTGGCGGCCTTCCAGGCGGTGGACCGGCGCATGGAAGAGGCGGCGCGCGATGTGGGCGCCAGCCCGATGCGCGTCTTCTGGTCGATCACCCTGCCGCAGGCCGGCCCGACCATCGCCGCAGCGATCCTGCTCAGCTTTGTGGGTACGTTCTACGAAACCGAAGGCGCCTGGCTGATCGGCGCGCCGCAGGTGCGCACGCTGCCGGTGCTGATGATCTCGTTCATCAACAACCAGCCGGTGATCCAATATGGCGCGGTGCTGTCCGTGCTGCTCTGGGTGCCGAGCTTCATTGCGCTGCTGTTTGCGCGTCGCGTCGTCAATTCCGGTTCATTTGCCCGCGGGTTCGGGGGCTAGGAAGACATATGTCCGTTCTCAAGATCAAAGACGTTTCCAAGATTTTTCCCGGCGGCGTGCATGCGGTGGAGAATTTCTCGCTCGATGTCGCCGATGGCGAGCTGGTGTGCCTGCTTGGCCCGTCGGGCTCGGGCAAGTCGACACTGCTGCGCATGGTGGGCGGGTTCGAGCGGCCGACATCGGGCGAGATGACCATCGATGGCGAGGACATCACCCATGTGCCGCCCGAGAAGCGGCCAACAGGCATGGTGTTCCAGAGCCATGCGCTGTGGACGCATATGAACGTGTTCAAGAACCTGGCTTTCGGCCTCAAGCTGCGCAAGGTGGCGCCGGATGAGATCAAGCGCCGGGTCGAGGCGGTGCTCGATCTGGTCGGCCTCAGCGGCTATGGCACGCGGCATGTGGCCAAGCTGTCGGGCGGACAGCAGCAGCGCGTGGCGCTGGCGCGGTCGCTGGTGCTGGAGCCCAAGATTCTGCTGCTCGACGAGCCGTTTGCGAGCCTCGACCAGCACTTGCGCGAACGACTGCGCGAGGAAGTGCGCGACATCCAGCAACGGCTCAAGATCACCACGCTGTTCGTGACGCATGGGCAGGACGAGGCGCTGTCGATGGCCGACCGGATCGTGGTGATGCGGGATGGCAAGACCGAGCAGATCGACCGCCCAGACGTGGTCTATCGCGAGCCGCGCACGCCGTTCGTGGCCGGCTTTATCGGCACGATGAACCTGATCGAGGGCAGTGTCGCCAATGGCGTGTTCAGCAAGGCGGGTTATTCGACGCCGCTGCCGGTGAGCGACGGCCCGGCAATCCTGGCGGTGCGCCCGGAGGCGCTGGACCTGACGGTGGCCAGCGAGGGCAGCCAGGGCAAGGTGCATCGCGTCACCGACTATGGCACCCATGGACTGGTCGATCTCGAACTCAACGACGCCACCCGCGTCAAGGCAATGGTCAGCCATCCCGACCTGTTCAAGGCAGGCCAGGGTGTGACCCTGGCGCCACGAACCATCGCCGCCTATCGGGATGGCGTGGTGATCCACCGGGCCTGACCGTGACCGATCCGATCTTCATCGAACGAGATGGCCACCGCACGTGGCTCAAATGGCATCGGGCCCGGC
Source organism: uncultured Devosia sp. (assembly GCF_946479885.1). The sequence goes on from NZ_CAMLHM010000005.1 coordinate 114,555, forward strand.
GCAAGGCGAGCGACCCGGTGTTTACGGGTGGGCGTATTCTCGAGGGCATGCGGCTGGGGGCCAGCGTCGAGGTGGACCTGGTGGTCCATGCCGACCGCGGCTACGCCGTGCTGCACGATCTCAGCGTCGAGCGGGAGACGACCGGTAACGGCAAGGTTGCCGAACTCGGCGCCGCGGCTTTGCGCAGCCTGCACCTGCGCGGCAATGACGGCGCGCCGCTCGGCGAGCACGTGATGCTGCTGGAAGACCTCTGCGCGCTGCTAGCCCAGGGAGGCCTGCATCCGGACGCGCTGCTGCAGCTCGACTATAAGGAGGACTCGCGGGCTCTTGACCCGGTGGCCGTGGCCTCTTTCAAGGCCAGCGTGGCGCCGGTGGCCCGGCACATGATCCTGTCGTCAGGCGATGCGGCATCGGTGCGGCTGCTGACCGAGGGCGTGGATGGCCTGCGCATCGGCTACGACCCCTGCCATGACGGTGCGATCGAGCGGTTGATGCAAACGCAGGATTTTGCCGGTTTCGTGCGCGATGCGGTGGCGGTGTCACCAAAGGCCGAGATGATCTACCTGGCCTATCCGCTGGTGCTGGAGGCCGACCGGCTGGGCTTCGACATCATCGCGGCGTTTCACGCCGAGGGGCGCCGGATCGACGCCTATACGATCCAGCGCGCGGATGGCGTTTCCAAGCCACAGGTGGAGCGGCTGCTGGCGCTGAAAGTGGATCAGATCACGACGGATGATCCGGAGGGATTGCTGGCGTTGATGGGGTGAGTGGTCGGACGCGCAAGAAGGAAGGATACCCCCTCCTAGCCTCCCCCTGAAAAGGGGGAGGAATCCGGCTGGTGGTTGTCGGAGATTGTGCCACCGACGCGATCTGTTCCTCCCCCTATCCGGGGGAGTCTAGGAGGGGGTATCCTCTTCAACAAACTACTACTTCGGATCCTTCCTCGGCACGTCCTTGAGTTTGTCCAGCAGGAACGCATGCGTCGCCTTGTTGGCGACCAGCAGGGTGCCGGTGCGCTCGTAATAGTCGGGGCCCCGACCCCACCAGTCGGTGACCACGCCGCCGGCTTCCTCGACCAGCAGGATGCCCGCGGCCGTGTCGACGAAGCCGGTTTCCTCGTAGTAGCCGGTGAGACGGCCCATGGCGACATAGGCGCAGCTATTGGCGGCGCTGCCGACGATGCGGACCGCGCCGACGGGCGCGCGGATGGCGTCGAGGCGCTGGTAGCTGCCGGGATAGAGCGAGAGGCCGGGCGTGGGCAAGCCGGTGCCGATGTTGAACAGGCCGATTTCGACCTGCTCGCTGACTTTCAGGCGCTCGCCATTCATGAAGGCGCCTTGCCCCGGGATGGCGGTAAACATCTCGTCGGCGGGCGGATTGTAGAGCACGCCGCAGACCGTCTCGTTGCCGCGGCGCAGCGCGATGGAGATGGTGTAGTGCATGCCGTTGATGAAATTGGTGGTGCCGTCGATGGGGTCGA
>NZ_CAMLHM010000006.1 GCF_946479885.1 uncultured Devosia sp.
GGCATCACCCCGTTCAACTTCCCGGCCATGGTGCCGATGTGGATGTATCCGGCGGCCATTGCCTGCGGCAACGCCTTCATCCTCAAGCCCTCCGAGCGCGATCCCAGTGCCTCCATGCTGGCCTGGAACCTGTTCATGGAAGCCGGGCTTCCAGAGGGCATTCTCAACATCGTCCATGGCGACAAGGAAATGGTCGATGGCATTCTCGACCATCCCGATATCAAGGCGGTGAGCTTCGTCGGCTCGACGCCCATCGCCGAATATGTCTACCAGCGCGGCACCAAGGCCGGTAAGCGCGTCCAGGCCCTGGGCGGCGCCAAGAACCACATGGTCATCCTGCCCGATGCCGATCTCGACCAGGTCGCCGATGCCCTGATGGGCGCCGGCTATGGCTCGGCCGGCGAACGCTGCATGGCCATTTCCGTTGCTGTGCCGGTGGGCAAGGAAACCGGCGATGCGCTGGTGGCCAAGCTCAAGCCGCGCGTCGAGAGCCTCAAGATCGGTCCGGCCACCGACAATGACGCCGAAATGGGTCCGGTCGTCACCAAGATGCACCGCGACAAGATCCTGGGCTACATCGATAGCGGCGTCGAGCAGGGCGCTTCGCTGGTGGTCGATGGCCGCGGCTTCAAGCTGCAGGGCTATGAAGGCGGCTACTATGTCGGCGGTACCTTGTTCGACAACGTCACGCCAGACATGACCATCTACAAGGAAGAAATCTTCGGCCCCGTCCTCTCGGTCGTTCGCGCCGACGACTACGCCTCGGCCGTCAAGCTGATCAACGACCACGAATATGGCAACGGCACCGCCATCTTCACCCGCGACGGCGACGCCGCCCGTGAATTTGCCGACAAGATCGAAGTGGGCATGGTCGGCATCAACGTGCCGATCCCGGTGCCGGTCGCCTACCACTCCTTCGGCGGCTGGAAGCGCTCGCTGTTCGGCGACCATTCCATCTACGGCCCCGAAGGCGTGCATTTCTACACCCGCCTCAAGACGGTGACGACCCGCTGGCCCGCCGGCATCAAGGGTGGCGCCGAATTCAGCTTCCCGAGCGTCAAATAGGATAACCGCCCATATGTCTGCCCCAGGAGAAAACCTTCGTATCAACGGTGATCGGCTCTGGGACAGTCTCATGGAGATGGCGCAGATTGGCCCCGGTATTGCCGGGGGCAATAACCGCCAGACGCTGACCGACGAAGACGGCGAAGGCCGCCACCTGTTCAAGCGCTGGTGCGACGCGGCGGGCCTCAGCATGGGCGTCGACCAGATGGGGTCAATGTTCATGACCCGTCCGGGCACCGACCCCAACGCGCTGCCGGTCTATGTCGGCAGCCACCTCGACACCCAGCCCACCGGCGGCAAGTATGACGGCGTACTCGGCGTCCTTGCGGCGCTCGAAGTCGTCCGCTCGCTCAACGACATGGGCATCAAGACCAGGCACCCCATCGTCGTCACCAACTGGGCCAATGAAGAAGGCGCACGCTTCGCCCCGGCCATGCTGGCCTCCGGCGTCTTCGCCGGCGTCCATAGCCAGGACTATGCCTATAGCCGCAAGGATCAGGCAGGCCTCACCTATGGCGACGAACTAGCCCGTATCGGCTGGCGCGGCGATGAAGTCGTCGGCGCCCGCAAGATGCACGCCTATTTCGAATATCACATCGAGCAAGGCCCGATCCTCGAAGCCGAAGGCAAGCAGATCGGCGTCGTCACCCATGGCCAGGGTCTGTGGTGGCTCGAATTCACCCTGACCGGCAAGGAAGCCCATACCGGTTCGACGCCGATGAACATGCGGGTCAATGCCGGCCTCGCCATGGCCCGCATCATCGAGATGGTGCAGGCCGTCGCCCTGGATCACCAGCCGGGCGCGGTCGGCGGTGTCGGCCAGATGAAGTTCGCCCCCAATTCGCGCAACGTGCTGCCGGGCACCGTCGTCTTCACCGTCGACATTCGCTCGCCGGAAATCGGCAAGCTCAATTCCATGCGCGAGCAGATCGAGAGCAAAGCGCAAGACATCTGCCAGCAGCTTGGCGTCGGCTACGCCATGGAAGCGGTCGGCCATTTCGACCCCGTGGCCTTCGACCCGACCCTGGTCGCCCGGGTGCGCAAGGCGGCCGAAGACCTCGGCTACAGTCACATGAACATCATCTCCGGCGCCGGCCACGACGCCTGCTGGATGAACAAGGTCGCACCCTCAACGATGGTCATGTGCCCGTGTGTCGGCGGGCTGAGCCACAACGAGGCGGAAGACATCTCCAAGGAATGGGCCACCGCCGGGGCGGACGTGCTGTTCCATGCGGTGCTGGAAACGGCGGAGATTGTGGAGTGATGTCTCAAGGCGAGGGCAAGGCCGACCTTACCTCGCCCCTCCGGGGAGAGGTCGCCGCGCCTCTTCACCTCTCCCTTTGGGGGAGAGGTCGGCCCGCAGGGCCGGGTGAGGGGGCCTTATGAGCGCCATCAAAACCCAGTTCGCCGCCACGGCTGCCAAGACCCTCCGCGCGAACATGACGGATGCTGAGCGCAAACTGTGGGCCGCGCTCCGCAATCGCAAGCTTCTTGGTTTCAAGTTTGTCCGCCAGGTGCCAGTCGGCCGCTATATCGCCGACTTTGCTTGTCGTGAGGCGGATCTGATCATCGAGCTGGATGGCGGGCAGCACGCCGACAGCGCTCATGACAAGCTGCGGACGACCGCCCTCACTGAGCACGGTTACGCAGTCATGCGCTTCTGGAACAATGACGTTCTCTCCAATCTGGACGGTGTTGTTCACATCATTGCCGAGCACCTGAACAAGGCCCCCTCACCCGGTCTTCGCTACGCGAAGCCCGACCTCTCCCCCAAAGGGAGAGGTGAAGTGGTGCCGACCGAAACACCGGGAAATTCTCCATGACCAAAGTCATCAAAAACGGCACCGTTGTCACCGCCGATCTCACCTACAAGGCCGACGTCCTCATCGACGGCGAGATCATCGTCGAGATCGGGCAGAACCTTTCCGGTGACGAGACCCTAGACGCCACGGGCTGCTACATCATGCCCGGCGGCATCGATCCGCATACGCACCTCGAAATGCCCTTCATGGGCACGTACTCCGCCGATGATTTCGAATCCGGCACCCGCGCAGGCCTTTCCGGCGGCACCACGATGGTGGTCGATTTCTGCCTGCCCAGCCCCAACCAGTCCCTGCTCGAAGCGCTGCAGATGTGGGACAACAAGACCGGCAAGGCCAATGCGGATTACAGCTTCCACATGGCCATCACCTGGTGGGGCGAGCAGGTGTTCAATGAAATGGCCGATGTCGTCGATCGCGGCATTACCAGCTTCAAGCATTTCATGGCCTATAAGGGCGCGCTGATGGTCAATGACGACGAGATGTTCTCGTCGTTCCAGCGCTGCGCTGACTTGGGCGCGCTGCCGTTGGTTCATGCCGAGAATGGCGACGTCGTCGCCGCGATGACGGCGAAGCTCTTGGCCGAAGGCAATACCGGCCCCGAGGCGCATGCCTATTCCCGCCCCCCCGAAGTCGAGGGCGAGGCCACCAACCGCGCCATCATGATCGCCGACATGGCCGGTGTGCCGCTCTATGTGGTGCATGTCAGCTCCGAACAGGCGCATGAAGCCATCCGCCGCGCCCGCCAGAAGGGCATGCGCGTCTATGGCGAGCCGCTGATCCAGCATCTGACGCTCGACGAGAGCGAATATTTCAACCCCGATTGGGACCATGCCGCCCGTCGCGTCATGTCGCCGCCCTTCCGCAACAAGCTGCACCAGGATTCGCTCTGGGCTGGGCTGCAGTCCGGTTCGCTCTCGGTCGTCGCCACCGATCACTGCGCCTTCACCACGGCGCAGAAGCGCAATGGCGTTGGCAATTTCTCCAAGATTCCCAATGGAACGGGCGGCCTCGAAGACCGCATGCCGGTGCTGTGGACCGCGGGCGTCAACACCGGTCGCCTGACCATGAACGAGTTCGTCGCGGTCACCTCGACCAACATCGCCAAGATCCTGGGCCTCTATCCCAAGAAGGGCGCCGTCCTCGTGGGTGCCGATGCCGACCTCGTGGTGTGGGATCCCAAGCGCAGCAAGACCATTGCCGCCTCGGCTCAGCAGTCGGTCATCGACTACAATGTGTTCGAGGGCTTCGAGGTCACCGGCCTGCCGCGGTTCGTCCTGACCCGCGGCAAGGTCTCGATCGTCGAGAGCGAGGTCAGGACCGAGCCGGGCCATGGCAAATTCGTCGCTCGCGAGGCGAAGAACCCTGTGAATCGGGCCCTGAGCCAGTGGAAAGAAATCGTCGCACCCCGCAAGGTCGAACGGTCTGGAATTCCGGCGACGGGGGTCTGATGGAACTCGCGCCGGAAGCGACAATGGGGGCCTGTGCGTGACGACTGTGGTATCTGCCGAACATCTCGGCCTCACCTTTAGCACCAATGATGGCGACGTCGTCGCGCTCAGCGACGTCAATCTCACCATCAACAAGGGTGAGTTCGTGTCCTTCATCGGCCCTTCGGGCTGCGGCAAGACCACGTTCCTGCGCACCATTGCCGATCTCGAGCGCCCCACGTCAGGCAGCCTCACCATCAATGGCCTGACGCCCGAAGCAGCGCGCAAGAACCGCGCCTATGGCTATGTGTTCCAGGCCCCGGCGCTCTACCCGTGGCGCACCATCGAGAAGAACATCGCGCTACCGCTCGAAATCATGGGCTATGGCGCCAGCCAGCAGGCCGAGCGCATCAAGCGCACCATGGACCTGGTGAACCTGTCGGGCTTCGAGAAGAAATATCCCTGGCAGCTGTCGGGCGGCATGCAGCAACGCGCCTCCATCGCCCGCGCTTTAGCCTTCGATGCCGACCTGCTGCTGATGGACGAGCCCTTCGGCGCGCTGGACGAAATCGTGCGCGACCACCTCAATTCCGAACTGCTCAAGCTGTGGGACGCGACGCAAAAGACCATCTGCTTTGTCACCCACTCCATCCCCGAGGCGGTCTATCTGTCGACCAAGATCGTGGTCATGAGCCCGCGCCCCGGTCGCGTGACCGACATCATCGAGAGCAACCTGCCGCGCGAGCGTCCGCTCGATATCCGCGAGACGCCCGAATTCCTCGCCATCGCTGCGCGGGTGCGCGACGGATTGCGGGCCGGGCATTCCTATGAGGAGACGGTGTGATGGGGCTTGGGCGGGATGCCACCTTCCCTTCTCCCCTTGAGGGAGAAGGTGCCCGAAGGGCGGATGAGGGGTTTTGGCCCCTCCGCGACATCGAAGCATGGCATGGCGCAGAACCCCTCACCCCGATCTTTCTGCTGAACGCAGAAAGATCGACCCTCTCCCTCAAGGGGAGAGGGGAAGGGGCCTCATGAACCGCACCCTCCCGATCCTCATTGTCCTGCTGGCGATCGTTGCCGTCTGGTATGCCGCCGCCATCGGCATGAACGCCCAGTGGCAGAATGACGTCTATCGCCGCGGCGACGTGGTCGATGTGCCGTTCACCCAGTTCGTGGTCGACAGCTGGAACCAGGAAAAGCCTGTCCTCCCCACCGCCCATCAGGTGTTTGGCGAGCTGTGGAACTCGACCGCCCTCGTCGCCCCCAACAAGCCGCGCAGCCTGATTTTCCATGCCTGGGTCACCTTCTCGGCCACGGCACTCGGCTTCCTCATGGGCTCGGTGCTCGGCATCGGGCTGGCCGTGCTGATCGTCCACAACGAAGCCATGAACCGCTCGCTGATGCCGTGGATTGTCGCGAGCCAGACCATCCCCATCCTGGCGCTGGCGCCGCTGATCGTGGTGATCGGCTTCAATATCTTCACCGGCACCCTTGGCATCCCGACCGATCCGGCGCGGCTGATGTCCAAGGCCATCATCTCGGCTTATCTGAGCTTCTTCCCCGTCGCGGTGGGCATGGTCAAAGGCCTGCGCTCGCCCGAGGCGATCCAGCTCGACCTGATGCACACCTACAATGCCAGCGCCGGCCAGACCTTCTGGAAGCTGCGCTGGCCGGCCGCCATGCCCTTCCTCTTCGCCTCGCTCAAGGTCGGCGTCGCCGCCTCGCTGGTCGGCGCCATTGTCGGCGAACTGCCGACCGGCGCAGTAGCCGGCCTCGGCGCGCGGCTATTGGCCGGGTCCTATTACAGCCAGACCGTGCAGATCTGGGCCGCCCTCTTCGCCGCCTCCATCCTCGCCGCCTTGCTGGTCATCGCGGTCGGCGTGGTGGAGCGGCTGGTCAACCGGTCCATGGGGGCGCGTCCCGCATGAGCCAGCTCCAGTTTTTCCTCGCCCTCGTCGCTGGCGGCCTCTGCGCCGCAGCCCTCGCTTTGAGTGTCGTCACCCCGTTTGAAACGGCTTTGCTGCTCAAGGCTTTCCTGGCGCTCGGCTTCCTGTCGCTGATCCGCTTTTTCGTGCCGCTCGGCCTCTGGGCTGATGGCGCCTTTGCCGTGCTGGGCGCTGTCGCGCTGCTCACGAGCCTCGGCGTCATCGAGCCAACGCCGCCCTTCTTCTGGATGGCGCTCGTTGCCGCCTGGCTCTTTGCCTGGCTGTTCGTCGAACGCCTCAGCAAGACCCTGGCGCCCGGCCTGTCGGACAATGCTGGCCTGGGCCTGCTTATCCCCATCGCCTTCGGCCTCACCATCCTCGTGGCCTGGGAAGTCATCACCCGCGCCGGTCATGTGCCGCAGGTCATCCTGCCGCCGCCCTCGATGATCTGGGCGCGCATTACCGCCTCGGTGCCGACCTTGCTGGCCGATTTCCAGCAGACCTTTTTGAAGGCTGTGCTGATCGGCTACCTCATGGGCTGTGGCCTCGGCTTCGTGGTCGCCATTCTCATCGATCGCTCGCCCTTCCTCAAATCGGGACTGTTGCCGCTGGGCAATTTCGTCTCGGCTTTGCCCATTGTCGGCGTCGCGCCGATCATGGTCATGTGGTTCGGCTTCGACTGGCCATCCAAGGCCGCCGTCGTCGTCATCATGACCTTCTTCCCCATGCTGGTGAACACCGTGGCTGGCCTCAATGCATCGTCCGCCATCGAGCGCGACCTGATGCGCACCTATGCCGCCGGCTATTGGCAGACCCTTATGAAGCTCAGGCTCCCTGCTGCGGGCCCCTTCATATTCAACGCCCTCAAGATCAACTCGACTTTGGCCTTGATCGGCGCAATCGTAGCGGAATTCTTCGGGACGCCCATCGTGGGAATGGGCTTCCGGATCTCTACCGAAGTCGGCCGGATGAATGTCGACATGGTATGGGCCGAAATCGCGGTGGCGGCAGTCGCGGGCTCGGTCTTCTACGGGGTGATCGTTCTGATCGAACGGGGCGTCACCTTCTGGCATCCGTCTGTGCGTGGTGCATAAGGCAATGCCAAACTCAGGGAAAACGGCAATGAAGAAACTTCTGATCGGCGCCCTCGCAGGCGCAATGACGATGGCGGCAGTGGGCGGTGCCTGGGCTCAGGATACCGTGACGCTGCAGCTCAAGTGGGTCACCCAGGCCCAGTTCGCCGGCTACTATGTCGCCCAGGCCAAGGGCTTCTACGAAGAAGAAGGCCTCACCGTCGAAATCAAGCCGGGCGGCCCCGATATCGCGCCTGAGCAGGTCATCGCCGGCGGCGGTGCCGATGTCATCACCACCTGGATGGCTGCCGGCCTTGCCGCGCGCGAACGCGGCGTGCCGCTGGTCAATATCGCCCAGCCGTTCAAGAATTCGGGTCTGCTGCTGACCTGCCTCAAGGAAGCCGGCGTCGAGACCACGGCCGATTTCCCGGGCAAGACGCTGGGCGTCTGGTTCTTCGGCAATGAATATCCCTTCTACGCCTGGATGGCCAAGCTCGGCTATTCCACCGAAGGTGGCGCCGAGGGCGTCGAAGTCCTCAAGCAAGCCTTCAACGTCGATCCGCTGATCCAGAAGCAGGCTGCCTGTATCTCCACCATGACCTATAACGAATATGGCCAGGTGCTGAAGGCCGGGATTACCCCCGAAGAACTCACCGTGTTCAACTATCGCGACGAAGGCGTCGGCATGCTCGAGGACGGCCTCTATGTCCTCGAAGAAAAGCTGGCCGATCCGGCATTCGTCGAGAAGATGACCAAGTTCGTCCGCGCCTCGATGAAGGGTTGGGAATATGCCCGCGCCAATGCCGAGGAAGCCGCGCAGATCGTTCTGGACAATGACTCGACCGGCGCCATGACGCTGGAAGACCAGCTCTACCAGATGACCGAGGTCAACAAGCTCACCGAAGGCTCCACCGGCGCCCTCGACCAGGCCGATTACCAGCAGACCGTCGATACCCTGCTGTCGGCCGTCTCGCCCGACAATCCGGCCATCACCAAGGCTCCGGAAGGCGCCTTCTCGACCGTTGTCACCGACGGCCTCTAGGTCGGAAATGACCACCGGATAAGCCGCCGTTTCAGGCGGCAGCAAACCTACAAGGCGGGGAGCGATCCCCGCCTTTTTCGTTGCCGGCCGGAGGCTCACGCGCACGTGCACATAATTGATGCAACTTCGGAACGATTCAGCCTGCCCGATTGTTGAAAGCGCACTGCGTCAATCAAGAAGAAGGCATAATCCCATGAACTCGATCATCTATATCGTCGGCCTCATCGTTATCGTCATGGCCATCCTGTCGTTCATCGGCCTTGCCTGACCTTTGGTCGTGGCAAGAACCTACCAGTAAACCTCAGGAGATGCTCACATGACCATTGATGCGCCCGCGGGCGTTGTCGTTACCAATTCAGCCGCCGCCGGACGAGACCAGTCTTCCTATGTCGATTGGCCTGCGATTATTGCCGGTATTGTTCTGGCGTCAGCCATCAGCCTGGTGCTGATCAGCTTCGGCTCGGCCGTCGGCCTCAACTTTCTCGACTTCGGCTATGGCGATGGCCCCAATCCGATCTTTGTCGGCATAGCGGCCGCGACCTGGTTCCTCTGGGTGCAGATTTCAAGCTTCATGGCCGGCGGTTACCTGACCGGTCGCCTGCGTCGTCGCTATTTCGACGCCAATGAAGACGAAAGCGACCTGCGCGACGGCGCCCATGGCCTGTTGGTCTGGGCCGGTGCGGCAATCCTGGGCACCGTGATCGCTGTCGGCGGTATCGGCGCCGCCGCCAATGCCGTGGGCTCGGCTGCGGCGACGGCCACCACTGCCGCCTCCAACGTGGCTGAAGGCGCGGCCGACGCCGTCGACCCCAATGCCTACTTCATCGACACCATGTTCCGCTCGACCCAGCCGGTCGAGGCCGAAGCAGCGCGCGGTGAAGCTGGCCGTATCTTCGCTCAGGCCGCGCTTGGCGATGGCACGGTTGCCGATGCCGATCGCACATATCTGGCCGGTGTCGTGGCTGCCAATGCCGGCATTCCGCCCGAAGAGGCCCAGGCCCGTGTCGACCAGGCGATCGCCAGTGTCGAGGAAGCGCGCCAGAAGGCCATCGAAGCGGCCCGCATTGCCCGCAACACGGCCATTATCGGCGCATTCCTCTTGGCTGCCTCGCTGCTAGTCTCGGCCATCGGCGCCTTCTGGGCGGCCCAGAAGGGCGGCAACCATCGCGATGAAAACACCGTCTTTGCCGGCGTCTTCAAGCGCTTCTAGTTCGTCAGAAAGGAAACAACCATGCTACGCGGTCTTGGACTTTGGCTTCTCGGCGTGCCGATCTGGCTGATCATCATCATCGTTCTCTTCCTGCGCTAAGGAAGAAACCGGGCGGGGAGTAATCCCCGCCTTTTCTTTGCCTTCGCCTAGGCCGTGTGCGTCTCGAGCCACTTGATCAGCTGCACGCGCGATTGGCCGGCGCCGACCCGCAGATCCACCGGCTGGCCATTCCTGAACACCATCAGTGTCGGCATGGACCGCACATTGTACTGCACGGTAATGCCCGGATTGCTGTCGACATCGAGTTTGACGATCTTGACGCTGTCGGCGAGCGTTTCGGCCAGCTCGTCAATGGCCGGCTCCATGGCCTTGCAGGGCGGGCACCATTCGGCCCAGAAATCCACCAGCACCGGGCGATCGGAAGCCAGCACCTCGGCAGCAAAATTGGCGTCAGTCACATGCAAGGCCATCACGCATCTCCATCGGTATCAGGCGATGAATGCTAGGAGGAGTCGGTGGGTTTGGAAAGGCATACAAGATGTGGTGGGTGGCGCGGATGGAGTTTTGTTTTCTCAACCTGCCTTAGGCGCGAACAACATAGTTGGTCTTCTCCGCTGCGAGCGCGCCCCCACCCCCACCCTCATTCCCTCCCCACAAGGGGGAGGGAGGCCTGCGCAGCGGATGCGAAGACATCCAGATAGTCCTTGAGAGTCGATCTGGCGCCTCCCTCCCCTTGATGGGGAGGGATTGAGGGTGGGGTGACGGGAGCCACCGAAGTCGTGATGCTACCCCCTGGGTCACAGGGTGCGGTGTCCCCTGGCCCCCAAACAAAAACACCGCCGGATCGCTCCAGCGGTGCTTTGCAAATCGCCCGATCTTAGGCGGCGTGGCCTTCGAGCCACTTGGTGAGGCCCGCCTTGGGGGTGCCGGCACCGATCTTCATGTCGGCGGCTTCGCCGCCCTTGAAGAGGATCATGGTCGGGATGGAGCGAACGCCATACTTGCTGGCCGTGCCCGGATTGTCGTCGACATTGAGCTTGACGATCTTGACCTTGCCGGCCAGTTCGGTCGAGAGCTCATCGAGCAGCGGTGCGATCGCGCGGCATGGCCCGCACCACTCTGCCCAGAAATCCACGAGGACGGGCTCTTTGGAGTTAAGGACTTCCTCGCCAAAATTGGCGTCGGAAACGTGAGTAGTCATGGGTTATTTGCCTTCTGGGTTAAAGCGGCGGTCTCTGTGCGCCTAAAGCTGGGTAGAGTCCAGCCTGCGGGCAAGTACACTCACCGCATGGTGAAGCCCCTTGCGCCTGCCGCCAGTATGTCCGAGGGCAGAAACATCAATGATTCCAGTCGTGTCCATAGAATTGCCGCGCGCACGGTTCGTCCCGGGAAAAGCTGACCTGCAACCAACGCATATAATCCGAGCTGGGTAAGATAGTTCCCCGGCACATCGCCCGGCCCCCCGGGCACCGATGCGTCGGACTTGTAGTCCACCACCAACACCCCCGAGTCGTCAATGACCAGCCGGTCCATGCGGCCTGCCAGGCGGATATCTTCCCCATCCCTTCGCACATCCACCAGGAATGGCACCTCGGCGCGGCTCTCGGCGCCAAACAGGGCGGCAAGGTCGGCGCGGGAGAGGATGGATATCGCCTTGGCGGCAAGGCCGGCATGCCCATCCTTGTCCTCGGGCGATAGCACCGTCAGCGCCGCGAGGGCCGCATCGAGCCGCGCACCGGCAGGCAGAGCCGGCAGGTGCTGCAGCAGGGCATGGAGGGCAATGCCCTCGCGCCGTGCCGCATCGGCATCGCGCATCTGTTCGGCCGCGGTATCGAGCGCGCCGCCGCGCCGGCCAGGCGAGCCGACCGTGGAGGGCGTCAGGATGCGCGGCCGGATCGGCGCTGCCACGGGTCCAAGGGCGAGCGGCGCCGGCCTTGCCGCCGCCGACGGCGTCAGTTTGCCCACCGGCTGCGGCAGGGGGCGCTCGGCCGGAAAGATCAGCGCGGTTTCTTCATCGGCTTCGCTGGCCACCCGCTCCGCCTGCGGGCGCAGGGCCATATCGATCTTTTCGTACCAGGTGCCATCGATCTTGCCGATCTGGGTCAACGCGCCGGTCACATAGAGCTCATCCTCGGCGCGCGTCATGGCGACATAGAGCTTGCGCCAATATTCCTGCAGCAGGGCGGTTTCGACCGCGTCGCGCACCGGTAGGCTGTCCGATGTGTGCTGCGACCGGCCCGAGGCATGCACCAGCAGTGGTCCGGGCGCGCGGTCGAGCACATAGACGGGCTTGTTCACCAGCCGGCCCTGCGGCTTGCTGGCAGCATCGGCGAGAATGACGATGGGTGCCTCGAGCCCTTTGGCGCCATGCACCGTCATCACCCGCACGCCATTGCCGGTTTCGCTGAGTTCGCGCTTGATCGAGATTTCGGTCTGCCGCATGGCGGCGACGAAGCCCTGCAGCGACGGCTGCTCGCTCTGTTCGTGCTTGAGCGCCAGCTCCATCAGTTCGGCCAGCACATCGTCGACTTCCTCGCCCAGCCGGCCATGGAAGCGACGCAGCCCGCCATCGGCATAGAGCACGTGGCTCAGGAACTCGAAGGGCCGCTCGAAATCGAGTTCTTTGCGCCAGCGCGCCAGCCGGGAATAGGCGTCGCGACCGTTGGGCAGGGTGGCCTCCTTGAGCGCCTCCCACAGCGTCTGATACTCCCCGCGCGGCTGCGCCAGGGCATAGAGGTCGTCCTCGCTGACATCGAACAGCGGTGAGCGCAGCAGCGCCGCCAGCTGCAGGTCGTCGGCCGGGTTGAGCAGCACGTCGCACAGCGCCAACAGGTCGAGCACCGCAATATGGGTGGCGACATCGAGCCGGTCGGCGCCTGGCGTCGGCAGGTTTTCCTTGCGCAGCGCGCGGATCACTTCCTGGAACACCGCGCCGCGCGACTGCACCAGCACCATCACATCCTTGGGTTCGATGGTGCGGCCGCGGCTCGCCAACGGGCGCTTGCTGTCGATCCAGCCGCGGATTTCGCGGGCGATCCGCCCGGCCACCTGGCGGGCGGCGGTTTGCTCCACGCCGCCAGCGGCCGGCTCGGTGGGCCAGGCGCCCAAACCGGTCGGCGCCGCCGCCTGCTGGACGGGTGGCCACAGCGTCACCCGTCCGCCGGTCTGCACCCGCGCCGCCTCGTGGATGACAGGCTCGTTTTCGAGCAGCGCAGTCGGCATGTCGGGCAAGCCCGCCACCAGGTCCACCGCGGCCAGAATTTCGGGCAGGGTGCGGAAGCTGGTATGCAGCGGCACGCGCTCGAATGGCAGGCCGGCGGCCTGGGCGGCCTTGGCAAAGGCGCGGCCGGTTTCATCGAACAGGATGGGTTCGGCGCCCTGGAACGAATAGATCGACTGCTTCTGGTCGCCCACCGCGAACAGCGAGCGCGGCCTGGTGGCGCCCGAGGCATTGGCGAAGAACTCGTCGCCGATGGCGCGCACCACCCGCCACTGTTCCGGATTGGTATCCTGGCTTTCGTCGACCAGGATGTGGTCGATGCCCGAATCGAGCTTGTAGCGCACCCAGGCGCCGGCCTCGGGCCGCTCGAACAGCGCGCCCAGCCGCTCCACCAGGTCGTCGAAATCGAGCCGCGAGCGCATGCGCTTGCCGCTCTCGTAGCGGGCGACAATGGCGGCCACCACATCGAGCAGCGCGTCGCTGCGCTCGACCAGTTCGGCGCGGCCCATGGCATCGATGATGGCGACGATCCGGCTCTGCTCGGCTTCGAGCAAGGCTTGCAGGTCCGGTCGTTGCCCCTTCTGCGTGGCATTGAGCAGGCCGCGCGGCTTGCCGTCATTGGTGATGAAGGCGCCCCGAAGCTGCTGCGCCCCCATGCGGGCCGGATCGACCTTGGCCAGCAGGTCGACAAAGCGCCTGCCGCCAGGCACGCCGCCGAACAGGCGGACGATTTCGCGCAGCAGGTCCGGCACGATCAGGCTCTCGCTCGACAGCTGCCGGCGCAGGGTGGTGGAATCGGCCGCCCCGACGCCCACCAGCGTCCGCAGCCGGGCCTTGGCCGTGCCCGTGTCGGCCAGCACCGCCTTGAGCCGGCGCGTATCGGCCAGGGCGATGTCGATGGCTTCCTCGATCTGGAAATTGCTCAGCCGGTCAAACAGCGTCTCGACCGCCGACGCGCCGGCATCGCCGCGCAGGCCTTCGGCCAATACGGCCTCACGCGCCGCGCGGATCAGGGTGGCGCGCTCGTCATCCTCGATCACCTCGAAGTCGAACGGCACCCCCGCTTCGAGCGGGAAGCGATGCAGCACGCTTTCGCAGAAGGCGTGGATGGTGACGATCTTGAGCCCGCCCGGCGTTTCAAGCGCCCGGGCAAACAGCGTGCGCGCGCGCTCGATCAGCGCCTCGTCGACGCGCGACCCCTCGATATCCCGCAGCGCCCGGGTGAGCTCGGCCTGCGGCATCACCGCCCATTCCGCCAGCTTCTGCGCCACGCGGCTGCGCATCTCGGCCGCGGCCGCCTTGGTATAGGTGAGGCAGAGGATCGACTGCGGATTGACCCCAGTCAGCAGCAGGCGCAGCACGCGCTGGGTGAGCACGAAGGTCTTGCCCGAACCGGCATTGGCTCCCACCCAGATCGAGCGGCGCGGATCGGCGGCCTGGGCCTGGTAGCGCTTGGTGGTCGAGGGGACGACGAGCTTGCCGCGATCGCTCACCACAGCTCCTCCTCGTCATCGTCCACGGCCGTCCACTCCGCCATGCGCGACAGGTGGTCATAGGCGCCCGGAAACCGCTGCGTCTTGAGCGGCAAGAGGCGCGCCGGCATGGGCGTATCCCTGAACAGGAAGAAATCGACATGCGCCTGCATGCGGCGGGCAATCTCGTCGGCTGCGCTCATCACGTCGTGGTCGCTGGCCAGGCTGAACGGCTTGGGCTGGAAGGCGTCGGGACCAAGGCCAATCTTGACATAGGTGAGCGCCGAACTGTTCGCTGGCGAGACGCCTTCCAGCGCGCCGGCTTGCGCCATCGCGGCCTCGAGCAGCAGCTGTGGCGCCTCGAAGGCCCGCATGGTCATGGGCTGGGGCACAGAACCGGTCTTGAAGTCCATGATTTCGAGCGTGCCGTCGACCATCTCGTCGACCCGGTCGGCGCGGCCGGTGAGCGTAAAGCCCATGGGCAGCGCCCACTTGCCCTTGATCTCGGCATGGCGCCTGGCGACTCCGGCATTGCGATCCTGCTCGAAATCGAGGAATTGCCGCGCCGCCGTCTCGAACCGGCGCAGCCAGATGGCCCGCAGCTCGGCGCTGACATGCAGCTTGCCGAACTCCTCCTCGGCGATGCGTTGCAGGATGGCAGGGGCATCCGGCGCCATGACATCCTGGCCGTCCTCGACGAAGCGCGACAGGATTTCGTGCACGGTATTGCCGCGCTCGCGCGCATCGGCGGTTTCGCCCAGCGGGTCGATCGGCTTCAGCCGCAGCACCCTGTTGGCATAGATATCGTAGGGCGAGCGCATCAGCGTCTCGATCTGCGTCACCGACAGGGAGCGTGGCCGCAGCTCCGCGGGCGGATTGGGCGCGGGGCGGGGCGCCGGCGCCATTGTCTCGGCCGCGTCGAGCCGGCGGGCCAGCCCAACCCAGTCCTCGCCGCGCTTGCGCCAATTGCCGGCCAGGTCCTTGCCGGCATAGGCTTCGAGCCGCTGCAGCAGCCGCGACGGCTGCGCCGGGCTGGTCCCGACACGGCCGGCATAGGCGATGATCACCTGGTCATTGCCCAAGGCCTGGGCGAAATCATGGGCCGCCTGGCCCTGCCGCCGCTCGGGTGGCTCGAGCCCGGCCGCCAGGCGCATGCCGCGGCTGAGCCAGGGCCCGGGATCGGCCACTTCGGGCCACACATCCTCATTGAGCCCGGCCAGGATCAACAGGTCCGGATTCATCAGCCGCGCTTCGAGCTGGCCCCAGATGGCAATGTCCTGCCGCCGGTCCTCGCTGGTGCGCACGGAAAAGCCGGTCATCAGCGCCGCCAGCACGGTTTCAAGGCTGCGCGGCGGGAAATGGTGACCCTGGCCATCAAGCGCCGACATCTGCTCGCCCCAGCCGGTCAGTTCGCGCCCGCCCGCCAGGTCGGCTTCATCGGTCACACTGTCCAGCGTGGCGCAGATGGCCCGGGCCAGGTCGCTCGCGGCGATCCGCGGCTGAGCCAGCAGGTCATGCAGCGGCTGCAGCGCCGTGGCGAGTCGATCCAGCAGATCCTCGATATCGGCGACATGCCGCTCGCGCAGGCTGCGCGCCGGGTATTTGGTATAGCCCGAGACATTG
Source organism: uncultured Devosia sp. (assembly GCF_946479885.1). The sequence goes on from NZ_CAMLHM010000006.1 coordinate 15,881, forward strand.
TCGGCCAGCAGCTTGCGCAGCCCGTCCAGCCCCGGCGCCGCGCGCTGGCCGCGCAGCAGGCCCAGCTCGATATCGTCGGCCAGGTGCCCCACCTTCCAGCGCTCGAGCCCGAAGCTGACAGCGCGATTGCGCAGCAGCGCAATGATATCGACCGCGGCGCAGCCACCGGCGGCCACGGCCAACAACTGCCGCGCCAGCCGACCGGCGGCCGATTGGAACAGCGGCGTACCGGCGGCGTCGTCGACCACAATGTCGAAGCGCCGCAATTCGGCAGCGATGCGGCGCGCCAGGTTCCGGTCCGGCGTGACAATGCCCACCGTGCGGTCCTGCACCAGGCTGGCCCGCGCCGCGATGGCGATGGCCCGCGCTTCCTCGTCCTCGTTGCGCGCTTCGAGGATGGCAAGGCCCTGCGTGGCGGTGCCGAGCGCCATGTCGAGCTCCTGCGCCCGCAATTGCGGCCAGCGCGCCGTGTCGTCGGGCAGGGCCATCGCGGTGAGCACCAGCCGCGTGCGGCTGTCATCGCTGTCGCTGGCCAGCTCGGTCACGTCGCTCACCGCCGCATCGAGCCGCCGCAGCAGGCGGGCCAGGCCATATTGCGGATGGCCATGCGGCGCATTGTCGGTGGCCAACAGCGCCTCATGCTGGGCCGGCGTCAGGCTGCAATCGAGCCCGGGCAGCACGATCGCGCCGCGCGGCAAGCCGTTGATGGCCTTGAGCAGGCGCGCGGTGGCGGGAATGGAGCCGGTCGAGCCGGCAACGATCACCGGGCGTTCGCCGAATGTCTCTGCCGCCAGGCTTGCCTGTCGGTCGAGCCGCTGTCCGCGCAGGCGGCTGGCATCCGCCTTGCCGATCTCGCGCAGCTTTTCGGGCCAATAGGTGAGGGCGATATCGAGGAATTTGAGCGTCTGCTGCCAGTATTCTCCGAGATCGGCCTCGATATTGGGCGCAATGGCGCGCAGGTCCGCATCGCTGCGCTCCTCGGTGACCAGGTCGTCGATCAGCTCGCCCAGCGAGCCGGCCATGGCGAGGATTTCGGCGGCCGTGGGTGGGCTCGAAAACGCCCGTCGTCCATCCGGGCTGCCGGCCCAGCCGGCCACCAGGTCCGACAGGCCCAGCCGGCGTTCGAGGCTTGAGGCTTGCGGTGGCGGAGGCGGCGTTTCGCTGACCAGGAACGGCTCTTCGCCATCGACATTGCCGCCCAGCGTCCGCAGGTCGGGCAACAGGCCGACGCCGCGCTGGGCCAGTTGGTCGGCCAGCGCCAGCCGGGCGCGACCGGTCGGCAGGATGATGGTGACATCGCTGAGCCAGAACGGCCCCGAGCGGTCCCAGCCGGCCAGCAGCGTCCCGTCCAGGATGCGGTCGGCCAGGGTGGCGAGGAAGGGAGCATGCGGCGCGATGGAAAACAGCGTCATGGCGCGAGCCGCTGCTCTGCCCCGGCGAGCCTTCGCTCTGCCTCCGCCAGCGCCTGGGGGTCGCCGACATGGAACCAGGGCGCGTCGAGCACCACGCCATGCAGCGTCTCGCGCTCCAGCGCCGCCTCGAACAGCGCATTGAGTGAAAAGGCGCCGTCAGGCGTGCCGTCGAACAGGTTTTTGCCCATAAGCGCCACCCCGCCATAGATTACCGGCGCACCATAGTCGCGCGTCACCTCGCCCTGCGGCGACAGGCAGAAATCATGGCTGCGGCCAAAGCCGGTGGCGTTACGCGGATGCACACAGAGCAGCACGATGTCGTCAGGCTTGCCATAACGGGCCATCATGCGGGCGATCGGCGCATCGCTGCCCGCAGGCCAGAACGCGTCGGTATTCATCACCAGGATGGGGTCGGAATGCAGCATCGGCAGCGCCCGCTTCACCCCGCCGCCCGTGCCCAGCAGTTCATCCTCGCGGCTGACCTTCAGCAGGCCGCCGAAATGGGCCAGCAGTTGGTCGGCGCGGTAATGCGCATTGGCGACGAAGCGCTTGGCGCCCTCGGCCCGCGCATTGCCCATGATGCGCTCGATCAGCGGCACGCCGGCTACCGGCACCAGCGGCTTGGGCAGCGTCTCGGTGATCGGCCGCAGCCGCGTGCCCAGGCCGGCAGCCAGCAGCATCACATCGGGGAATCGGGTGGGGTCGCTCATGGGGGGATAAGACGGGCGGATGCAGGCGATGTCCAGAGTGGGACTGCTCTCTGAAACCTCAGTCGACACCCTCCCCCTTGCGGGGAGGGATCAAGGGTGGGGGACGTTTGGCCCCGATATCGGGGCTCTCACCCCCCACCCAAGTTCCGCTACGGCCTTTGGCCTAGCTGCACTACCCTCCCCGCGAGGGGGAGGGTGACCCCGGTGGCTGATCAGCGAAGCCGCCCAATCGCCTTCTTCATCCGCCCGACAAACCGCTCCACCTGCCCGCCATCCGCCGTCTCGGCGGCATGAAACGACAGCATATGGAATTTTGCCTGCGGCGCGCAGGCGAAAACCAGCCCGGTCTTCAGCACGCGCTTGACCGGCTGGCGCATCACGATCGTATCGATCCACCAGGGCGAACCGAGCGTCGTAACCACGAGGACGGATTTGAGTCCCGTCAGCAGCGGCTTGATCGGCGTGCCGTGCTCGAAGGCGAATTTCGGCGACCAGACGCGGTCGAACCAGCCCTTGAGAATGGCAGGAAATGAGAACCACCAGGTGGGGAAGACCAGCACCAGCGTGTCGGCGGCGGCGAGGCGCTGCTGCAGCGCAACGATGTCTGGCCCCGGCTCGGGCGTCGCGTAGTGCCGCCGCCGCTCGGCCTCGGTCAGTGCCGGCTGGAACGCCTCGGCATAGAGGTCGAGTATGTCGACCGTGGCGCCGCGGGCGCGCAGCGCCTCGATGGCCTCACGCGCCAGATGCGCACAGAGGCTGTCCGACAGCGGATGGGCGAGAACGAGAAGGGCCCGCATGCAATCTCCGAAAACAAAAAACCGCCGCACCCGAGGGCGCGGCGGCGAGAGTGGCCTGGAGGCGTGGCCAAGGTCAATTATCGTTGCTGCGGCGGCGGTATTCGCTGCCCAGATACATCAGCACCAGCGAGAACACGACGCCAATGCCCACCTGGGTCCAATCCACCCGGCCCAGGAGGTCGGTGGTATAGGCCAGGGCACTGAACGGCTGCGAGCCGGTGAACCAGGCGTCGATATAACCATCCTCGATCAGCGGGAACGTGGCGCGGTAGCTCAGATATTTCCAGGTGTGGGTGGTGAAGGGATGAAGGCCTCCCAGCGTCACCCATTCCAGCGTGGCCGCAATGGCCGGCAGGACCAGCGACACCGGAATGGCCCAGCGACCCATGGCGGTGGCCAGCCCGCCCACCAGCGCCATATAGGGCAGATACCAGATGAGGCCGACGGCAAAGGTCACCAGGATTGCCAGGGCGACCTGCAGGTAGATCATGGCAATACCACCCAGCGCGGCAACCGTGCCGGTGCCGCTGATCAGCATGGTGGTGATCGCGACGCCATAGAGCAGCACGCCGCTGAGCAGGGCGACGGCATAGACAGTGCCGGGCAGGATTGTGATGGCAGCCACCAGCTTGCTGAGCAGCACCTTGAAGTCGCTGGCCGGCATGGACTTCCAGAACAGCATGGCATTGTTGCGCTTGTCGGCGGCAAAGCCATCGGCCGCATAGAAGAACAGGGTGGCCATCAGGTAGAAGGACCAGCCGACGCCGAAGCCCAGAAAGCCCATTTCATAGATGCGCAGGGGCGCCACGGTCAGCATGGCGCCGGAGAATTTGGCGTCAACGCGGCCGACGGTGAAGGCCAGCACGGCCGCCCCGAACAGCACGACCACCAGCAGCAGAGGCCCGATCAGGAATGCCCCGCGATGCTCGATCAGCTCGCGGTGGACCAGGGCGATGAAAGCCTTCATCGGGCGCTCTCCGGGTTGGCTGTGGGCCGCTGCATCAGCGCGACGAACAGGTCACTGAGCGTCGGCGTCGCCAGCCGGCCGAAGGGTTCGAGCAGGTTGCGGTCGACACCGTCAAAGATCATCACGGTCTGGCCGAAGCGGGTTTCCTCATAGACCGGGTTGTAGGCCCGGGCAGCGGTCTGGGCCGCGGGATCGTTGACGACCAATTGCGTGAACTTGTCGTTCACCGTCTCCATCTGCATGTGCAGGATCAATTCACCATCACGGATGAACATGATGTCGGAGAGCATGAACTCGATCTCATCCACCTGATGGGTGGTGATGAGCAAAGTGCGCTCCTCGGTCATGTAGTCTTCGAGCAGGCGCCGGTAGAAGCGCTTGCGATAGGTGATGTCGAGGCCCAGCGTCGGCTCGTCGAGCACCAGCAGCTTGGCGTCGATCGCCATCACCACCGCCAGGTGCAACTGGGCGACCATGCCTTTGCTGAGGTGCTTGACCTTCATCTCGGGCTTGATGTCGGTGCCCTCGAGGAAGCTGCGCGCCTTGTCCTGGCTGAAATTGGGATGGATGTTGGAGAGCAGCGCGAACAGCTCGCGGACCCGCAGGAAGCGCGGCAGGCTCGCCACGTCGGAGATGAAGGCGACGTTCTCCATCAGCTTGGCGCGCCTGGCGAAAGGGTCTTCGCCCAGGACGCGGATGGTGCCTTCGCAATTGGTCAGGCCCAGCATGGCGTTGAGCGTTGTCGTCTTGCCGGCGCCATTATGGCCGATCAGGCCATAGATACGGCCGGGCGGAATGTCGAAATCGAGTCCATGCAGGACTTCCTTGCGGCCAAATTTCTTGCGCAGGCCACGGGCGGAAACGATCGGTTCAATGGTTTCCGGCTGGCTGGCGAGGGAAAGCTCATTCATGGGTCGGCCCCTTGATATCGGTTGTATTGGCAATCAGGGTATTGAGGTCGAGGTCGAGCGCCTTGATCTGCGCGGCGATGCGCGGCCAGTCCTCTTTCAGAAATTTCTCGCGCTCATGCGCCAGCAGTTCGGTTCGCGCCCCGGCTTTGACGAACATCCCAAGTCCCCTTCGTTTTTCCACCACGCCGACATCGACCAGCGCTTCGAACGCCTTGGTCACCGTCAGCGGGTTGACCGACAGATCCGCCGCGATGGTGCGGACCGAGGGAAGTGCATCGCCCTCCCCCACCGCGCCGCGCAGGATCATCTCGGTAAGCCGCTGCCGAATCTGGACGAAGATCGGCTGGCTGCTGTGAAAGTCATCCATGTGTTGTGCCTATCTAGTGTGCTAGATGTGTAGCACACTAAAACAATGAGTCAAGCGGGTTCGTTGCGGCGGTGATTTGAGTCGGACCTTCAAATCCCCCTTGCCCGACATCCGCAGTCGCACTACCAATGCCATACCAATTGGAGACCACTGATGAGCCAGCACCCATTCAAGATCGAAATCTGCGTCGAGGGCATCGATGGCCTGGTGGCGGCGCAGACGGCGGGGGCCGATCGGGTGGAACTGTGTGCGAGCCTGCTCGAGGGCGGCTTGACCCCGAGCCTGGGGGTGGTGCGCGAGGCGTTGCGGGTGGCGACCATCCCGTTCCACGTCATCATCCGCCCGCGCGGCGGGGACTTCCTCTATTCCGAACTCGAATTCGCCACCATGCTCGATGACGTCAAGGCCATGCGCGATCTCGGCGTGGCCGGCGTCGTCATTGGCTGCCTGACATCAGACGGCCGCATCGACGAGGTCAGGACCAAGGCGCTGGTCGAGGCGGCGCGGCCGCTCAAGGTCACCTGCCACCGCGCCTTCGACATGACTGTCGACTACCGCGAGGCCATCGAGGCGCTGGTGCGCTGCGGCGTCGACCGCGTCCTGACCAGCGGCCAGCGCGACACGGCCATCGAAGGCATCGATATCCTGAGGGATACCCAGGCCATTGCCGCTGGTCGTATCGTCATCATGGCCTGCGGCGCACTCGACGCCGGCAATATCGGCCAGGTCAGGCAGGCGACCGGCGTCGACGAGATGCACTTTGCCGCGCTCCACACCATCAAATCAGGCATGGCCTTTCGCAATCCCCATGTCGGCATGGGCGGCACCGCCATCGAGCGGGAGTATGAGATTACCCTGACCGATGTGGACGCGGTGCGCGCCACCATCGCCGCGGCGCGCGCTGCCGCCTGAAAATCCTGTGTCTGCCGGCGCCCTGCGACTTGCCCGCGGCGAGTCGCCGCACGAAGGATCAACCTGCCACGCCTGATTCGGGTGCGGCATGGGAAGTCCTTTTTGGGGGTCATGAAGCGTCATGAACAAACTGATTGCGGAATTCATCGGCACGGCAGTGCTGGTGCTTGTGGGCTGCGGTGCAGCCGTATTGGGCGGCGACGCCATCGGACAGGTCGGCATTTCGCTGGCCTTTGGCCTCGCCATCGTCGCCATGGCCTATGCCATCGGCCCGATTTCGGGCTGCCACATCAACCCGGCCGTGAGCCTGGCACTCTTTATCGACGGCCGCCTTGAGCTGGTGAGCATGATCCAGCACTGGGTCGCGCAGTTCGCCGGGGCACTGGTTGGCGCCGCCATCCTGTGGGCCATAACAGGCAGCAACGTCAATCTCGGCCAGAACGGCTGGGGCCCGGGCTATCTCGGCGAATATTCGCTCGTCGCCGCGCTGATCTTCGAGATCGTCTTCACCGCCATCTTCGTCATCGTCATCCTCGGCTCGACCGGCGAACGGGCCGCGCCGCACTTTGCCGGCCTCGCCATCGGCCTCACCCTGGTGGCCATCCATCTGGTCGGCATCCAGGTCACCGGCGTGTCGGTCAATCCGGCCCGCAGCTTCGGCCCGGCCATCCTGGTCGGCGGCAACGCCCTGGCCCAGCTCTGGCTCTTCATCGTCGCGCCCCTGGCCGGCGGCGCACTGGGCGGGCTGGTCTATCGCTTCAAGATCCTCAAGGTCTGAGACTATACAGAACCTTTAGTCAGCGCCTCCCTCCCCCTTGAGGGGAGGGAATGAGGGAGGGGGTGGTTCGGTTGGTCACTGATGGACCCCCAACCCCAACCCCTCCCCTCAAGGGTGAGGGGAGCACCAAGACCCGCACTTCCGTCGCCGCGTCACCCGCGCTAGAACCCGCTCATGGCCCGCTCCTTCCTTTTCGCGCAAGACACCGGCGATGCCGCGACGACGCGGCTGATCGCAACGGCGGCGCAATTGACCGGTTTCATGAAGGGCGAACCCGGCCCGGCGCGCGCGGGCTGGTACCAGCCCGGCGCCGACAATAGCGCCGTGCTGGCGGACCTGCATGCGGCCCTCGCGGCCACCTATCCCCAGGCAGGGCCAGCCTTTTACGCGGTCCGGCTCTGGACCAACCTGATCTGGCAACCGGCCTACCTGGCGGTGATCGCGGCCCATGTCCACGGCGCCATGCCTGCTCTCGCGGGCCTCAGCCAGCAGAGGCGCGGCATCTATGTCGACGGCTATCGGCTGCTGCCGGGCCCGCAGGCCGGCGGCCCGGTCGAGACCCTGATCGACAATGCCGCGGGCCAGCTCAAGGCCATGGCAGCGGCGATGCTGGTCGAGGTCAATACGCTGGTCAAGCTCAAGCCCCTGCCGGCCCGACGGCTGCTTGCCGATCGCATGCTGAGCCTGATGGTCTGGCTGGGCCAGCGCTGCCGCGACCTGCAGCCGGAGCAGATCGAGGCCTACGCCGCCCAGTGGCTCGATGCTTTGCGCCTGACCGGGCAGGGCACGCTGGAGCCAGTCGAGGCCGCGGGCCATCGCCTGCTCATCGTCAAACGCAAGGGCTGTTGCCTGGACTATCTGATCGACCCCGACCGCTACTGCACCACCTGTCCCAAGCAGGACAATGATCTGCGCGTGGCACGGCAGACAGCCAATGCGCTGGCGGAATTGGGGTGAGGGCAGCTTCTATTCTTCTCCCCATCGGGGAGAAGGTGGCGCGCAGCGCCGGATGAGGGGGTGTGGTGGCTACTTGCGGATTTCGGGCAAGCCACGGGCTCCCCCTCACCGACCCGGCTGCGCCGGGCCACCTCTCCCCGATGGGGAGAGGAACAGGCACGATTAGTCGAACACTTCGTCCGGATAGACGCCCCAGAGCTCTTCCTGGTGCAAATAGCCCGAATAGCTGCTGCCGCGCTCGGCCGCGTCCTGGCCGGCGGCACTCACCTGGCACCACGTGCCGTCGCATTCCGCTATCGTGACCTTGAGCCCAGGCCCGAGCCGGGCGCGGATGCCCGAATCGTCGGACTGGCTGGCACGTAGCGGGATTTCGCCATTGGCGATCAGCGGCGTCACATAGCCGGCGCGGGTGCCGGCCAGCAGGTTCTGGTGAATCCAGCCCTCGGTGCCGTCGACATCGCGAATCTTGCGCCAGGTGTCGAACTCCTGGACGATTTCCACCGGGACGCCGGATTTGAGATAGGTCCAGGCGATATCGTATTTCTGCCCCGGGCCGACACGCACATTGATGGGTTCCGAGCGCGTGGTGGCAAAGCGCGGCAACGGCAGGCCGCTGGGATTGGCCGACTGGGCAAAGGCGGGCGATGCCAGCAGCGCCAGCACCAGCATCATCCAGGGCAGGGGGTGGCAGAGGGCTGTGAACATGCGACCGAAGGGGCCGCGCGGGGTCTCGTCAAACATGACTTTGCGTAACAAATGAATTGCCCTATCACTAGCCAATGATCCTTAATGGGCGCTGAAGGGTGGGTTTTCCACACCCCGTATCGCCCCCGCCTGCGGAACATATGACCAGCCAGAAACCGAATATTCTCGTAACCCGGCGCCTGCCCGAGACCATCGAGGCGCGCATGGCGACCCTGTTCGAGACTCACGTCAACGAGGGTGACGTGATGCTGACATCGGACGACATCATTGCCGGGCTCGAGGGCCAGGACGTGCTGGTCTCGTCCATCACCGACCGCATCGATGCCGATCTCATCGCCCGCCTGCCCAAAAGCGTGCGGCTGATTGCCCAGTTCGGCAATGGCGTCGACAATATCGATATCGAGGCCGCTTGGGCCGCCGGCCTGACCGTGACCAATACCCCCTCCGTCCTCACCGAAGACACGGCCGACATGGCCATGGTGCTGATGCTGGCGCTGCCCAGGCGCCTCGTCGAGGGCACGCAGATGCTGGTCCGCGACGGGGTCTGGGCCGGCTGGTCGCCCACCTCCATGCTCGGCCATCGGCTGCGCGGCAAGGCGCTGGGCATTGTCGGCATGGGCCGCATCGGCACCGCCGTCGCCCAGCGCGCCAAGGCCTTCGGCCTCAACATCCACTATTTCTCGCGCAACCGCCGGCCGCCCGGCATCGAGGATCCGCTCGAAGCCACCTACTGGCATGATCTGGATGCGATGATCGAGGCGGTGGACATCGTTTCGCTGCACACCCCGCACACCCGCGAGACCTTCCACATCCTCTCCGAGGAGCGGATCGCGCGGATGAAGCCGGGCAGTTTCGTGGTCAATGTGTCGAGGCCCGAATTGGTCGACGAGGCGGCGCTCGTCGCCGCTATCGAAAGCGGTCACCTCAGCGGCGCCGCCCTCGATGTGTTTGAAAACAAACGCGGAATTGATCAGCGCCTGCTGGCCCTGGCCGAAGCCAACAAGGTGGTGCTCACCGCCCACATGGCCTCGGCCACGCTCGAGGCCCGCATCGAGATGGGCGAGACCGTCATCGTCAATATCCGCGCCTTCATGGATGGCCACCAGCCGCCCCACCGGGTGCTGCCCGAGGGCGGACGCGGCGGGCTGCGCACCTAGCGAGCGCCGCTCAAGACGGGGACGACACCCCGTGTGTGATTGGGCTCAGCGTCCAACCGCCGTTTACCGCAATCGATATAATTTGACTTGCCCGGACCGCGCATTCCCTCCTAAGGCTCGATCGGTGCGTGGCTTTGCCACGCAGAACATCAGGGCAGGGAGGCCCAAGAACACATGGCTTTTGCGCGCAGCATGCTTGCAGCTTTCCTGCTTCTTGCCGGTCTGGCCCCGGCTTTTGCGCAGGTGGTCACCGAGGCGCCTCTCGTCGAGGAAGGCAATGCCTTGGTTCTCACCTCAGTCGGGCACAAGTTCACGCTCCCGCTGCCCGATTGGTTGACGCCGGCCGAGCGCCTTTCGGGCAATGTGCTGCCGCTGATCGAAACCAGCTTCCGCTCCGACCCGACCCAGGCCCTGCTCGAAATCTACCCCGAGGGACAGACATCAGAGCAGTGGACCACCCTCTATGGCGCCCGCATCACCCTCGAGGCCAGCCGGCCGCTGACCGATTATCGCAGCGCCGTCATGTATGGCTATAGCCAGACCTGCAATCCCAAGCTCAGTGGCTTCTTCCAGTTCGGCGAGGACAATGGCGACGACCTGGCCGCGCTCGGCTATGTCTGTGGCGCCTATCTCGATCGGCTGGCGGGCTATGAAGGCCAGGGCGAGGTCATGGTCATGGCCTTCTCCAAGACCGAAAAGGGCGTCGCCATCGCCTATCAGGAGTGGCGCGGGACGCTGTTCGATCCGTCCAAGCCTGAAACCTGGCCCGTCAGCACCGAGGTGCTCAAGGCCCGGGCCGAGCAGTTGCAGGCGCAGGCCGCGCTCAGCCTCGCCGATTGACGGCGGCGCGGCGAGGGCCTATTTCCCCGCAATGAGCAAAGACAACAAACCCACCGGCCCCAGCCAGCGTATGCTGCGCGTCGGCGAACTGGTGCGCCACGCGCTGGCCGCCATGTTCGCCCGGGGCGAGATCGAGGACGACGCGCTGCGCGGTTCGGTGATCACCGTGCCCGAAGTGCGCATGACGCCCGATCTCAAGATCGCCAATGCCTACATCATGCCCCTGGGCGGCATGCATGCCGAGGAAATCGTCGCTGCCCTCAACCGGCACCGCAAGTTCGTGCGCGGCCGTGTGGCGCCGCAGATCAATATGAAGTTCGCGCCCGAAGTGCGCTTCTATGTCGATGACACCTTCGAGGAAGCCACCCGCATCGACAGCATTCTGCGTTCTGACAAGGTGCAGCGCGATCTGGGCGACGACGACGGCGAGACCGAGTGAACGACAAGCCCAAGCGGATCAAGCGCCCCATTTCCGGCTGGGTGGTGCTCAACAAGCCCTATGACATGACCTCCACCCAGGCGGTGGGCAAGGTGCGCTGGCTGTTTGGCGCCGCCAAGGCCGGCCATGCCGGTACGCTCGACCCGCTGGCAACAGGTATCCTGCCGATCGCCCTGGGCGAGGCCACCAAGGCCGTGCCCCAGGTGCAGGACGGCACCAAGATCTATCGCTTCGCCATAAAGTGGGGCAGCGCCACCACCACCGATGACGCCGAGGGCAGCGTCGTGGCGACCTCCGATATCCGGCCGGACCAGGCGGCGCTCGAAGCCGTTCTCCCCCAGTTCACCGGCACCATCTGGCAGCGCCCGCCGATCTTTTCGGCCCTCAAGGTCGATGGCGAACGCGCCTATGACCTGGCGCGGGCTGGCGAAGTCGTGGAATTGCAGCCGCGTCAGATCGATGTCGACGCCATCGAGCTCATCGAGCATGGCAGCGAGCAGTCGGTGCTCGAAGTCACCTGCGGCAAGGGCACCTATGTGCGCTCGCTGGCGCGCGACATCGCCGAGACGCTGGGCACGCGCGGCCATGTCAGCGTGCTGCATCGCGCCGCGGTGGGGCCGTTCCACGATCAGGACGCCCTGAGCATCGACCAGCTCGAGGCCCTGCCGATGGAAGAGCGCGACGCTCTGCTCAAGCCCGTCGCCTCCGGCTTTTCCGACCTGCCCGAGATCCGCCTCGATCCGCAACAGGCCACGGCCGTCCGCCACGGCAATGCGGTGCTGCTGACCGGCGCCGGTTCACCGGTCTCGCTCGAGGAATGTTGGGTCAGCTTCAAGGGCGAAGTGCTCGCCACCGGCTGGGTCGAATTCGGCCAGTTCAAATGCCGCCGGGTTTTCAACTAGACGGGCTGTGGGGCTAGGGCCGGGCGGCGCCTCCACACGCCATGACTTTGCCCCCTTGTTCCATTGAGTGCTAGAACGCACAAAACAGGAGGATGCCTTTTGGCCCCGATCGACCTTTCCGCCGCCCCGTTCAACCTCGATGACGAGGCCATGGCCTGGGTCGCTGCGACGCGTGATGCCTTCACGCCGCGGGACAAGCTGTCCCAGCTCTTCGTGCTGCTGGAGCGCGGTTCTCCCGCCGAGGCGGCGGAAAGCGTCCGCACCTTCCGACCCGGCGGCATCACCCGCATCTATTCGGACGATCTCGATGCCGAGATCGAGCTGGCGCGTGACCTGGGCACGCTGAGTGCAGTGCCGCTGCTGGTCAGCGCCGATCTCGAAGGCAGCCGCATGAGCCTGCCCTTCGGCACGCCAGTGCCCAATCCGCTGGGCCTGGCGGCGGTCGACGATGTCGAAGCCACCTCGGCCATCTCCACCATCATGGCGCGCGAGGCCCATGCCGTCGGGCTCAACTGGAGCTTTACCCCGGTCATCGACATCAACGCCGCCTGGCGCAGCGCCATTGTCGGCACCCGCTCCTATGGCAGCGACATGGACAAGGTCGAGCGCCACGCGCTGGCCCAGATCGCGGCCTTCCAGGCCAATGGCGTCGCTGCCACCGTCAAGCACTGGCCCGGCGAGGGCTATGACGATCGCGACCAGCATCTGGTGACCACGGTCAATCCGCTCTCCATGCCGGAATGGGAAGCCAGCTTCGGCCGGCTCTACCGCAAGGCCATCGCCTCGGGCGTCCTGAGCATCATGTCCGCCCATATCGCCTTGCCCGCCTTCGTGCGCGCCATCGATCCCGATGCCGGCGCCGAGGCCTACCGGCCGGCCTCGCTCAGCGAGCTGCTGAACCAGGATCTGCTGCGCCGCGAACTGGGCTTCAATGGCCTCATCGTCTCCGATGCCACCCCGATGGCCGGCATGGGCGATTGGGGTCCGCGCGACGAGGTGCTGCCCGAGGTCATCATCTCAGGCTGCGACGTGATCCTGTTCTCCGACGATCCCAATGGTGACCTGATGCGGCTGGTCAAGGCCGTCGCCGATGGCCGGCTGAGCCAGGATCGGGTCGACGATGCGGTGACGCGCGTCCTGGCACTGAAGGCCGCGCTGGGCCTGCACAAGGCCGACCGGCCCGAACCCAATCTCGATGCCGCGCGCAACGTCGTGGGCACCGAGGAAAACCGGCTGATCGCCCAGGGCGTCACGGCGCGGGTGCCGACGCTGGTCAAGGACATCAAGAACCTGCTGCCGCTCTCCCCGGCCAAGACCAAGCGCGTGCTGGTCTATTCGGGCGGCGTGATCCTGCCCTTCGTGCCCCATCCGCTGCCGCTCAGCCTGCCGAAACGGCTGGAAGAGGAAGGCTTCGAGGTCACCGTCTATGAGGCCGGCATGGAGGTCAGCCCGCGCAATTTCGACCTGGTGCTCTATCTCTTCGCCGAGGAAACCGTGCTCACCCGCAGTCGCATCTTCCTCGACTGGACCAAGCTGACCGGCTCGGTGTTCGGCGCCATGCACCGGCTCTGGCACGACACCCCGACGCTGATGGTGTCGTTCGGTTACCCCTATTACCTCTACGACGCCCCGCGCGTACCCGCCTATGTCAACGTCTATGGCTCGAGCGAAAGCCTGCAGGCCGCCGCCCTCGAATGCCTCATGGGCCGTCAGGCCTTCGCCGGCCAAAGCCCGGTCGACCCCTTCGTGGGCAGCGAGCAGGGGAAATATTGAGGGGCTCCAGGGGATACTGTGTGGCTCCCGTCACCCCACCCTCAATCCCTCCCCATCAAGGGGAGGGAGGCGCCAGCTCCGATGCCGGTGTTCATCGTCTCCCTCCCCCTTGTGGGGAGGGATCAAGGGTGGGGGTGAGTCAGGAACACCGAGCTTGGGGCCTTCGGGAACGCATCCACCAAACTCAATCCGGCGGCGTCCCATTCCGCGCCAGCACGTCACCCGCCAGATACAGCGACCCGCAGATCAGCACGCGGGCATTGGGCACCTCGGCTGCGGCCTTGAGCGCGCTGATCACCGAACGCATCGGCCGGGCCTCAAAGCCCGCCTTGCGCGCCTCAGCGGCAATATAGGCGGCCTTGTGCGCATTGGCCTCGCCAGGAATGCCCAGCGTCAGCACCTGGCTGGCCATGCCGGCGAACGGCGCCAGCACGGCCGCGGGCGCCCTGGTATTCATCAGACCCATGATCAGCACCAGCGGCGCCGGGCGGGCCTTGTCGAGGTCGCGCAGCGCCGTCGCCACCGCCGCCGCGCCATGCGCATTGTGGATGCCGTCGAGCCAGAGCTCGGCGCCCGGTCCCAGCAGGTTGCGCAGCGGTCCGGTCTGCAGCGGCGTCATGCGGGCCGGCCAGGTCACCTGGCGCAGCCCGCGGGCGAACGCCTGCTCGTCGACCGGCAGGCCGAAATGCCGCGCCGCCGCGATGGCCAAAGCCGCATTGTCGAATTGGTGGGCGCCCAAGAGGGCCGGGGGCGGCAGGTCGAGCAGCCCGTCTTCGTCCTGGTAGACCAGCCTGCCATCCTGCTGCGCGCCGTGGAAGTCCTCGCCCTGCCAGAGTGGGCCAATGCCCAGCCGGCGCGCCGCACGGTCCAGCACCGCCCGGCCTTCATCCTGCTGGATGCCGATGACCGCCTTGCTGCCGCGCTTGAAAATGCCGGCCTTTTCCCCGGCAATCTTGGCGATCGTATTGCCGAGAAACGCCTGGTGGTCGAGATCGACCGGGGTGATGATCACGCCCAGCGGCTGGCGCACGACATTGGTCGTGTCATAGGTGCCGCCCATGCCGGTTTCGAGCAGCAGGTAATCGGCCTCGGTCTCCGCGAACAGCATGAAGGCGGCGGCGGTGGTGATCTCGAAAAAGGTCATCGGCTTATGGGCGTTGACCGTCTCGACCCGCTCCAGCGCGGCATTGAGCCGCCGCGTCTCGACCAGCTTCCCCGCCAGCCTTATGCGTTCGTTGAAATGCACCAGGTGCGGCGAGTTATAGACATGCACGCGCTTGCCGGACGCCTCTAGAAAGGCGCGCAGATAGGCGATGGTCGAGCCCTTGGCATTGGTGCCGGCGACATGGATCACCGGGGGCAGACGCTCATGCGGGTTACCCAGCGCCGCCAGCAGCGGCAGGATGCGGTCGAGGCTGAGATCGATCAGCTTGGGATGCAGCGCCGACAGGCGCTTGAGAATGGCATCGGTGCGGGACATGGAGACTCGGGGCCGCTGGTCAAGGCCGATGAGTTAGCGCCGAACGCGATCGGGCTCAATGGGGACGATAGAGCTCTCGAAGGATCAGTCGTCTCCCTCCCCCTTGTGGGGAGGGATCAAGGGTGGGGGTGGGCCACAAACGCAGGACTCGTGGAGAGATACCCCCACCCGGCTCGATTACGGACTTAGCAAACGCTAAGTCCTATCTCGCTTCCCTCCCTACAAGGGGGAGGGTAACCGACTGATGATCTTGTGACGCCTAGAACTCGGCCCAGTCCTTGTCCACGGCGGCATTGCCACGGCGCAGATAGCTGCCGGCGACCGCCTTGAGCTTGTCCTGCATGCCGCGAATGCCACCGGCGGCCGGTGCTGGCGCCGGGGCGGCAGCGCGGGACGGAGCCTTGCGGGTCGCCGTCTCGTCGATGGTGAAGACGTCGACGATATGGTCGAGCTCGGTGGCCTGGGCCTCGGTCTGCTCGATGGCGGCATTGGTCTCTTCGACCAGCGCGGCATTGTGCTGGGTCATCTCGTCCATGGTGCGGACGGCGATATTGACTTCGTCGATGGCGCTGGCCTGGCTGCGGCTATCGCGCGAGATGGCTTCCAGCGCCGCGGTATTGTCGCGGATGGAGCCGAGCATGCCCGACAGCTTGGCGGCGGCATCGGCCACCAGGCGCGAACCACCCTTGACCTCGTTGGCGCTCTGCTCGATCAGCACCTTGACGTCAGCCGAAGCGCTGGCGGCGGATTGCGCCAGGCGCCGCACTTCCACGGCCACCACGGCAAAGCCCTTGCCGGCGTCGCCCGCGCGAGCCGCTTCCACCGACGCGTTCAGCGCCAGCAGGTTGGTCTGGAAGGCGATATCGTCGATCAGCCCGATAATATTGGAAATCTTGCCCGATGAGGCCGTGATGCGGTCCATGGCGTCGGTGGCCTGGGTCATGACGCGGCCGCCCTCTTCGGCGGTCTCGGAAACCGCCTTGGCCTGCTTGCTGGCCGCCTCGGCCTTGGCCGCATTCTGCAGCACGGTGGCCGCGAGCTGCTCCATGGTCGCCGAGGTCTCCTCGATCGTCGCGGCCTGGCGCGTCGTGCGTTCGGAGAGGTCATTGGCGCCCGACAGGATTTCGCCCGTGGCGGTCTTCAGTGCGCTCGAGGTCTGGCGCAGCTGGCCGACGATCTCGCCGAGCTTCTCGGCCACCGCATTGGTGTCGTTCTTGAGCCGGGCAAACGCGCCCTCATAATCGCCCCGCACCCGGCGGGTGAGGTTGGTATCGGCCAGGGCCGACAGCACTTCGCCGGTCTCGCCCAGGCCGCGATCGACCGTCTCGACCAGCGAATTGACCGAGCGGGCGAGCGTATTGAGCTCGGCATCGGCGAATTCGGCCTCGACGCGCTTGGTGAAATCGCCGGCAATGGCGGCATCGACCACATCGCCAAAGGCGCGCTGCAGGCTTTCCATCATGCGGGCGCGCTCGGCCTGGTTGGCCAGCACCTGCGCGGCTTCCGCCTCGGTCATCTGTGCCACCTTCTGGCCGTTCTCGCGGAACACTTCCACGGCGCGGGCCATGGCGCCCAGCTCGTCGGTGCGGCCGGCGCCGCGCACTTCGACTTCGAGGTCGCCCTTGGCCAGGGCATCCATGGTGTCGGTGAGGCGGGTAATGGGCTTGGTAATGGTGCGCGAGAACAACAGGCCCAGCGCGGCGACGACGGCCAACAGGCCCGCGCCGATACCCAGCATCATGTTGCGCATGTTGGCGACGGGGGCCAGCACCTCGTCGGTCGCCATCACGGCGACGGCCGCCCAGGGCTGGCCGCGCGTTGCGATGGGCGCGGCGGCGACCAGCATGTCGGTGGCGCGATAGGCGCTGGTCTCGCCATTATTGGCCCTGCCGGCCAGGGCCGCGTCGAGCACGGGGCCGGCAAACGGGGTCAGCATGGCGTCATTGGCTTCCGTGAAGGTGGAATCGCTGCGCAGCAGGCCATCGGGGCCGACCACCAGCACTTCGCCGGTTTCGCCCAGCCCGGTGCGATCGCCGATGACGGCGTCGAGCCGTTCGGAGGGCAGCTGGATAGCCAGCACGCCGACCTTGCGGCCCTGCGCGTTGAACACGGGTTTGGCAAAAAAGCTCGCCGGCAGGCCGCCGGCCGCCTGGTAGGGCGCGAAATCGGCGAACACCAGGTCATCGGGGTTCTCGATGGCCGCAGCCTGCTGGAACACCTGGCCCAGGCTCGAGGCGGCCAGCGGCCCGCCCTCGGCAAAGCTGGTGCCGAAATCCTCGGCCTTGTTGACCGAATAGACCATGAAGCCCTTGAGGTCGAACAGGTACAGGTCGCGATAGCCGCGGGCCGCGATCTGGCGGCGGAAAATGGGGTGGAACCGGGTATGGGTCACGTCATAGGTGCCGGTGGTGCCCAGCGTTTCGAGCGCAGCCAGATTGTCCTTGTTGGGATTGTCGTCGACGAACAGCTTGCGCACCTCGGCGGTCGGATCGACCTTGAAGGTCAGCCAGGCGCCACCGAAATCGCGCAGCGCCTGCACGCTGGCTTCCGAGCGCGAGGTAGCGACCAGGTCGTCTTCCACCGATTTGAGATAGGTCGAAACGGCCGCGGCCCGCTCGCTGGCGAGCGTCGTGAGATTGGTTTCCGCCGAGGTGCGCAGCGCCTGGCTGCCGATCAGGTAACTGGCCGTTCCCACCCCGAGACTGACCAGCAGGGCTGATCCGAGCAGGGCCAGCGGCAGCTTGCGGGCGATCGGCATGGAGAACTTGAACATCGGACTCACCTGAGCGGAATGGCGGCCGAAATGCTCCGGCCGTCCCAAATTTCCGCAAACTCTAGCGAGTCGTCCTTAAGTGCGGGTAAAGGCCCTACTCGGCATGCGCGGCGCTGACCGGGGGCAGGTCGCCGTCATCGCCTTCGGCCGCCACTGCCGCGTCGCGCAGGCTGGTGCGGGCCACCGTGGGGGCCGTGCTGGTCAGGGCGCCCGAGGCTTCCACCTTGGTCAGGATCGCCGACAGCGAGCCGATGGTCGAGCGCAGGTTGTGGCGATGCACCACCATGTCGACCATGCCATGCTCATAGAGATATTCCGAGCGCTGGAAGCCCTTGGGCAGCTTCTCGCGGATGGTCTGCTCGATGACGCGGGCGCCGGCAAAGCCGATCTGCGCTCCGGGCTCGGCCAGGTGCACATCGCCCAGCATGGCATAGGAGGCCGTGACGCCGCCCGTGGTGGGATTGGTCAGCACCACGAAGAACGGCAGGCCGGCTTCGCGCAGGCGCAGTACGGCGACGGTGGTGCGCGGCATCTGCATCAGGCTCAGCACGCCCTCCTGCATGCGCGCGCCGCCCGAGGCGACGAACAGCACGAAGGCTGTCTTGCGGGCAACGGCGGTTTCAAGGCCGGTAATGATGCCCTGGCCGGCGGCCATGCCCAGCGAGCCGCCCATGAAGTCGAAGTCCTGGATCGCGACGGTGACGTCGCGCTCGAACAGCTTGCCGGTGGCAACGATGACGGAATCGTCGAACCCGGTCTTGGCCCGGTTCTCCTTGAGGCGGTCGGGATAGCGCTTCTGGTCGCGGAATTTCAGCGGATCGACCGGTACGGACGGCACCGGCACCAGCTCATAGGCGCCGTTGTCGAGGAAGGTCTTGAGCCGGTCTGCCGGCTTGATCTTCATGTGATAGCCCGAATTGGGCACCACCCACTGATTGGCTTCCAGATCGCGGTAGAACACCATCTCGCCCGATTCCGGATCCTTGACCCAGAGATTCTCGGCGATGGTCGGCTTGGCGCCGAGCATCGAGCGGATTTTCGGACGGACGAAATTATCGATCCAGTTCATGGCAAGCCTCGCGCGGTGACTGGGGCGTCACCTAAGCCGTGATTGTGGCAAATGTTATCAGGGTGAGGGTAGGAGGGCAAAGGCTGGGGCTCTTTGTCCCCAGCCCCTCAGTCGACACCTCGCCCTTGTGGGGAGGGGGCAGACCGAGGTGCGGCGTCAGCCCCGTGCCCGCTTAACTCCGCCGGCAATGTCGGCCACCAGGTCGCGCACCGCGGCGACCGTGCGGTCGGTGGCCTTGCCATCCACCAGCGACTTGCCGACTGCGTCGACCAAGACCGTGCCGATGACGATGCCATCGGCATGCTTGCCGATTTCCTCAGCATCCTCGGCTGTCTTGATGCCGAAGCCGACGGCCACCGGCAGGTCGGTATGGCTCTTGATGCGCGCCACGGCCTCGCCGACGGCGCCGCGCGACTTGATGACAGCGCCGGTAATGCCGGTCATCGACACGTAATAGACAAAGCCCGACGTGTTCTTGAGCACGGCCGGCAGGCGCTTGTCGTCGGTGGTGGGTGTGGTCAGGCGAATGAAGTTGAGCCCGGCCTTGAGCGCGGGAATGCAGAGTTCATCATCTTCCTCGGGCGGCAGGTCGACGATGATCAGCCCGTCGACACCGGCATCCTTGGCCGCGGCCAGGAACTTGTCGACGCCGAAAATGTAGATCGGGTTGTAGTAGCCCATCAGCACGATGGGCGTGGTTTCGTCCTTGCGGCGGAAATCCTCCACCATGCCCAGCACGCCGCGCAGTGTCATGCCACCGGCCAGCGAGCGCTGTCCGCCCAGCTGGATCGCCACGCCATCGGCCATCGGGTCGGAAAACGGCATGCCGAATTCGATGATGTCCGACCCGGCCTGGGGCAGGGCCTCCATGATCGCCTGGCTGGTGGCGAGGTCCGGGTCACCGGCCATGACATAGGTGACCAGAGCCGGCCGGTTGGCCGCCTTGGCTTCGGCGAAACGCTTTTCGATACGCGACATGAGCGGAGGTTCCCCTATCCGGTTGGGGTTTATGGGCGTGAGGGGATGGCTGTCAATTCCGATGGTGCCGCATTAGCCCTTGCTCTTGGTCGGGCTGCGGCCTTCGCATTCGCCTAGCACCGCGCCGATGGAAATCGCCGCGCTGTCATTGGAAAAGCTCGAGACGACGTCCTTGTCGCCCAGGCGGTAGCCGACCTGGATCGTAGCCTTGGCGCCGAGCACATACTCGGCCAGGCCCATCGCCTCGCCGGCATCAAGCAGCATGCGCATTTCGTCGCCCTCGCCCCGGTCATGGGGCTGCAAGGTCGCCGGGAACGGATCGAATGCCCCGCCATCGGCGCCTACCAGCAGCGCGGTCGGCAGTTCGTCGAGCACGGCATCCGGGGGGACGACGAAGCCGGTGTCGAACATTGCCGCCAGGCCATCAGGCGTACAGACGATCGACAGCATCGGTATTGGGTCGTCCTGCTCGTTGAAGGCGTTGGCGCCCATGCCGATCCGCTCGCCGGTCGCGACATCGCGGCTCACAAAGGTCATCCAGGCCTGCGCCGGCGCGACCCCCGCCACCAGCAGGCCGGCAATCACGACGACCCGGCCCGCGCCCATGGCTACAGCAGCCCCAGATATTTGCCGACGCTCTCGACGTCCTTGTCGCCGCGCCCGGAAAGGCACAGCACGATCGACTCATCCTTGCCCATGGTGGGCGCGATCTTCATCAGCTGCGCCAGGCCATGCGCCGATTCCAGCGCCGGAATGATGCCCTCGAGCCGCGTGCAGAGCTGGAAGGCTTCCAGCGCTTCCTTGTCGGTAATGGGCGCATAGGTGACGCGCTTGCTGTCGTGGAGGAACGCGTGTTCCGGTCCGACGCCGGGATAGTCGAGGCCGGCGGAGATCGAGTGGCCCTCGAGAATCTGGCCATCCTTGTCCTGCAGCAGATAAGTGCGGTTGCCATGCAGCACGCCCGGCCGGCCGCCGGTCATGCTGGCAGCGTGACCGTTCTCGGTGTCGATGCCGTGCCCACCCGCCTCGGCGCCATAGAGCTTGACCTCGGGATCATCAAGGAAGGCGTAGAAGCTGCCGATGGCATTGGAGCCGCCGCCGACGCAGGCGACCACGGCATCGGGCAGCTTGCCTTCCGACGCCTGGAACTGCTCCTTGAGCTCGGTGCCGATCACGCTCTGGAAGTCGCGCACCATCTCCGGATAGGGATGCGGGCCTGCCGCCGTGCCGATCAGGTAATAGGTGGTGTCCACATTGGTCACCCAGTCGCGCAAAGCCTCGTTCATCGCGTCCTTGAGCGTGCCGGCACCAGCCGTCACCGGGCGGACTTCGGCACCCAGCATCTTCATGCGCAGCACATTGGGCATCTGCCGCTCGACGTCGGTGGCGCCCATGAAGATGGTGCAGGGCAAATCGAACTTGGCGCAGACGGTGGCCGTGGCCACGCCATGCTGGCCGGCGCCGGTCTCGGCGATCACCCGCGTCTTGCCCATGCGCTTGGCGAGCAGGATCTGCCCCAGGCAATTGTTGATCTTGTGGCTGCCTGTATGGTTGAGCTCTTCACGCTTGAACCAGACCTTGGCGCCACCCAGCTGCTCGGTCAGCCGCTTGGCAAAATAGAGCGGGCTCGGCCGTCCGGCATAGTGGACACTGAGGTCGGACAGCTCGGCCTTGAATTCCGGGTCGACCTTGGCGGCGCGATACTGCGCCTCGAGGTCCAGGATCAGCGGCATCAGCGTCTCGGCGACGAAGCGCCCGCCATAGAGCCCGAAGCGGCCTTCCTCGTCGGGACCGTTGCGCAGGGAATTGATGCCGTCCATTGCGTCCTCTCGATGCCCCGAGAGAACCTCATCCTGAGCTTGTCGAAGGACGAGGTTCGGTGCGCCCGACCTCGCGGTTCGACAGGCTCACCGTGAGGTCTGTCAGTGCTTACTTACTGTGCTGCTCGCGCGTTGCGGATGAACGCTTCGATCAGCCGCTTGTCCTTGACCCCGGGTGCGCTTTCGACGCCGGAGGAGACGTCCACCCCATAGGGGCGCACGCTTTTGATGGCGTCGGCCACGGTCTGCGGCGTCAGCCCTCCCGAAAGCATGAAGGGGATGGACGGGTCAAGCGCCTTGAGCAGGCTCCAGTCGAAGGTCTCGCCCAACCCGCCCGGCCGATCGGCGCCTTTGGGGGGCTTGGCATCGAGCAGGATGCTGTCGGCAACCTCGATAAAATCGGCCACATGGGCCACATCCTCGGCCGTGCCGATGGGCAATGCCTTCATGATCTCAACACCGGCTTCGGCGCGGATGGCCTCGACGCGGTGCGGCGTTTCGGGGCCATGCAGCTGGATCCAGTCCGGCCCCAGCGCGGCCACTTCGGCGACGCAGCTATTGTCCGGATTGACCAGCACCACGCAGGTCTGGATGCGCCCGCGCGCTTCCGAGATCAGGGTGGCGATCTCTTCGATGCTCACATGGCGCGGTGACCGCGGAAAATGCATGAACCCGACCATGTCGGCCCCGGACGCGATAACGGTCTCGAGGATTTCAGAGGTCTTGATGCCGCAAATCTTGATGATCAGGGGGTCGGCCATCGCGCTCAGCGCAGCTCCAGGAGATCGTCGACTTCAGCCAGCGGACCGGTGCCGGTCTGGCCATGGTGGCGGCGCAGCTTTTCCAGCTCGCCATTGAGCAGATGGGCCTCGCGGCGCCAATGCTTCTCGCGCCGGCGATGGCTGGCCTGGGCGAACCATGTGGATATGCCGCCCAGCAGCACGCCCACCAGCAGCACCACATAGAGCACCACGAACATCGGTACGCCATAGCCCGGCGCCACCGCGCCATCGACTGGCGCAAACGGATTGAAATTGACCGCGACGAAATGCCGGTTGGCCAGCGCGAAGACGATCAGCCCCAGGCATAGCGGGACGAGGACCACCCAACCGACGATTCTGTTGATCATGCGTCTGGTAACCTATGGAGCCCTGGCCCCGTTACGAACGGTTGAGCCGCTCGCGGATTTCCTTGCCGGCCTTGAATTGCGGCACGTACTTTTCGCCCACATCAACCTGTTCACCGGTCCGTGGGTTCCGGCCAACGCGCGCCGGGCGGTTCTTGACCGAAAAGGCGCCGAAGCCACGCAGCTCGACCCGGTCGCCCCGCGCCATGGCATCCCCGATCTCGTCGAGGATGGCATTGACGATATTTTCGATATCACGCTGGAACAGATGCGGATTTTCCGCCGCGAGTTTCTCGACGAGTTCCGACTTGATCATCAAAGGCTCCGCGTGTGGGCGTCCACCCTATTGCTCAGAGGGCTGAACCAACCTGCCAAAGCGAAACCAGCCCGTCAAGCGTGATGGGGCCTTCGGGCAGTCCGAGCGCGGCCCGCGCCTGGCCACCGAGGAAGGTGCCGATCAGGTCGAACCCCTGATCCGGCTGGGGCCAGACGGTGCTCACGGCGAGGTCGGCGGCAAGGCCATGCTCGGCCTCAAGCCAGTCGATGGCTTCCAGTTCCCCGCCAATCGCGTCGATCAGGCCGGTCTCGATCCCGACCCGGCCGGTGACGATGCGCCCATCGGCCAGGGCCAGCGTTGCCTCTCGGGTGAGCCCCCGGCGCTCGGCGACCACGTCGACGAACCACTGGAAGCTGTTATCGACCAGCGCCGCGATCGAGGCGCGCGGCGCCCCGTCCATCGGCTCGTCAAAATCGGGCTCGGCCTTGAGCGGCCCCGAGGCCACCTTGTCGAGATCGACACCGATGGTTTCCATCAGCTTGCCGGCATTGACATGCTGGAACAGCACGCCGATCGACCCCACGATGGAGAGACGGCGCGCAAAGATGCGGTCGCTGGCAATGGCCGTCATATAGGCCGCCGATGCGCCCAGTTCGCCGATGACGGCGACGGTGGGCTTGGCCGCCCGCAACTGCCCCAGCGCCTCGTAGAGCTCCTCGCCGCCCGCGGTGGTGCCGCCGGGGGAGTTGATGGCGACGATCACGGCCTTGACCGAAGGGTCATCGACCAGGTCGGAGATCACGGCGAGGCGGGCCCGGTCGGTGGTGATGGTGCCGTCGATGACGAGGCGCGCAATATGGTCGCCTGCTGGCCCCTGTGGCAGGGCGAAGCGCCCCAGCCCGACGATGATGGCAATCGCCAGCGCGACGAAGGCCAGCACGCGCCACCGGCCCCGCGACTTGCGATAGGTATAGGCGGCGATGGTGGCGTGAGCGTCGGAAGGGGGCTGGTCGGTCATTGGCGGCCTCACGCTTGGTCGGAGCCGACCGGTAGAACCGGTCCGCCGGTTTGACAAGTCAGAAGTGCTTGACCATGTAGCGCGCCGTCGCTTCATAGCTCGCCAGCTTCTCATCGAGCTCGGGTGCCTTGAGCGCCCGGAAGCCATGCTTGTACCAGAAGGGCAGCGAGCCGTTGACGGCGACAAGGCTGACGCTGGCCAGCCCGGTGGACCGGGCGTGGCGCAGGATATCGCCCACGATCATGGCCGCCGCGCCGGTGCCCCGTGCCGCCGGCAGCAATGCCAGATCGTGCAGATAATAAGTGTCGGCATCATCGGGGATGGCGCCGAGCAGCGCATTGAGCTCGGGCAGCGCCTTGAACCGCCAGGGGTGGCTCAGGATATAGCCGGCGGCGACGCCGTCCAGTTCGAGCAGCCGCGCCCCGTCGGGATAGAGCCGCTGCCGTTCGGCAAACACGGCCATGTCCTCCGGAAAGTCCGGATGCACCTTGGCGGCGATGGCCTCGACATCGGGCAGGTCAAGTGCGGTCAGGCCCCGCCAGTGCATAGCATTCCTCATGGATACTCTTCCGCTGCTTCCGAACCACCACTCTTCCCGGAAGCGCTCAAGCTTAGAAAGCAAAAGGCCCGCGCTGTGAAGCGCGGGCCCGATAGTTTGCCGACAGAGAATTACTTCTCTTCGCGGCCCTTGAGCGCGGCGCCCAGGATGTCGCCGAGCGAAGCGCCCGAATCCGACGAACCGTAATTGGCGACGGCTTCCTTTTCCTCGGCAATTTCCAGTGCCTTGATGGACAGCTGGATGCGCGAGGTCTTGCGGTCGTACTGGGTGACGCGTGCGTCGACCTTCTCGCCCTTGGAGAAACGCTCCGGACGCTGGTCGTTGCGATCGCGCGAGAGGTCCGCACGACGGATGAACGCGGTCATGTCGCTGTCGGCGATACGGACTTCAATGCCCCCATCGTTGACTTCGATCACGGTGCCGGTGACGACAGCGCCCTTGCGGATGCCGCCGGCTTCGCCAGCAGTGTCGCCCGAGGCAGCCGAAGCTTCACCGGCGTTGAGCTGCTTGATGCCCAGGCTGATGCGTTCCTTTTCGACGTCAACGTCGAGGACCTTGGCCGAAACCATGTCACCGCGGTTGTAGTCTTCGAGGGCCACTTCGCCCGACTTCTGCCAGTCGAGGTCGGAGAGGTGCACCATGCCGTCCACATCGCCGTCGAGGCCGATGAACAGGCCGAATTCGGTCTTGTTCTTGACTTCGCCTTCGATGACCGAGCCGACCGGGAACTTCTCGGCGAAGCTTTCCCATGGGTTGGCCAGGGTCTGCTTGAGGCCGAGCGAGATGCGGCGCTTGTCCGGATCGACTTCCAGCACGACGACTTCGACTTCCTGCGAGGTCGAGACGATCTTGCCGGGGTGAACGTTCTTCTTGGTCCAGCTCATTTCCGAGACGTGGATCAGGCCTTCGATGCCCGGCTCCAGTTCCACGAACGCACCGTAGTCGGTGATGTTGGTGACGCGGCCGGTGAACTTGGCGTTGATCGGGTACTTGGCTTCGATGCCATCCCACGGATCGGCCTGCAGCTGCTTCATACCGAGCGAGATGCGGTGCGATTCATGGTTGATACGGACGATCTGGACCTTGATGGTCTCGCCGATCGTCAGCACTTCGGACGGGTGGTTGACGCGACGCCATGCGATGTCGGTGACATGCAGCAGGCCGTCGATACCGCCCAGGTCAACGAACGCACCGTAATCGGTGATGTTCTTGACCACGCCGTCGACAACCTGGCCCTCTTCGAGCTGCTGCACGATTTCCGAACGCTGTTCGGCGCGCGACTCTTCGAGGATGGCGCGACGCGACACGACGATATTGCCGCGACGCTTGTCCATCTTGAGGATCTGGAACGGCTGCGGCACGTTCATCAGCGGCGCGATATCGCGGATCGGACGGATGTCCACCTGCGAACGCGGCAGGAAGGCGATGGCGCCTTCGAGGTCGACGGTGAAACCACCCTTGACCTGGTTGAAGATGGTGCCTTCAACGCGCTCATTGGCGTTGTACATCTCTTCGAGCTTGACCCAGCTCTCTTCGCGGCGAGCCTTCTCGCGCGACAGCACGGCTTCACCGGCAGCGTTCTCGACGCGGTCGACATAGACCTCGACGATCGAGCCCACCTTGATGGTGCCGTCACGGCCAGCCTGGCCGAATTCCTTGAGCGCGATGCGGCCTTCGGTCTTGAGACCGACGTCGATGATCGCCAGGTCCTTTTCGATCGCGACGACGGTGCCCTTGACGACGGCGCCCTCTAGCGGCTCGTTGTCGACGAACGAGTCCATCAGCAGCGATTCAAAATCTTCTTTCGTCACAGTTTGCTGTGCCAAATATCTTCTCCGTTGCACCGGTGGTTTGATTGAAGACCGAAAGCCCGCCATCTCGCAAAACGAGAATGCCGGCGCGCGAGCGCCCGATCGAACGTTGATTTGAGATTGTTCCCGCCAGCTACGCTGGTGATTGCCGGGACCGATATCGTTCAAGGTTGGATTAAGGTCTTATGACCCTGCCTTGGACGCCATGGCCCCATCGACGATCGCGATGGCTGCGCGGAGTGCGGCTTCTATATCGAGAAGCGTCGTATCGAGCAAGTGCGCGTCATCGGCTTTGTAGAAGCCGCCATTGGGGTTGGCCATATCGCGCGCATCCCGCTCCTCGATCTGGTGATAGAGCGCATAACGGTCGACCACCTGGCCGCGGGCTTCGAGCTGCCGCGCCCGGCGCTCCATGCGCGCCTTGCTGTCGGCCTGGATGAACAGTTTCGCATCGGCTTCCGGTGCGATGACCGTGCCGATATCGCGTCCGTCCAGCACCGCGCCGCCATCCTGGGTGGCAAATTGGCGCTGGTAGTCGAACAGCGCATGCCGCACCGCGCCGATGACCGCCACCTTGGATGCCAGGATGCCGACCTTGGCCGACAGCAGGTATTCCGGCTCGAGGTCGTTCTCGTCCAGCGTCTGCGCCGCCGCGATGGCGCGCTGCTCGAATTCGGGCGAATTCTCATACTGTTCCACGGCCCGGCCGACAGCCCGGTAAAGCAGGCCCGTATCGAGATAGGGCAGGCCATAATGCTTGGCGAGACCGCTTGCCAGCGTCCCCTTGCCCGAAGCGGCGGGTCCATCGACGGCGATGATCATCCCTTTTGTCCTTTCACCGGTTCGAACCGCGCGCCTGCGGCGGTCATGGCCGCCACGAAGCCCGGAAAGCTCGCGGCAATTCCGCTGGTGTCGTCCAGCGTAACACGCTTGTGGCTGGCCAGGCCCAGCACGAGGAAGCTCATGGCGACCGCGCCATCGCCGCGGCTCGCCACCGTGCCGCCGCCCTCGACCTTGCTGCTGCCACCGATGGTGAGGCTGTCTTCGCCCTCTGCCACCGTCACCTTGCAGGCGGCCAGCCCCGCCGCGATTGCGGCAAGGCGGTCGCCACCCAGCGCACGCAACGGCGCCAGCCCCTCAATGACCGTCTCACCCTGTGCAAAGGCCGCCGCGACGGCCAGAACCGGGATGTCGTCGAGCATGGCCGCGGCATGGCCGGCACTGATATGGATGCCCTTGAGCCGCGACGACCGCACCCTGAGGTCGGCGACATGCTCGCCCTGGCTTTCATGCTGGTTGAGAAACTGGATGTCGCCGCCCATTTCGAGCAGCGTGTCGATCAGGCCGGTCCGGGCGGGGTTGACCAGCACATTCTCGAGGACAAGGTCCGACCCCGGCACGACCAGTGCCGCCACCAGCGGATAGGCCGCGGCCGACGGGTCGCCCGGCACCACCACGCGGCGCGGCTGCAATTCGGTCAGGCCCGCTACGCTGACAACGGCGCCGCCGGTCTCGTCGGCCGCCACTGTCACGGCGCCGCCAAAGTCGGCGAGCAGCCGCTCGGTATGATCGCCGGTCGCCACCGGCTCGACGATGGTGGTGGTGCCGGCCATCTGGGCGCCGGCCAGCAGCAATGCCGATTTGATCGTCTCGGACGGCACCGCCATCACATGCTGCAACGGCAGCGGGATGACAGGGCCCCTGAGCGTCACCGTCAGGCCGCCGCCCAGCGTGGCGGTCGCCCCGATCCGCGCCAGCGCGTCCAGCAACGGCTGGCGGGTCAGATCAGGTCCGCCGGAAAAGCGCGCGGAAAACGGGTAGGGGGCCAGGAGCCCCAGAAGCAGCGGCGCGCCCTCGCCCGCCTTGCCCAGCGCGAGCGGGCCCTGCGGCTCCAACAGGCCGCCCACGCCCAGTCCATGCACATGCCAGGCGCCGTCGCGCTGTTCGATATGCACGCCCAGCTGGCGCAAAGCCGCTGCCATGGCCAGCACATCCTCGGCGTCAGGCAAACCCTCGATGCTGCTATGGCCGACGGCCAGCGCCGAGAGGATCAGCGCACGGTGGGAAATGGCCCTGTCGCCGGGCGTCGCAAACCGCCCGGACAACGGGTTGGCCCCGTGGCTGGCCAGCGGGGCGCTATCGGCAGGAATCGGGTGGGCGATCTCGGTCATGGGCGAGCCGGCTGTAGCACGGCCCGCCGCGGCAAGGCCACTACCCCTGGCCAGCGGGAACCAGCTCTCCACATTTTCGGTTTGACAGGGGCGGTGTTTGTCCATAACCGGACTGACCGAACCAGGGCCAGAAGCCCTGCAAAACCTTACGACGAGGAACATCGATGGCCAGTTCCGAACGCGGCACCAAGCGCACCGATCCCGAAACGGGCAAGAAGTTCTACGACCTCGGCAACGACCCGATCGTGTCGCCCTATACCGGCAAGAGCTACCCGCGCTCCTATTTCGAGCAGGTGCTTGCCGGCAAGCCCTCCCCCGCCGCCGCCCGCAAGGTGGACGACGAGGACGAAGAGGAAGTCGAAGAAGAGGTTGAGGACGCAGCAGCGCCCGAAATCGTCTCGCTCGAGGATGCCGATGCCGAAGAATCCGGCGACGAGGAAATCCCCGAGACCGACGACGTCGAAGTCGACGAAGAGCTCGGCGACGATGATGCCGACGTCTTCCTCGAAGAGGACGAAGACGAAGACGACGAACTCGGCTTTGAAGTCGGCGGCGACGAAGACCGTTGATTTGACACGCATTTTCCGTCGGGCTCCCCACGGGTCCGACGGGATAAAAAAGTGTCATTTAGGCACTTGCATGGGGGCGGATCATCCAATAGGTTCCGCCTCGCTTCGGACGGGTTAGCCCTTCCAAGCACCCAATGGAATGGGGCCATAGCTCAGCTGGGAGAGCGCTTGCATGGCATGCAAGAGGTCAGCGGTTCGATCCCGCTTGGCTCCACCAGCCTTCGCTGCTCCGCAGCTTCGGCTCGGCAAGCCCTCGTGGCTCTGCCCGAAGTTTGCGGACATAATCTAGCGAAGGCTGTCACGTCGTAGTTGCGCAGCAACATAGACGGGCTGATGTCCTTCAAACGCGATTGATCCTGCTCTGCGCCCGGCTAAGCTCGCGCCATGCAGTACGTCTACATCCTACGCAGCCAAGCCGATCCCGAGCGTCACTATGTTGGCACGACCGCTGACTTAAAGGCGCGACTCGCCGCGCACAATGCCGGCGCGGTGCCGCACACGTCCAAATTCATGCCTTGGCGCATCAAGACCTATGTGGCCTTTGACGACAAGGCTCAGGCCTGGGCCTTCGAGAAATACCTCAAGTCGGCCTCCGGGCGGGCCTTCGCGAAGAAGAGATTGTAGCGCCACCGTAACAAGCCCGCCGCGATCTTCTTGGGTTGACTACAGAACGCGCCACAGTCCGCCGTTACTGTGATTTTTCCGATGGCCTTTGCATCGCCATGAGCAGCACTCCTGACAAGACGTCGGCCGCCTCCGCGGAATTTACCACGAACTGTTCGCCGACATACGCCCTGGTCTCGTCCATTATGGTCTTTAGGCTGAACTTTATGACGGCCGTGCCGTCGGGAAGTATTTCTATGCCTGGTTGCGGAACGTACCCTTCGGCGACACCCGAGGTCAGTACTTCGTAGATTTGGCAACCTGGGCTTGGCTCGAGGAATATGTAGTCAATCGGTCGGTGGTTACTCCAGGCAAGGAGAAAATTCTCAGCTGGGATCACGTCTTTCCGCGGCGTACAGACGGGGAGATCAGCAAGATCGTCAGCGGATGTTTGCCCGCCAAAATTCGGATTGCTCTCAAAGCAGTTGGTGCCGACCTTCAACACCAGATCGACGCCGTAGCTCAGCGGCTGCAGGAACGTGGTGTTTCCCGAAGAGCCGGTATTGAGGCCAATGACAAATCCCTCGCCGTCAATGACCGGCCCGCCACTCATGCCGTCATCAAGCTCGACCGTAGAGGTATATTTCAGCTTCGACGCAATCTCCGAGGAAACCTCACCTGTGCGGGTCAGGATCGGATTGTCGTCGCCCTGCATGAACCCCTTTACGGTGACGGACTCGTCCTGGAAGAACGGCCTGCAGAGGGGCTGAAACGGATCGGGGATCGGATCGAGCGTACTGATGCTGTTGACGCGCAACAGGCAGATATCGATGTTGCCATCGCTGCAATCCACAATCTGGGCCCGCAGGGCCGTTTCTTCGCGATTGCCGAACCGGACCTGCACCCGGAGCTTGTCTTCAGGAATTTCCACGTCGGCTATCAGGTGGCCGGCGGTGATGACATGGCCCAGCTTGTCGATCAGGAAACCTGATCCGAACGCCAGGACAGTCGGATCGGCGGCCTGGCCCGTTTCCGGCGCCCGCAGGATCTCAATGTAGGTCACGGCCCTGTCGTCGGCCTGACTGTGGCTGCACAGGCCAAGCGCCATAGCCGCCAATACGACCCAGAATTTCCAGGCGTCACCCACCGTAGACACCCAGAACGCAGGCAATGTCGCCGTCGCTGATCTGTTCGGGCACGCGGGAGGTGAAGCCGTTTTTGTCCCACCCCGGTGGTATCACGTAAGACATGATCGAGTTGGGATCAAAAGCCGGGGATGCCGCACAGACGAGACTGGTATCCAGCTTGTCAAAGATACTCCGCCGGATGACCGCCTCGTCATATTTGAGCGGGGCGAGATCGTGCAGCACCCTGGGCTCGTCCCAGACGATGCCGCTGGCGGGATGCTGGTGCTCGTGCTTGAGGCACAGCGCGTGACCGAATTCATGCGCGATCATGTGGACTTTTTTGTCGTGGATCCGCATCGAGTGCTCTTTGCGAGCGAAGGCCAGGCTGTCGCGACCAATCTTTGAATCATTGATCTGGTCGTTGAACAGCACCGATATTTCCGCCTCCGCCTGCGGAACGCCGAACCGGAAGTCGATGACCTTTTCGATGCCGCCCACCAGCCAGCTGCGTGCGCCGGCCTCCACGAGGGCGTAGTCGGACGGCACACCGTTCATGAAGTGCACACCAAGCGTAATGATGCCCGTATTCGGCGTGCGCCCGTCGCTCTTTTTCCAGCGCTTGGCTCTGGCCGACAGACCGTGGTTGGTGATGGTGAACGGCGCGGGCGTGCCGCTCTTAAGATCAATCGAGAAAGTCTGATTGGGGTTGCCGACGCTGGGCTTCGGCGATCCGTCGGCCTCGTCAATATCGAGAGTACCGCAAATCGAAAATGACTCTTCCTGGGCGAACGTCTTGCCCATGGAGCTGGTCAATGCCAGTCCGCCGACGCCGCTAAACAATACGAACTCGCGTCTAGTCCACATTGTTCCCTCCAACAACGATGACCGGTATGCGCTAACGTCAGTATTAATGGCATATATATTTAAGCGGCAGATCATCACTGCTTATGGCGGCAGTCAAGCGCCAAGCATGGACGGTTGGTCAGGACGCGCGCAGGGTTTGGGAGCGCCTGCTGTGCGCGAACATCTGGAGAGATCTCAGCTGGTCAAAACAATCCAAAAGCGGCTGATGGCATTTTCCTTCCAAGCCGCTTTATGAGGATGACCGCATGAGCCCCTCACTGCAACTGCGGCTTCTGCAAGAACGCGTCCCGGTCTGCTGTCTTGATCCGCACCCAGTTTTCCCGTCCGTCGCGCAGGATGCGCATCGAGAATTCGCTGCCCGAGGGTGCCTTGCTCCACAGCTTGCGGTAGAAGTCGGCGAGCCCGGTCACTTCGTCGCCGTCGAGCTCGCTGATAATGTCGCCGCTGCGGATGCCGGCCTGTTCGGCGGGGCCGCCACCGGCGACGCTCATCACCACCACTTCGTTGCTCTGCTCGGCCGAGAACACGCCCAGCCAGGGCCGCGATTCCCGCCTGGGCCGCCCGGCGGCGATCAGGTCGCCCAGAATGGGCTTGAGCAGGTCGATCGGCACCAGCATGTTGATATCGGTACTCTTGCCCAGCTGCAGCATTTGCAGGCGCAGCGAGCCGATGCCGATCAGCCGGTCGTCCTTGTCCACCAGTCCCGCCCCGCCCCATGAGGGGTGGAAGGGTGCGGCAAAGATGGCTTCATCGAGCAGATATTCCCAATAGCCGGCAAATTCCTGCCGGGCGACGATCTCGGTCGCCACGGCGTGACCCTGCCCATCGATGATGGTGGCCTTGTCGCCCAGCTCGATGTCCTTGGAACTGCCCAGTTGCAGGGCCGGCAGGTCGAGCTTGCCCATGGCCTGCACCAGGCCGAAGCCGCTCTGCTGATCGTAGCCGACGACATGGGCCGGCAGCACGCGGTCGTCATGGGTGGTCAGCCACACCTCATCGGCTTCGGTGATCAGGTAGCCGATGGTGACGATCAGGCCGTCCTCGCCGATCACCACGCCGCTGCCTTCGCGCACGGTGCCCAGCGTCGAGGCCGTGAAGGCAGTGTCCGGCACCTGCGCCCGCAGGGACACGATCGATTTGCGCATAGTCTCGGTCATTTCCACACCTGCCTTTCGCGTTTCTTTCCTAGATAAGCCGCTGGCGCAGCCACGCAAGAGCGGTGCCCGGCCGCGACGGTCCTGCTGCCATCGATTGACGCTGGGACGGGTCAGGGTTCTTCTGACCCTGCTCCAAGATTCGGATATCCCGTGCCCAAAGCCCCGCTTGCCCTCAGCCAGATCGCCGCCCGCCACATCTGGATCGCGGCGCAACGCCTCGACACAGCAGCGCCCTTCGGCGCCGGCCCGGCGGCCACATCAGCCGCCATCGCCCATCTGGGCTATGTGCAGATCGATACCATCAATGTCATCGAGCGCTGCCATCACCACATCCTGTTCTCGCGCATCCCCGGCTACCGGCGCGCCGACCTGGGCCACAACCAGTCCGTCGACAAGTCGATATTCGAATACTGGACGCATGCGCTGAGCTACGTGCCAGTGGCCGACCTGCCCGTCTTCGTGCCGGCCATGAAACGTCAGCGCGAGGCGCCCAGCCGCTGGTTCGGCTCTGTGACATCGGACGAAGTCAAAAAGATGCTGCAGCGCCTGCGCAAGGAGGGTCCGCTGTCGATCCGCGATATCGGCGATGACGAACTGGTCGACAAGAACCATCCCTGGGCCAGCCGCAAGCCGAGCAAGCGGGTGCTCGAAATGATGTTCATCCAGGGCCTGGTCGTGGTCAG
The DNA here is from genome assembly GCF_946479885.1 of uncultured Devosia sp. The sequence goes on from NZ_CAMLHM010000006.1 coordinate 49,593, forward strand.
CGCGCGCCAGGGCATGCTCAAGACCTATGACCTGACCGCGCGGCATTTCGGCTGGACAGGCCAGCCCAAACCGGCCACCGAACGCCAGGTCACCGCCTATAAGCTCGATCGCGCCCTGCGCAGCCAGGGCCTGGTGAGCCTTGATTCCATCTGCCATCTCGACGCCCCGAGCAAGGCTGCGGTCAAGGAGCTGATCGACGCCAGGGTCCGCCGCAAGCTGCTCGTCCCCGTCGCCATCGAGGGCGCCGAAAAGGTGACGCACTGGGCCGAGCCCGCCGCGCTTGACGCGGTGCGCAGCGAGCCGCCCAATCTCGTGCACATTCTTTCGCCCTTCGATCCGCTGATCATCCAGCGCAAGCGGCTCAAGCTGTTCTTCGACTATGACCACATTTTCGAGGCCTATATCCCGGCCGCCAAGCGCCAGCTGGGCTATTTCACCCTGCCGGTGCTGCTGGGCGACCGCATCGTCGCTGCGCTCGATCTCAAGACCGACCGCGCTGCCAAAAAACTGCTGATCCAGCAGGAAACCTGGCTCGAAGATGTCGGCGCCGAGGGCAAGGCAGCGGTCGAAGCCGCCCTGGAGCGGTTCGAGCGGTTCCAGCTCGGCGACTGACCGCGCTATTGCGCCGTCCAGCCGCCATCGACCATCAGCACGGCGCCATTGACCATGCCGCCGGCCGGCGAGGCGAGATAGATCACGGCCCCGGCGACATCGCCTATGGTGCCGACCCGGCCGATGGGCAGGCGGTCGAGCACGCTTTTGAGATAGTCCGGCTGGTCGAGCCGCTCCGCCGTGCCGGGCGTATAGACATAGGTGGGCGCCACTGCGTTGACGGTGACGCCGCGATGGCCCCATTCGAGTGCCAGGACGCGGGTAAACTGGTCCACCCCGCCCTTGGTCGCGCAATAGACCGCGTGGTCACGAATGCCGACGCTGCCGGCCTGCGAGCTGATATTGACGATGCGGCCCGCGCCCTGCGCGAGCATGATGCGGCCCGCCGCCTGCGCCACAAAGAAGCTGCCCTTGAGATTGACCGCCATCATGGTGTCCCAATCGGCCTCGGTCACGTCTTCTGCGGGGTGGTTGTCGCCCAGCCCGGCATTGTTGACCAGGATATCGACCGAGCCGAAATGCGCCCTGATCGCCGCAAAGGTCGGGCCGATCGAGGCGACGTCGCGGACATCGAGCGTGAAGGCGGAAGCCTCGCCACCCGCGGCCTCGATTTCGCTGACCAGGCGGTCGAGCCTGCCCTTGTCGCGCGACGCCACGGCCACCCGCGCGCCGGCTGCGGCCACGGACTTGGCAAGGCCATAGCCGATGCCCATGCTGGCGCCGGTCACGACGGCGACTTTGCCCGAGAGGCTGAAGTCCGGATGGCTCATGGTACGCTCGCGTTCGGAATCGGAAGCGCAGGCTACTCCGAAACCGCCGTACCCAAAACGGGCAAACGACCGCCATTCGGGCGCAGCCCTCATGGCCTTCTCACCTAAAATCGCTCCACCGGAGCGATTTTGCCTCCGGCCGGTTCAAAGCTTTCAATCATCGGCGCGTCACGCTAAAAGCCAGCCTGACAGTGGGGACCACCATGGCGACTTATACCGACATTGCCCGGCGGGTATACAACCACACCTGGAAGCTAGATCCGATCGTTCGCAGCCTCCTCGATACCGATTTCTATAAACTGCTGATGCTGCAGATGATCTGGGGTCTCTACCCCAAGGTCACGGCCACTTTCTCGCTGATCAACCGCACCAAGGCCGTCCGGCTGGGCGACGAGATCGACATCGAGGAATTGCGCGCCCAGCTCGATCATGCCCGCACGCTCCGCTTCACCAAGAAGGAGATGATCTGGCTGGCCGGTAACAGCTTCTATGGCAGCAAGCAGATCTTCGAACCCGCCTTCCTCAAATGGCTCGAAGGCTTCCGCCTGCCCGAATACCGGCTGGAGCGGCGCGACGGGCAGTTCGTGCTCGATTTTCCCGGCCTCTGGCTCGAAACCTCGATGTGGGAAATCCCGGCTCTTGCCATCATCAACGAGCTGCGCTCCCGGGCCGCCATGAAGCATTATGGGCCCTTCACGCTCGACGTGCTCTATGCCCGCGCCAAGGCCAAGATGTGGGAGAAGGTCGAGCGCCTGCAAAAGCTGCCCGATCTCAAGATTTCCGATTTCGGCACCCGCCGCCGCCATTCCTTCCTGTGGCAGCGCTGGTGCGTCGAGGCGCTCAAGGAAGGCATTGGCGAGGCCTTTACCGGCACGTCCAACGTCAAGCTGGCCATGGACAACGACCTCGAAGCGCTCGGCACCAATGCGCATGAGCTGCCCATGGTGCTGGCGGCCTTGGCCAAGACCGACGAGGCCCTGATGGCCGCGCCCTATCAGGTGCTGACCGATTGGGAGAGCTATTACGGCGGCAATCTCAAGATCGTTCTGCCCGATGCTTTCGGCACCGACAGCTTCCTGCGCAACGCACCCGACTGGGTCGCCGACTGGACCGGTTTCCGGCCCGATTCTGCGCCGGCCATCGAGGGCGGCGAGCGCATCATCGCCTGGTGGAAGGAACGCGGCCGCGATCCGCGCGAGAAGCTGCTGATCTTCTCCGATGGTCTGGACGTCGACATGATCGAGGAAGCGTATCTGCATTTCGACGGCAAGGTGCGCATGGCCTTCGGCTGGGGCACCAACCTCACCAACGATTTCGAGGATTGCGCCCCCGACGGACCCAATCCGGGGCTGGCGCCGATCTCCATCGTCGCCAAGGTCAGCGACGCCAATGGCCGCCCGGCGGTCAAGCTAAGCGACAATCCGGCCAAGGCCACCGGCTCACCCGAGGAAATCGCCCGCTATATCCGCATTTTCGGCGATGCAGGGCGCGTCACACATCCCGTAAAAGTCTAGGGAACTCTCGGTCTCGCCCGGCATTACCCGTTGTGGAGAACCCGGCGCATCCGATCGGCGTTAACGCCTTGGGAACCATGCCGCACTAGCCTTCCGGCGGGGGCTCCACCAGGGGCCAGATGGAATTGCAGCTTATCGATATAGCGGTGCGCGACAAGCAGGCGCATCCGCGTCTGGCCGGCCGGGTCACCGGTCACGTCCGGGCCGTCCTCCTGGAAACAGTGGGCAGCCAGGAGCAGACGCACGAACTCGCCATCCCCGTCTGGGCCGACATAGCCGAGGGCACCAGCGACACCGATATCGACATGGCCCTGATGCTCAAGGCCGCCGACATCATCGCCCGACTCAAGGCCAATCTCAGTCCGACGTCGCCTGCCTAGCGGCCAGCAGCGACTGCATGAAGGCGCGTTGTTCGGCGCTGAGGCCGCCAGTGACCCGGCGCGGCGGCGCAGCGGGCGGCTCGGCTGGTGTGGCGGACACATGGCGATATTTCGGCGCATGGGCATAGTAGCGCGCGGCGCGCGCGATATCGGCCTCGGCCCGCAGGCGCTTCTCGTCGCGGATGAACCAGACCACGGTTCCCACAACGATCGCCCACAATGCGAGCAGTTCCCAAGCCATCATCCGCCTCCGGTTACCCGGACTGTGATAGCTAACCAAACCTTACCAGCCAAACGGAAGCCGGCATTAGCCTTACTGGGTAAAGTTGCGTCGGTTGGCGCCAATGCGTCAGTGTGGCTCCCTCCCCTGGGAGGGTAGCGTCGCTTGGCCCATCGGGGGGACCAAAGCAAAGCTAGGGTGGGGGTGCGAGAGCCTCGATATACAGGCTAAACATCCCCCACCCTTGATCCCTCCCCGCAAGGGGGAGGGAGAGGACTGGAAACGCGGACCTGATCTATCCCACCCGCGCCGGCAGCGTCCGGCCGCGATTGAGCGCCACCAGCATGGTGCGCACATCGTCCTCGGCCGCCTTGGTCACCAGCTTCCGGTTATCCGTCTCGCGCAGCGGCCGCGGCCGACCAAAGGCCACGATGACGTCCTTGGTCGGGCCACCCAGGATTTCCCGGATATTGCGCCCCGTCGACTTCGATTTGATCCAGGCGATCAGCGACCGCTCGGTGCGGCCCACCGGCAGTCCCTGCAGCCGCGTATAGGCAATGGTCAGCGGCTGGATCATGACATCCTCGGCGCCGGCATCGATCATGGCATGCTGCGCCGCGCCGACCAGTGCCGAGCGGAACGGCAGCACATGGGTGCCGATATCGGACTGGCCCTCGGCAAACAGCAGCACCGCATTGCCGCTGGCCATATGCGCGCCCATTTCCGAGGCGGTACGGCCCGTGTCGCTGCGCCGGGTGCGATCGACGAAGATGGTCTTCTGCAGCCGCGCCATCATGCCCACGAAGAACCAGTCGGCCACTTCGCGCTTGGCCACGAAGGTCACATCGGCCACCGATCCCACCGCGACGATATCGGTCCAGGAAATGTGGTTGGACACCAAGAGCGTCGGCCGGCCCGTCGCCGGCTCGCCGATCACGGTGACCCGCAGCCCCAGGAACATGCAGCCGACGCGGTGGAACAGGCGCGGCAGGACATTCCAGAACGGCAGCTTGAGCGCATTGATCAGCGCCTGCGCCGGGATGACCACGATCATCACCGGGATGAGCACGAAGATGAAGAACAGGACGCGGAAGATCATTTTTTGCTTTTGTCGGCGCCTTCGATCGGCACGGCATAAAGCTCGAGCCGGTGGTCGACCAGCCGATAGCCCAGCCGCTTGGCGATGACGTCCTGGATGGCCTCGATTTCCTCATTGCGGAACTCGATGACGGTGCCGCTGCGAATATCGATCAGGTGGTCGTGGTGTTCGTCGGGAATAAGCTCGAAGCGCGCGCGGCCGTCCTTGAAGTCGTGCTTGGTCACGAGCCCGGCCTCTTCGAACAGGTTGACGGTCCGGTAGACCGTCGAGAGCGAGATGCGATCGTCGATGGCGGAGGCGCGGCGATAGAGTTCCTCGACGTCAGGATGGTCCGAGGCAGCCTCGATCACGCGGGCGATGACACGCCGCTGGTCGGTCATGCGCATGCCCTTGGAGACGCAGGCCTCTTCCAGGGTCGGGTCAGTCTGGCTTCTGCTCACGCTTGCGCTCCCAGCCGGTCCATGTCCGACCGGGTTACCCAAGATCGCGCGCCATGACAAGCGCGGTGGCCTGCGACCCGTCGGCCTTGGGGTAATAGCCCTTGCGGGTGGAAATGGTGGCAAAGCCCTCGCGCTGGTAGAGCTTGATGGCCGGCGCATTCTCCTCGCTGACCTCAAGGAACATCTTGCGTGCCTGCGATAGCAGCAGGTCCTCGAACGCGGCCTTCAGCAGCGCCTGGCCAATGCGTTTGCCGCGCCATTTGGGGTCCACCGCAATGGTCAGCAATTCCGCTTCGTCGGCGACCACGCGGATCAGCGCAAATCCGGCAATCCGGCGTTTGGCGTCGCAGGCCACATAGACCGGCGTGTCGGCATCGCCGAGGAAGCTCTCGAACTCGCCCACCGGCCAGCCGCGATAAAAGCCCTGCGCGTGGATGCGCGCCAATTCCTTGGCATCGGCCATCTTGCCGGGCTCGATATGCAGCCCCGCCGGGGCCATCCACAGCTTGATCATGCGCCCCGCCTTTCGATCCGCGCCGCCGTCTGCGGCTTGGCATCGGCATCGCGGATATAGTTGGGTTCGGGCGGATTGCCAGTGGGGTCCAGCACCGCGCCAAAGCGGGCGAGGGCCGCGATGTCGATGAAGGGCGAGGTTATCAGCGTCGTCCCCGGCACGATCGCCGCCTGCGCAATGGCCATTGGCAACAGGTCGCCCTGGGTCGCCGGCTGCCCCGGCCCGGCAAAGGTCTGGAAATAGGCTTCGCCCCGCTTTGCATCGAGCAACACCGTCGCCGGCCCCGCGGCGCCCAGCGACAGCGCGACGAGGCTCGACACGCCAACCACCGGTATGCCCCGCGCCAGTCCGATGCCGCGCGCGGCGCTGAGGCCGATCCGCAGCCCGGTGAACGAACCGGGTCCCGTCGTCGTCACCACGCGCCCCAGATCGGCATAGCCGAGTCCATTGCGCTCAAGCAGGTCGGCGATCCGCCCGAAGATCAGCTCGGCATGGCCGGTGGCGATCTCGTCCACCGAAATATCGGTCCGCCCATCGCCCAGCAACAGAGCCAGTTGCAGGCGCGGCGCGGCGGTGTCGATGGCGAGGGTGATGGGGTTCATCTGCAACTGTTCCAGTAGACCTCATCCTGAGCCTGTCGAAGGACGAGGTCGTGGCACCATCTATGGCACGCCCTCGTGGTTCGACAAGCTCACCATGAGGGCTAGTACCGGGCAGGGGCATCACAACCGGTCCACCGCCTTGACGCCCCACCCCTCCCCAGCGACCTTGCGGCATGCACCCTGATTCGATCAAAGCTCCGATATGACCTGGCTGGCCGAGACCGCCATGCTGAGCCATGGCTGGCGGCGCTTCCTGCTGCTGGTCCTGGCGGGCGCCATTGCTGGCCTCTCCGTGCCGCCGCTCTTCGTCGTGCCGGCTTTGTTCGTGGCCTTTCCCGTCTGGGTCTGGTGCCTCGACGGGGCCGAGCGGGTGCGCGGCTGGCGCCGTCTTGTCGGTCCCGCCTTCACCATCGGTTTTGCCTTCGGTTGGGGCTATTTCACCGTCGCCTTCCACTGGCTGGGCGCCGCTTTCTTCGTCGATGGCGGCATCATGCTGGTGCTGATGCCCTTTGCCATCCTGGCCCTGGCGGCCATGATCGCCTTCTTCTGGGGCGTCGCCAGCGCCCTGGCGCACCTGTTCTGGTCGCACGGCCCATGGCGCATCGTTACGCTCGCGACCTTCCTCACCATGGCCGAATGGGCGCGCGGCCATGTGCTGACAGGCTTCCCCTTCGATCTGCTCGGCTATGCGCTGACCCCGACCGACGAGATGATGCAGATCACCTCGGTCATCGGCATCTATGGCCTCACCTATGTCGCCGCGCTCCTGGCCATGACCCCGGCGCTGATCTGGCCGGCCGACGACCGTAGCCTCAGCCGCCGGCTGCTGCCGCTGTTCCTGGCCTTGCTCGTCATCGCCGGGCAACTAGCCTATGGCTACAATCGCCTCGTCGGCACGACGTCCACCGAACGCTCGGACATCGCCCTGCGCCTGGTGCAGCCACTGGTTTACGAGCATGCCGATTTCGGCAATGTCGATCCGGTGGCCCTCATCGACCGCCTGCTGATGCTCAGCGATATGCGCATGGATCCGGCCGACCTGGGGCTGGCCGATGTCACCCACCTGGTGTGGCCCGAATCCAGCCTGCCCTTTTTCCTCGCCACCTATCCCGAGGCGCTGGCCCGCATTGCCCGGCTGCTGCCCGACACCACGACGCTGTTGACCGGCGCGCCACGCCAGCAATACGAGCCCGGCGCCACCGAGCCCTCCGGCCCGCCCTTCAATTCACTGCTGGCCATCGACACCAGTGGCGAGGTCATCGCCAGCTATGACAAGTCCCATCTGGTGCCGTTCGGCGAGTTCCTGCCCTTTGGCGAATTCTTCGCCAGGCTGGGCATCAAGCAGTTCGTTCCCGGCGCCGAGGGCTGGGCCCATGGCGATGCGCGCCGCCGGCTGATGAGCCTGCCGGCCACCCCGCCTTTCCTTGCCCTCATCTGCTACGAAATCCTGTTCTCGGGCGATCTGGGCGATACCGAAGGCGCGCAGTTCCTCCTCAACATCACCAACGACGCCTGGTTCGATGGCTCCATCGGCCCGGCCCAACATGCCCATCACGCCCGCATTCGTGCGGTGGAAGAGGGTATGAGCCTGGTGCGGTCGGCCAATTCAGGCCTCACCTTCGCCACCGATCCGCTGGGCCGCATCACCGCCGAAATTGCCCCCCAGCAGATGGCCGCGCTCGATGTCCGCCCGCATGAGCGGCTGGCCTCGACGGTGTTTTCGCGCGTCCGCCACTGGCCGCTGCTGGTGGCGCTGCTGGCGGGCCTGCTCATCTCGCTAGTCGCCGTCCGCGGCGATCGTCGGCGGCCGCTCTAGCAGCGCTGCCCTTTGCCTTCCCATTGCCCCCTTGCTGTGTCATCACGGGGATATATCCAATTGCGAGTGAGCCATGACCATCCGACTGCATCGCGGCGATCTGCCTGACCTCAGCCGCTATGGCCGCGAGGTCGCGATCGACACCGAGACCATGGGGCTCGATCCCCATCGCGACCGGCTCTGCGTCATCCAGCTCTCGCCGGGCGATGGCAGTGCCGATGTCGTGCAGCTCCCCCAGGGCGCCACCGAGGCGCCCAATCTGGTCAAACTGCTCGCCGATCCCGGCGTCACCAAGATCTTCCACTATGCCCGCTTCGATGTCGCCGCCCTCAAGCAGCGCTTTGGCGTGGTGACCGGCCCGGTCTATTGCACCAAGATCGCTTCGCGCCTGGTGCGCACCTATACCGATCGCCATGGCCTCAAGGACCTGGTGCGCGAATTGCTCAATGTCGACCTTAGTAAGCAGCAGCAGAGTTCGGACTGGGGCGCCGACAAGCTCACCGACGCCCAGCTCGATTATGCCGCATCCGATGTGCTCTACCTGCACGATCTCAAGCGCCATCTCGATCGCATGCTCAAGCGCGAGAACCGCATGGACCTGGCGCAGCAGTGTTTTGAATTCCTCAAGACGCGTTGCGAGCTCGATCTCCTGGGCTGGCAGGAAACCGATATCTTCGCCCACAGCTGAAGGCCCGATCCATGAACCTGCAGGCTGATGCGGCCCAGCGCCTGGCGGTCTACCAGGGCCTTGAGGCCCGCAACCGCATCGTGGCGATCCTGCGCATCGGTGTGCCGGTACTGGGGGCGGTGGCTCTGTCGGGCCTGCTGCTGCAGATCTATGTGTCCAGCCAGAAGGCCCGCTTTGGTATCAGCCAGGTTGTCGTCTCGCCCGATAGCGTCAGCGTCGAAACGCCGGAATATTCCGGCGTGCTCGATGATGGCACCGCCTATCGCGTCTCGGCCACCTCGGCCCGGGCCGCGGTGGACGCCACCGACCGCATCGGCCTCAGCGACGCCGCGCTGACCATGGTCAAGCCTGATGGCGTAACGATCGTCGTCGAAACCCCCACCGCCGTCCTCGATACCACCACCCAGATCGTCGAGATCCCCGGCCGGGCGCAGGTCGGCAACTCCCTGGGCACGTCAGGCGTTCTGCGCGGTACGGTGTTTGACTATGTGGCGCAGCGGCTCACCGGCAGAGGCCCGGTTGATCTGGTCTATGCCGACGGCACCCAGATCAAGGCCGACGGCCTCACCTACGATGCCGCTGCGCTGGTCTGGACATTCACCCGCGCCACCGTCACCTTGCCTGATACGCCCGGAGCCAATCAAACCGCGATGCCCAAACCATGATCAAGCGTTTCATGCTGGCCGCCGCCCTGCTGCTTCTGGCGCAGCCTGCCTTCGCCCAGCAGCCGGTGCAGATCAGCTCCGATCTCTTCACCGTCGATGAGAAGACCAAGGAAGCCGTGTTCACCGGCAACGTCGTGGTGGTCCATCCCACGGTCAAGGTCTGGGCCGACAAGGTCATCGCCGTCTATGGCCAGGCTGGCCCCAGCGATATCGAGAGCTTCATTGCCTCGGGTTCGGTGAAGCTCGAAACATCCGAGCAGACGGCCACCGGCGACCGGGCCGTGTTCACGCCCGGCGATCAGCTGCTGCGCCTCACCGGCAATGTCCAGGTCATCAATACCAGCGGCACCATCCAGGCCGGTGAGCTTGTCGTGAACATGCAGACCAACGTATCCACCTTCACCAGTTCAGGCAGCGGCGGCCGCGTCACTGGCGTGTTCACCAGCCAATGACGGACGCTTCGGGTAAGCCGCGCATCGACCAGACCGGTTGGCTGGTCGCCCATAGCCTGGCCAAGAGCTTCGGCAAGCGCGTCGTGGTGCGCGATGTCTCCATTGCTGTGCGCCGTGGCGAGGCCGTTGGTCTGCTCGGTCCCAACGGCGCCGGCAAGACCACGGTTTTCACCATGATCATGGGCCTGGTCAAACCCGATGCCGGCTCGATCAGCCTCGACGGGCGCGAGATCACCCGGCTACCACTGTTCCAGCGCGGCCAGCTCGGCATCGGCTACCTGCCGCAGGAGCCCTCGATTTTCCGCGGCCTCAGCGTCCGCGGCAACATCATGGCGGTGCTGGAAAACCATGTGAAGGGCAAGGCGGAGCGCCATGCCCGGCTCGAGGCGCTGCTCGATGAATTCTCCATCCGCCACCTGGCCAAGGCCAATGCGCTGGCTCTGTCGGGCGGCGAGCGCCGCCGCGTCGAGATTGCGCGCGCCCTGGCCGCCGATCCGGTCTTCATGCTGCTCGACGAACCCTTTGCCGGCGTCGATCCCATCGCGGTCAACGAGGTCAAGGGCCTGGGGCGCCAGCTCACCCGCCGCGGCATTGGCGTCTTGATCACCGACCATGCCGTCCGCGAAACGCTGGGCCTGGTCGACCGCGCCTATGTCATCCATGGCGGCAAGGTGATGATCCAGGGTCGCCCCGAAACCATCAGCGCCGACCCAGACGCGCGAAGGGTGTATCTCGGCGAGGGGTTTGAACTCTAGGCTGCGACCCGCAGGGGCAAATCGCTCCAGGGGAGCGATTTGAGCAGACTAGGCCATGAGGGCTACGCTCGAATGGCGGAGGATATTTGCCCCGGCATCGGAGTGCCGGCACTTGGCACAGAACTTGCCCTACGCGCCAAATTGAGTCATGGTCCCGCACCGCAAACGCCGGAAACGGCCCCCATTGCCCCGAGGGTTTCGATTTAATGGCACTTTCGCCGCGTCTGGAATTTCGTCAGGCCCAAAGCCTGACACTGACGCCGCAACTGATGCAGTCGATCCGGCTGCTGCAGCTCAGCCACCTTGAGCTCAACGACTTCGTCGATGCCGAATTGCTCCGCAACCCGCTGCTCGAGCGCGAGGATGGCAGCGAGCCCGGCGAGGCCGAGCCGCCCGAAATCCCCGAGCGTTCCACCGAAATCAGCGCCTACGAAGATACCGTCGATCGCGGCGATCGCATCCAGGACGCCACCTCTATTGCCGATGGTTACGACACCTCGGTCGATAACGTCTTTCCCGACCAGAGCGCGCAGGACCAGCTCAATCCGCAGAGCCGGCTCGATCGCAATGGCTCCAGCGAAGCCGGCGAAGCGCCCGATATCGACCAGTTCGTCGCCAGTCGCCCGCTGTTGAGCGAGCACCTCGAAAACCAGTCCAACATGATCCTGCGTACCCCGGCCGATCGCCTGATCGCCCGGCACCTGATCGATGGTCTCAACGAGGCCGGCTATCTCACGACCGATCTTGATGCCCTGGCCGAGCAGCTCGGGGCCGAGCGCGCCGATATCGATGCGGTGCTCGATGCCCTCCAGGGCTGCGACCCGATCGGCGTCTTTGCCCGCTCGGTGCCCGAATGCCTTGCCATCCAGCTCCGCGACCGCGACCGCCTCGATCCGATGATGCTGGCTTTGCTCGACAATATCGGCATGCTGGCCGAGCACAACATGGCCGGGCTGATGCGCGCGGTCGGCTGTGACCGCGAGGATCTCGCCGATATGCTGGCCGAAATCCGCCAGCTCGACCCCAAGCCGGGCCTGGCCTTCGATAGCGGCCCGGTCGAGTCGGTGGTGCCCGATGTCTTCGTCCGCCGTGGCCCCGATGGCGCCTGGCAGATCGAACTCAATACCGAAACCCTGCCGCGCGTATTGGTCAACCGCGTCTACTACGCCACCGTCACCAAGAAGACCCGCGACCCGGCCGAGAAGTCATTTCTGTCCGATTGCCTGGCCACCGCCAACTGGCTGACCAAGAGCCTGGACCAGCGGGCCCAGACCATTCTCAAGGTGGCCGCCGAAATCGTGCGCCAGCAGGATGGTTTCCTCACCCATGGCATCGCCCATCTCAGGCCCATGACACTCAAGATGGTGGCCGAAACCATCGACATGCATGAATCCACCGTCAGCCGCGTCACCTCCAACAAATATATGGCGACGCCGCGCGGCCTCTACGAAATGAAGTACTTCTTCACCACCGCCATCGCCTCCAGCGACGGTGGCGGCGATCACTCAGCCGAAGCGGTGCGCCACCGCATCCGCCAGCTCATCGATGCCGAAGCCATCAGCGACATTCTCTCGGACGACACGATCGCCGAAGTGCTCAAGAAGGAGCAGGGCATCGACGTCGCCCGCCGCACCGTGGCCAAGTACCGCGAGGGCATGAACATCCCTTCGTCGGTTATCCGCCGGCGGCAGAAGAAAAATCTCGAGAAGGTGGGGTAGGGCCTCGCTGTTTGTCCCACCCTCGGGCGTTCCCTCGGGCCTGACCCGAGGGCCTCTCGCCGCTTGTGTCGCGCCGATAGTGGCCCTCGGGTCGAGCCCGAGGGAACGCGGTGTCAAACGATGGGGTCGCGGAAGCGCGCCGCTTGGCCGGCCTCTGGCGCAGCAAATCACCATGCCGGCCTTAACCGCCCGCGAAGGCTAAGGCCATTGTGTGGCGATGTCCAAGACATAAACGAACCCGACAAGGGTCTTGCGCATTGCGTCACCGGCGCGGGCGGGTCTAGCATCATCCATGCTGGCTCCCCACATGCATCGGGTAGGCAGCAGGCGTGATCCCGAAACCGGGAACCGGCTTCGAGATCCTCGCGTCGACTGGAGCGCTCCAGCAATGGCGGTTACCGCCTTTGCCGTCCGGAAGCGCCACCAACTGATATGGGACCTTTCCGCATTGCGGCACTGGCCCCACAACGACAGAAGGAAGAGGAAGCCATGACTTTACGCGTTTCGGGAAAGAACATGGATGTTGGCGATGCCCTGCGCGGCAAGGCCGAGGATCATTTTGCGGCCGTGGTCGGCAAGTATTTCGACGGCGGCTATGACGGACATCTCACCCTTACTCCCGATGGCATCGGCTTCCGCGCCGATTGCGTAGTCCACCTCGATTCCGGCGCCACCCTTCAGGCCAGTGCCCAGGGCGGCGACGCCACCAGTGCCTATGAAGGCATGGCTCTCAATATCGAAAAGCGCCTGCGCCGCTACAATCGCCGGCTCAAGCAGCGTCCGCGCGGCGCCAATGGCAGCGCCGATGGGATGACTGCCCAGTATACCGTCTTCGGCACGTCCGATGATCTGGAGGAGCTCGATGACGACTACGCGCCACCGGTTATCGCCGAAACCACCAAGAACCTGCGTCAGCTGAGCGTAGAGGAGGCGGTGATGGAACTGGACCTGACCGGTAGCCAGGTTGTGATGTTCCGCCATGCTGGACATGGCGGGCTGAATGTGGTCTATCGCCGCTCCGACGGCAATATAGGCTGGATTGATCCAGCCCTCGGGGCCAATTAAACCGCGTCCTGCGCCAACATCACCCGCGTTTATCCTAGGGCAGACTTAATGGAATTGGCCGATATCCTGGCTAAGCGTGCCGTGCTGTGTTGCAACGGCACGCTGACGAAACGCCAGTTGTTTGAAGACCTTGCCGAGCGGGCAGCGGAAATCACCGGACATAGTGCGGCCGAGATCCGCGACGCGATCACCAGTCGCGAGGAACTCGGTTCGACCGGCCTGGGCAATGGTATCGCCATCCCGCATGGCAAGATCGCTGGCCTCAAGGGCGTCACCGCGCTGGTCGCGCGGCTGGAGCAGCCGATCGACTTTGATTCGGTCGACGACCAGCCGGTCGATATCGTGGTGATGCTGCTGGCCCCCACGGGCGCCGGCGCCGATCATCTCAAGGCCTTGTCCCGCGTTGCCCGCCTGCTGCGCACCGAGGCGGTGGTCGAAGAGCTGCGGTCCGCCACCGATCCGGACCAGCTCCACGCCATCTTCACCGCCCCGGTCGCCACGCACTACGCCGCCTGAGCAAACAAAAACCCTCTGGTAAGCCAGAGGGTTTGCTTTGAGCGCTACGCGGGGACTTGCCCCGAAATCTCCACCCTTTCTCGGTGTCATCCCGGGTCGAGCCCGGGGTGACACGTTGCGTGGGGGGGTGTTCCGTGCCGACGCTAGTGCAGCGTCGCCAGGCCCAGATTCTTGTCGCCCAGCCACTCGACCACGGCATCTTCCGTGTCGGTGACCAGCAGCGGCGTGCCGTCGGCAGACATGACCAGCTGATATTCGGTCATCGCGTCGAATTCGGCATCGTGGATCATCATCGACAGCACGGCGCCGCGCACCGGCCGCACATAGGCAACCGCGTCGCCCCCCAGGGCGGCGAACTGCGCGCTGGTGAGCGCCTTGAGGGGATGGGTCAGCGCTTCGGCTGCGGCCTCGTTGTTACGTTTTTCAAACATTTGTCGGCCCTTTCCTCATATTGAGCGAATGTCGATACGTCGGGCGATCTTCTGCGTTTTGGGACGCTCTACAGCAACAACGAGCATACCATGCCCTAAAGTTGCATCATTGACGATCATCCCATCGGCCAGAAGAAAGCTCCGCTGGAACTGCCGCGCCGCAATACCGCGATGCAGGAACTCCCGTCCCGGTTCATCCTTCTGCTTGCCGCGGACCACGATCTGGTTGTCCTCGGCCAGCACTTCGAGTTCGTTGGCGGCAAAGCCGGCTACGGCAATCGACACCAGGAACCGTTCCGTGCCTTGGGCATCGGTGGTGCGCTCGATATTGTAGGGCGGGTAGCCGTCAGCGGACTTGGCCAGCCGATCGACACGCTCCTCGAAGGCATCGAAGCCGAGGAGAAAGGGAGCGGAAAACACTGAAATACGCGACATCCACGCCGTCCTTGATTATCAAGCAACGTATCGGCGCGGACCCGTCAAATCTTGGCATCGCGCGCTTGCTCAGAGATATGGGACAAGCCGGTGTCCCGTTCAAGTGCGCTTGGGGAACCTGCTTATGGATCAGACCGTTGCCGTCATCACGCCCGCCTGGCGCGCCCAAGACACCATCATCACCACGGTGCAGAGCGTCCTCGCCCAGACGCACGCCGCCTGGGAGCTGTGGCTCGTCGCCGATGACGGCTTCGACTACCAGGCATTTCTCGCCCAGGCCGGCATTGCCGATCCGCGTTTCCGCTTTCTCACCAGCGGCGGCACCGGCCGCGGCGCATCCAATACCCGCAACGTGGCGCTCGAGCAGATCACCGCGCCCTATGCCGCCATCCTGGATGCCGATGATCGCCTCAAGCCGCAAAAGCTCGAACGGGCGGTAGCCGCCCTGGCCGAGTATGGCATCGTCTCGACCGCCCTCGATGTCATGACCGATGACTTCCGCCACCTGCGCTATGTGGGCGACGGTCCCGATCGCGCGCTCACGCCCGGCGCACACAAGTTTGTCAGCCTCTCCATGGATTCCATGATCGTCTGGGATACCAGCCGTGCCGACGGTCGCTACGACCCCACCATGAGCAACATGACCGATCTCGAATTCCTGCTGCAGCTCTACCGCACCGCGCCCACTTCCCTGCATCTGGGCACCCCGCTGCACGACTACATCAAGCGCAGTTCCTCCATGAGCAACGGCAAGAATGTCGCCGCCGGCATGATCGCCAGCAAGACCGAGATCCTGCGTCGCTTGCAAACCGGCTATTATGGCCTGCCGCAGTCCGAGGTGGATGGCGTCGCCGCCTTCCTCACCATCTCACTGGAGGCCGAGGCGAAGTACGAGGCAGCCCTGGCGGCCAGGCCGGGCCTGCTGTTCGAAGATCATATCGAGCCGATGCTGCCGTAGGCGTCGGCGAAGACCCTCCACCCCTTGCCTTCCCCCCGCTTTCCCCCTATAGAGCCCACTTCTCCGGACCGCCCGGCCAAAAGGCATGCCGTGGCGGTTCTTGAATGCGATGGGCCCAAATCCATCCGAACTACTCTAAAGGACCCGCAAAATGCCCAAGATGAAGACGAAGTCTGGCGCCAAAAAGCGCTTCAGCTTCACAGCGACCGGTCGTGTCAAGGCAGGCGTCGCCGGCAAGCGCCACCGCCTGATCAACCACAACGCCAAGTACATCCGCACCAACCGCGGCACCAAGATCCTGTCCAAGGGCGACGAGGGTCTGGTCAAGTGGTACATGCCGTACAACCGCTAACGCTGAAGGGAAGCTGACACATGTCACGCGTTAAAAGAGGCGTTACCAACCACGCCCGTCATAAGAAGGTCTTGAAGGCTGCCGAGGGCTATTACGGCCGCCGCAAGTCGACGATCCGTATCGCCAAGCAGGCCGTCGAAAAGGCCGGCCAGTACGCTTACCGCGATCGTCGCGTCAAGAAGCGCAATTTCCGCGCCCTCTGGATCCAGCGTATCAACGCCGCCGTGCGTGATTACGGACTGACCTATGGTCGATTTATCGACGGCCTCAGCAAGGCTGAGGTTGCCGTTGACCGCAAGGTGCTGAGCGATCTCGCGATCACCCAGCCTGAAGCGTTCGGCGTGCTGGTCGCAAAGGCCAAGGCAGCTCTCGCGTATCTCGAAGGGGTCGATGCTACGACCCACGCGCGCGTTACCGCCTAACACTCCCCAGCTTCGCTGAGGTCAAATAGCGCCTTGCGCCGCCTGAGAAGGCTGGCGCGGGGCGTTTTGTTTTGGTGCGTCCACCAGGCGTCGGCTCCCCTCCCCCCTGAGGGGAGGGGTGGGGGTGGGGGGCTTTCAGTAGACCGCTACGCGACCCCCACCCTCGATCCCTCCCCTCAAGGGGGAGGGAAGGCCGACTTCAGGATCGGGGCCGCAAGACACGAATTTTCCCCCTGACTCCGCCCGCCCAAAATGCTCTAACCGCCGCAATCGTCCGAGTTGAGAAATCCTATGTCCCTCGATAACCAGATCGCCACCCTCCGCGCCGAGCTTTCGGCTGCCATTGCCGCCGCTGGTGACGAGGCCGCGCTGGACGCCGTACGCGTCGCCGCCCTGGGCAAGAAGGGCAGCGTCTCCGCGCTCCTCGCCTCGCTCGGCTCCATGGCCCCCGAGGATCGCAAGAGCGCCGGACCGGCCATTAACGGCCTCAAGAATGAGATTTCGGGCCTGATCGAGGCTAAGAGCGCTGGCCTCAAATCCGCCGCCCTCGACGCCCGCCTCAGGGCCGAGACCGTCGACATCACCCTGCCGCTGCAGGCCGCCCCCACCGCACGCGGTCGCATCCATCCGATTTCCCAGACCCTCGACGAAATCACCGCCATTTTCTCGGACATGGGTTTCTCGATCGCCGAGGGTCCCGATATCGAGACCGACTATTTCAACTTCACGGCGTTG
The DNA here is from genome assembly GCF_946479885.1 of uncultured Devosia sp. Next base: position 66,753 of record NZ_CAMLHM010000006.1, read on the forward strand.
AACTTCCCCGAAGGTCATCCCGCCCGCGAGATGCACGACACCTTCTTCATGAAGCCGGGCCCGGACGGCGTGAAAAAGGTGCTGCGCACCCACACCTCGCCGGTGCAGGTCCGCGTCATGCAGAAGACCAATGAAAAGCCGGCTGCCGGCTACATGACTCCCGCCATGGATCCGCCGATCCGCGTGGTCATTCCCGGCCGCACCTATCGCAATGACAGTGATCAGACCCACACCCCGATGTTCCATCAGGTCGAGGGCCTTGTCATCGACAAGTCGAGCCATATCGGCCAGCTGCGCTGGGTGCTCGAGGAATTCCTCAAGGCCTATTTCGAGGTGCCCAACGTCACCCTGCGCTTCCGCCCCAGCTTCTTCCCCTTCACCGAGCCGTCCATGGAAGTCGACGTGCAATGCGATCGCTCGGGCGCCGAGGTCAAGATCGGCGAAGGCAGCGACTGGCTCGAAATCCTCGGCTGCGGCATGGTCCATCCCAATGTCATCCGCAATGCCGGGCTCGATCCCGATGTCTATCAGGGCTTTGCCTGGGGCATCGGCATCGACCGTATCGCCATGCTCAAATACGGCATGCCGGACCTGCGCGCCTTCTTCGACGCCGACCAGCGCTGGATCGACCATTACGGCTTCCGCCCGCTCGACCTGCCCACCCTGTTCGGGGGGCTGAGCAGCTAGTCATCATGGACGAAGCCGAAGCAAAGCGCCGGATGCTGGACCCCGACCTTGCGCCCAAGCGCAAGGCGGCCGTCGCGCTGCTGGGTGCTGCGATCGATGAGGTCGCGGTGCGGCATGCCCATGTCCGCCAGGATGGTGGCTGGGAGCGTCAGTCGTCCTGGTGCTGGAGCCGGGTCTGGTTGCAGAAGAGCCGGGCCGGCTTTGCCTGCTATCTCAATATCGACTATGCCGCCCAGCTGGCCGGCAAGCGCGCCACGCCGCGCTCTACCCGCATTGGTGCCTTCGCCGCCTCGGTCGAGGACCACAACCGCCTCGACAGCCTCTATTATGTCGATCTGGGGCCGGTCTCGCCGCTGCGCGACGAGATCGTCAACCTGCTGCAGACCCGCGCCATGCCCTGGCTGGATCGCTGCCACAGCCTGCTGGGCGGGCGCCAGCGCGACCATGTCCCGTCAGGATTGATGCCGCAATGACCCTCCCGCCCCAATACGCCCAGTCCATCCAGTTCAGTTTCGGCGACTCGCCCGAACTGGCCGAGCAACTGCTGGCCCTGGTGCTGTCAGGCAAGAAAACCGCCACCTGCGGCGCCCTGCGTGACTATGGCCCCGGCAAGGAGCCGCTGCCCCAGGTTGGCCGCCGCGATATCGTGCGCAACGGCGCCGGCGATCCGGCCTGCGTCATCGAAACCCGCGCCGTCGAGATCAAGCGCTTCGACGATATCCAGCCCGCCTTCACTGATCGGGAAGGCGAGGGCGACTATGCCGCCTGGCGTCAGGCCCACGAAGCCTTCTTCGGCCGCAATGGCGGTTTCTCGCCCGATATGGAAGTGGTCTGCGAAACCTTCCGCCTGCTCGAAGTCCTGCCGGCCGGGCGCGACCTCTATAACCAGGTCGCCTCGCCCATCTATATCGTCACCGATATCGAGTCCGACGGGCCGACGCCGCTGCACAATTCCATGCTCAGCTTTGCCTCGGTCGCCATCGAGGCCGATGGCACCCTGCATGGCGAGTTCGAGGCCCAGCTCCATCAGCGCCCCGATCGCACCACCAACGAGCAGACCATGGCCTGGTGGGACACCCAGCCCGAGGCCTGGGCTGCCACGATCACCGATCCGGAAGAACCCTCGGTGGTCATGCCGCGCTATGCCGACTGGGTCGAGAGCTTCCCCGGCCACAAGGTTTTCGTCGCCGCGCCGATGATTTTCGACGGGCTGTGGATGGATCACTATCTCGACGAATTCGCCGGTACCCGCGTGCTGTCAGGCCCGTTCAAGGGCCGGCAGATCTTCCGTGGCGGCGGCGTCTGTCTCTACACCATGGCCGGTACCCTGCGCGGCGCGCCCTATCTCGATTGGGGCATGAGCAAGCTGCCCGCCGAATTCTATGGCCACATCGCCCACACTCACAAAGCCATCGACGACGCCCGCGGCTTCGCCAATGTGCTTGTCGAACTGATCAAGCTTTCCCGTGCCTTGCCGCCCATATCAGGCAGCAAGTCCGACTTCCGATAAGGTGCCACAGCAATGAAATTCACCCTCGACTGGCTCAAGGAGCACCTCGATACCGATGCCTCGCCGGCCGAAATCGGCGAGACGCTGACCAAGGTCGGTCTTGAGCTCGAAGGCATGGAAGACCAGGGCAAGGCGCTCAGCGCTTTCGTCACGGCCCATATCGTCTCGGCCGAGCAGCATCCCAATGCCGACAAGCTGCGCGTCTGCAAGGTCGATGCCGGCACCGGCGAGCTGATCGACGTGGTCTGCGGCGCCCCCAATGCCCGCACCGGTCTCAAGAGTGTCTTTGCCTTCCCCGGCACCTATATTCCGGGCAAGGACATGACTATCGGCAAGGGCAATATCCGCGGCCAGGTGTCCAACGGCATGCTCTGCTCCAATGCCGAGCTCGAACTCAGCAACGACCACGACGGCATCATCGAGCTGCCAGCCGATGCGCCGGTCGGCATCAAATATGTCGATTATGCCGGCATCAATGGCGTGGTCTTCGATATCTCCATCACCCCCAACCGCGGCGATGCTACCGGCGTCTATGGCGTGGCGCGCGATCTGGCCGCCTTTGGCCTGGGCACGCTCAAGTCCACCGACATGTCGCCGGTTGCCTCCACCGGCAAGAGCCCCATCGCCCCGCTGCCGCACCAGTTCTCCGCCGATGAGCCAAAAGCCATCCGCAAGTTCGCCGGCCGCTACCTCAAGGGCATCAAGAACGGTCCGTCCCCGGCCTGGCTGCAGCAGCGCCTGCGCGCCGTGGGCCTCCGCCCCATCAACACCATTGTCGACATCACCAACCTGGTGTCGCTCGGCTGGGGTCGGCCGCTTCATGCCTATGATGCCGACAAGCTCAACGGCCAGCCGGTGCTGCGCAATGCCCGCAACGAGGCCTTCGACGCGCTCGACAACAAGATCTACACGCTCGACGAGACCATGACCGTCATCGCCGACGATACCGGCCCGCTATGCCTGGGCGGTATCATGGGCGGTATCCGCTCCGGCGTCACCGACGAGACCACCAACGTCTTCATGGAATGCGCTAGCTGGGACCCCGAACTGATCGCCCGCACCGGCCGCAAGACCGGCATCGTCTCCGATGCCCGCTATCGCCTCGAGCGCAATGTCGATCCGGCGCTCACCGAGCCCGGCCTCCAGCTCGCCACCCGCCTGGTCATGCAACTCTGCGGCGGCGAGCCGCTGGAGCCCGCCATCTCGGGCGAGGACGTCTACCCCAATACGTCGGTGCAATTCCCGCTCAGCGAGATCCGCCGCCTCACCGGTCTCGACGTCGAGCCCATGATCGTCACCGCCATCCTCTCGCGCCTCGGCTTCGAGACGAGCGGCAAGGGCGACGTGCTTGACGTCAAGGTGCCAAGCTGGCGCCCCGACGTGACGCAGAAGGCCGATCTCGTCGAGGAAGTCATGCGCATGGTGGGCGTCGACAATGTCCCGGTCGAGCCGCTGCCGCGCCTCAGTCATGTCGCCCCGCGCATGCTGACCAACATCCAGAACCGCCGCCGCATCGCCCGCCGCGCCTTGGCGGCGCGCGGCCTCGACGAGGCGGTGACCTGGAGCTTCATCAGCCACGACCAAGCCACCCGCTTCGGCGGCGGCGAGGAGAGCCTCCAGCTCGCCAATGCCATCGCCTCGGACATGACCGACATGCGGCCCTCGCTGCTGCCGGGCCTGCTCGCCGCCGCGCGCCGCAATGCCAACAGGGGCACCTCCGATCTCGCCATCTTCGAAGTCGGTCAGGTCTTCCTCTCCGACGCCCCAGAGGGTCAGCACACCTATGCCACGGGCATCCGCACGGGCACTGAAAAGCTCGGCGGCTCCGGCCGCCACTGGTCCGGCAAGGCCCAGTCCGTCGGCGTCTTCGATGCCAAGGCCGATCTGGCCGCGGTGCTCGATGCGCTCGGCTATGACATCGACAAGGTCCAGCTCTTTGCCGAGCCGGCCCCCTGGAGCCATCCTGGCCGCGGCGGTCGCGTCGCCCAGGGTCCCAAGACGCTGGGCTGGTTCGGTGAACTGCACCCGGCCTGGGCGGCAGAACTCGATATCGACTTCCCGGTGGCCGCGTTCGAGCTCGACCTCGATGCCCTGCCCGAGCCGCGCAAGAAGCCGACCAAGACCAAGCCGGCGCTTGATCTCTCAGCCCTGATGCCGCTCACCCGCGACTTCGCCTTTGTCGTCGACAAGGCGGTGACCGCAGGCGCCATCCTCAAGGCCGCCCGTGGTGCCGACAAGGCGCTGATATCGGACGTCAACGTGTTCGACGTCTTCGAAGGCAGCCATGTCGGCGAGGGCAAGAAGTCGGTCGCCATCGAGGTGACCATCCAGCCATCGGACAAGACCCTGACCGATGAGGATATCGACAAGGTCTCCGCCGCCGTCATCGCCGCCGTCACCAAGACTTCCGGCGGCGTCCTGCGAGCCTAGGCTCCTTCCCTCTCCCCTTGAGGGAGACGGTGGCCTTCCGCGTCCAGCGGAAGGCCGGGTGAGGGCACCTTCTCCCCTCGAAGGGAGAAGGGAAAGAGCCCGACATTGGGAACCGCTCCCTAAGCCCGCCTTCCGACCGCGCTGATCGGCAGGAACGGCCCCGCACCAGGGGCCTGCCGTCCGGCCAGTGCCGTTTCGGCGGCGATGATGGTCACCACCAGCCCATCCGCGGCATAGTCGAAATTGACCGTGGCACCCAGATCGGCCGCCAGCGCCCGCTCGATCATGCGCGAGCCAAAGCCCTTGCTATCAGGCATTTTCACCGCCGGCCCGCCGCTTTCGCGCCAGGTGATGACCAGCTGCGGCCCCTCGGTCAGCGCCCAGCCAATGGCCACCCGGCCCGCTTCATTGCGCAGCGCGCCATATTTGGCGGCATTGGTGCACAGCTCATGCAGGGCCATCGCCAGCGACAGCGCCGCCTTGGCATGCAGGTCCAGCGCCGGCCCGGCCAGGGTGAAGCGCGGCTGTTCCTGGCCGCTGAACGGAACGATGGCAGTGTCGATGACCGCCCTGATATCGGCGCTTTCGCTGTTCTGGGCGGTCAGCAGCTTGTGCGCATCGGCCATGACGGCCAGGCGGCTGTAAAAGCTCTGCAGCGGTCCATCGGCGACATTGGCTTCCTTGAAGCTCTGTCGCGCCAGCGCCTGCACCGTCGCCAGCAGGTTCTTGATCCGGTGGTCCAGTTCGCGCGCCAGCAGGTCCCGGTGCTGTTCGGCCTCGGCCTGCGCCGCCTGGCGCTCGTCCAGTTCGTCGAGCAATTCGTCGATGGCCTGTCCGATCTGGTGAAATTCCGCCTGTCCCCGCAGCATGCCGGTCCGCGCCGCATGGTCGCCGCCGCGCCAGGCATGGATGGTCCGGAGCAGCCGCAGCACCGGCCGGCGGATGAACTGCCGCCCGAAGCTGAGCGCCAGCAGCACCGCCACCAGGCCGCCGACGCTGGCCAGCAGCACGCCACGCAAGGTGGCCTCGTTGACCGGGGCCATGCTGTCGGCCAGCGGCAGCCCGGCGCTGACATAGAGCCCCAGCTTCTGGCTGGCCGGCTGGTAGCCGACGATGCGCTCGGTACCGTCGCTGCTCATCACCTGCAGCGTGCCCGGTTCGGTTCCCTGCAAACGCGGCAGGAAGGTCTCGGAAATCCGCGTGCCGACATATTGTTCCGGCAGCGGTTCGCGCGCCAGATACGTGCCGTTGCGATCGGCAATGGTCATCGCGCCGCCGGCCAGGTTCGGCCGGTCCTTCAGCACCGCGCCCAGATAGTCCAGCCCTACTGCCGCCAGCACGTAGCCCAGCATCGAGCCGTCGGGCGCCGTGCGCCGCGTGCCCAGCAGCAGGCCCGGCCCGCGCGAGGTCTCGATATATTCGCCCACCCGGAAGAACTCGGTTTCCAGCGCCGTGCGCACGCTGGCGCTCTCAGCCGGCCGCAGGTCATCCGGGTCTCCGCTGTTCGAACAGAGGCTGTTGCCCTCCATGTCGGTGATGTTGATCACCATCACCTGCGGCAGCAGCGCCCCCAGCCGGTCCATGTAGGCCTTGCATTCGGCGCCGCCGGCCTGCACCACGGGCGCGTTGGCCGCGGCCACCATCAGGGCTCCCGCGCCAGTCAGGATGCGCTGCATTTCCAGCGCCGCCAGCTCGCTGATGCGCAGTGCATAGGCATGCACCTCGGCCTCGCGCGTCTTGCGCAGCGTGAATTCGTTGAAGCCCAGGATGGCCAGCGCCGGCAGCAAGGCTACGGCGGTCAGCAGCAGCAATCTCTGGCTGAGCGTCAGGCTTGGCGCTTTCATGCCCCCTCCGACATGGGGCGTACCGGCCGCTCGCCCCGCGCCCGACGTTATCCGGATTGTTCCGGCCGGCGCCAGTGCAAATTTGCATCGGACCCCACCATCCCGGAACGCCCTAACCGGTTGCAAACGCACAAAATTGCGTCGCTGCCATTAACCGCTCATGCGCCGGCGCTTCCCATTATCACCTGGGGAGGGTTGTGGATCACCATGACCTCATTGCCTGACCATCGCTACGAAGCCGCCCGCGATCATCTGCTGCAAGCTCTGGCCATCATCCCGCCCGAGGGCGGTGACGTCATCCGCCTGCTGGTCGAGGAGGCTGCCCGCCGCTGCGAGGCCAAGGCCTACGAGCATGTGCACAATCTGCTGCCGCTGACCCCTAACCCGCCGCTTGGCCAGCACTAGGCTAGAGCAGCTCGGGCTCGCGCTTGAGGGTGATGGCAAAACGCTGCTGCACCGTCGCCACCACATGGTCGGCCAGTGCCATCAGGTCGCTGCGCGTGGCCCCACCGTAATTGACCAGCACCAGCGCATGCCGCTCCGATACCCCCACCGGCCCGCTGCGATGGCCCTTGAGTCCGGCCTGTTCGATCAACCAGCCGGCCGAGAGCTTGATCGTGCCGTCCGCCTGCGCAAAGGCTGGCGCCGTCGGGTTGGCGATGGTGAAGGCATGGCCCACCGCCGCCGAGACGACGGGGTTGTGAAAAAACGAGCCGGCATTGCCCAGCACGCGCCAGTCCGGCAGCTTGGCGGTCCGCAGCGCGATCACCGCATCCATCACCACAGCGGGGTGATCGACGGGCGCCAGTCCGGACAGTTCGCGATAGCCCAGTTCCGGCTTGCCGTTGCGCAGCAGGTTCAGCCGCACCCTGGTCACCACATAGCGGCCTGGTTGTTCCTTGAACACGCTGTGCCGATAGGCGAAGCGGCATGCCGCCCGTTCGAGCGTCACGGTGCTGCCGGTGCTCCGGTCATAGGCGTCGAGCGAATGGAAACGGTCGCACAGCTCGACCCCATAGGCGCCGATATTCTGGATCGGCGCTGCCCCCACCGTGCCGGGGATGAGGGCCAGGTTCTCCAGCCCCCACAGGCCCTGCGCCACCGTCCAGGTCACGAGGTCATGCCAGGCTTCGCCCGCCTGTGCCTCCACCAGCACGGCGCCGTCCGCGCCTTCGCTCAGCGTCCGGCCCCGCGTCGCCATCAGGGCGGTGATGCCCGCATACGCCTCGCCCAGAATGACATTGCTGCCGCCACCCAACAGGCGCACCGGCAGGCCATCCCGCTCGGCACCTGCGAACAGCTCCGCCAGCTCCGCCTCGTCCTCGATGCGGCGTGCATAATGCGTGCTCGCCCTCAGCCCCAGCGTATTGTGGCCGGTCAGGTCATAGTTCAGCGACATGGGAGAGGTCATGGGCGCTCAGCGGGCAGGAAACTGTGCAGCACATAGCGCTGTTGCGCCCACCGCCGCAAGTCGGCGGGCGCAAGACGGTCCACAGGATGACCGTGACGTCAAAAAAAGACCAGTGAAAACAAAGAATTAATGGATCGCTTTGCCCCGGCAGCTCCCACCCCAACTGGCGCGCCTATGGGGCGCTAGGGCGCCCGAACCAGGAGCTCCTGTGCCAGGCGCCGACAGGCGCGGATGGTGAGGGCCATGATGGTGAGCGTGGTGCCGGCGACGCCGCTGGTGGGGAAGGCGCTGGCGTCCGTGACCAGCAGGTTGGGCACGTCCCAGCTCTGGTTCCAGCCATTGAGCACCGAGTGCTCAGGCGTCTCGCCCAGGCGGGCACCGCCCGCTTCGTGGATCGCGGCGCCCATGACCATGGTCTTGCTGAACATGCGGCGGAACAGGAAGCGGCTGACCGGGTCGGCGTCGGGATAGGCGCCGCCGCCCTTTTCCACGAGCCCCAGCGGGGAGCCGACAAATTCCAGTTCGCCGCCCGTGCTCTCGATGATCTCGGTGAGCGTATCGAGCTGCTGGTTCAGCGTCGTCCTGTCGGCCTCTCCCATCTTGCAGCGGATATGCGGGACCGGGATGCCCCAGGCGTCCTTGGTCCTGGGGTCGATGGTGACCCGATTGTCGGCATCGGGCTGCATCACGCCGAAGCCGAAGAAGGAGAGCCGTGCATCGCCCGACCGTCCGGTGGGGTAGCGGCCAATGCTGCCCTGGAAATTGAAATCGCTCGCCGCGTTGCCACCCGCGCCCACAAAGCGCGGCACGAAAATGCCGCCAGACGGTCCATAGAACGGATCGGGCGGGGCGGTATCGGCGGGAGCGGCGCCCTTGGCCTTGGGATAGGTGCCTGTGGCGATGCAGGGCAATTGATCCATGAAATAGCGGCCCAGCAGGCCCGAGCTGTTGCCCAGCCCATTTGGGTGCCGGTCCGAGGCGGAATTGAGCATCAGGCGGATGCTTTCGACCGGCGAGGCGCAGAGCACGACCGCCGCGGCGGTGATGGTGCTGCGCGCTCCGGTCACCCGATCCAGCACTTCGGCGCCGGTGGCCCGGCCGGTCGCCGCGTCGGTGAGGACGCGGTGGGCGATGGTGTTGTAGCGGATCGTGAGATTGCCGCTGGCGATGGCCTCGCGCAGGGGACGCAATACGCGGGTCGGCTCCGGCCCGATATAGCGCCAGGTGATCACCCGGCGCTCCGGCCACCTGCCTTCGAGGTCGGCCTTGAACTGCTCTTCGGCTGGGGTGAGCCGGGCCTCGTGGCTATAGACGCTGTCGGGCTGGGTCGGCACATCGTCGATGCGGCCATAGATGCCCAGGCACCGCTCGACCTCTTCGTAATAGGGGACGATCTCGTCATAGGCGAAGGGCCAGTCTTCACCCTTGCCGGTGCGGCTCTTCATTCTGAAATCGTCGTCGGTCCAGCGCAGCAGCGCCCGCCCGAAAGTATGAGTGCGTCCGCCGGCCTGGCGGCCCCGGATCCACACAAAGGGTGCGTCGGCGGGGGTGGTATAGGGATGCTCGCGGTCATTGACGAACAGATGCCGCATGCGCATGTCGAAATAGGCGGCCCTGGCCTGCACGCCCTGACCCGCCAGGGTCGCCTTGGCGCGTTGCCACAGATTGATGTCCGACTGCCGGATCTTGCGCTGCGCATCGAAATCCCCCGGGCCGATTTCAGGCCCAGCCTCGAGCAGCACCACCTTGAGCCCCTGCGCCGTCAATTCCCGCACCGCGAAGGACCCCGAGGCTCCTGAACCGATGACCATGGCGTCGAACTGGGCAGTAGACATGTGCGATGAGCTCTTTTGGTGAGGGCATTCAGGCGGTTTGGCTGCCGGCAACGCGCCGGCCATCGACCCAGACGGCCGCGAGATTGGCGCGCGTGGCGCCATAAAGGATCTTCTCGAAGATGGCCGTGGGATCGGTGCGGTCGAAGAGGCGGATGCCGCCCTGGCGGTGGGTTGTGTCAACGGCGATGGCGTCAAAGCGGTAGCCGGGCGCAAACCTGCCGATCGGCAGGTCCAGCGCCTCGCCGCCGCCGGCGGTGGCCAGGTGGAACGCGGTGACCAGGCTCACCGCCGACCCGGGGCGGCCGCGTTCTGCAGCAGGCCGGGCAGGATCGACGCCTTCCTCCAGCATGCGCGAGGACTGCACCGTGGTAAGGCAGGCGTTGAACATCGAGGCGGAGGGGCCGCCCGAAATATCGGTTCCGAGGCCCACCCGCACGCCGCGCTCCATGGCCGCGCGCAGGGGAAAGACGCTGTTGGCGAAGTAGATGTTGGAGAGCGCACAATGGGCGACTGCGCTGCCGCGCGTGGCCAGGCGATCCATGTCATCAGGCGTGAGGAAATTGCTGTGCGCCAGCACGGTCCGGCGCGTGAGCAGGCCGAAACCATCCAGCGCCGCCGCGTCGGTAATGCCATAGCGGTCGAGCGCATGGCCATGCGCCCAGTCGCTTTCCGAGCAATGGGTCTGCACATGGCAGCCGCATTCGGCGGCCAGCGCGCCGAGGCCCTTCAGGGTCTCGTCGGTGCAGGAGGGAATGAAGCGCGGGGTGATGACGGGGAGGACCCGGCCCTCGCCATTGTCCTTGTGGCTGCGGATATGCGCGATCACCGCCCGCGTATCGGCGATGGCAGCTTCGGGACTGGCGTCGCGATAGTCCTCGGGGCAGGCGGCCGGATCGTCCATCGCCACCTTGCCGACCAGGGCGCGCTGGCCCTTTTCGATGCAGATATCGGCCAGCAGCGTGCTGGCATCGCGATGCTGGGTGGCGAAATAGAGCGCGGTCGTGGTGCCATTGGCCAACAGGTCATCCACCAGCATGCCGTAGTTTTCGGCCGCGAAATCGAGGTCGGCATAGCGGGCTTCCAGCAGGAACGTGTATTTCGTCAGCCAGACTTCCAGGGGCTCGTCCAGCGCCAGCCCAAGCTGCGGATATTGCGGTGCATGCACATGCAGATCCACCATGCCAGGCAGGACATAGCTCCCCGCCGGGAGGCGCAGCAGCGTTTCGGCATGCTGCGCTTCGATCGCGCCCCGCTGCGGATCGTCTGGCGGTACGATTGCGGCGATGACGCCCTTGGCGTCGATGGTCACCAGCGTGTCGGCAAGCACCTCGAGCCGGTCTGGCGTCGGGGCGTGGAGGAAGGTGCCGATCACTGCCCTGCCGCGCAGGTGGAGGCCATCGGAAGCGCGTTGCGTCACGACATCGGGCTCCGGCGTTCGGGGTCGAGCGCACGCACGCTCTGGCGCAGCACCAATTGGCAGGGGACTTCGATGCGATCGGGCGGGGTCGACAACTCGCCCGTGGCCATGCCGACCACCAGGTCCACGGCGTGCCGGCCCATCGCGGCTGTCGCTTGCTGCACGGTGGAGAGGCTGGGCGTCATGAAGGCACCGACCGACGCGCCGTCGAAGCCGACGACCGAAACATCGCCCGGCACATCCAGGCCGCCATCGATCACCGTCTTGATGAAGCCGATGGCCGTATCGTCATTGGCGCAGACCACCGCGCTGGGGCGCTCCTCGGCCGCAAGGCCCAGATATAGCTGCCCGGCAGCAATGCCGCCGGAAAAGCTGAAATCTCCCAGCATGGTCTGCAAAGCCTCAGGCGCGATGCCGCTGCGGGCCAGAGCTTCGCGCACGCCCCGCAGACGCTCGATGTCGTGGTAATTGTCGGTTCGCCCGCGAATATAGAGAAAGCGCGTGTGTCCCAGCCCGGCCAGGGCCTCCACCGCCTCGCCAATGGCCTGGCTGTCATTGCTGATGACGCTGGGAATGTTCTGCCCGCTCATGTCGAAATGCAGGGAGACGACCGGAAGTCCCGCCTGCATGAGATTGCGATCGGCGGTGCTGGGGACCGGCGTGGCCATGAGCAGGACGCCCGATACCGTGCCGCCAAAGGCCAGCGACAGGATGTGCTCGTCGGTCTGGGCTTCACGCGACACATTGGCGATGACCAGCGAATAGCCGCGCGCCGTCATCGCCTCGGCCGCCGAGCGCAGCACTTCGAGAACAGTCTGGGATGCGCCGATATAGAGCTCGTCCGGCAGCACGACCATGATCGTGCGTGTCTGCCCGATGCGCAGGTTCCGCGCGGCCTGATTGACCATGTAGCCCAGCTTGCGCGCTGCGGCCTCCACCTTGAGGCGCGTCGGTTCGGCGATGCGGCCGGGCTTGGTGAGGGCGCGGCTGACGGTGGAGGGGGCGACCCCGGCCTCGCGCGCCACATCGGCCACGGATGGGGCGGATGCGCGGTCGGGCGCCGATTTTTTGCTCATTGCTTCACCTCCTCCATCCTTCATGCCGGGAAATTCCGTGTGCCGTCAAACACCTAGGACCGCCTAATTCAGAGGCATTTTTTGTGCTTGCGCACGAAAAAGCCATATGCAATCAATATTGCATTGGCAATCGATTGCCAACCTCAATTTGATCGATGGATCGAAATATCGCCATAGCCAATCCGCCATATTCGGCGGAGGGAGATGCTTATTGTCTGCTGTATCGAAGATGAAGCTGGCCGTTGATCTTGTGACGTTCTTCCATCCACAGTTCTGGGGGGTGGATGGCGGTGATAAGATCATCGAAATAGCACATAGCGCCCCGGATATCTTCTGGAGCAAGATGCTCGACACCGTGGCGGCTGCGGGCCTTGTTGGGATTGAACCGACCTTTTCGCCATTCAACTGGCAGCATGCCCTCAAGACTTTCGGCTCCGTCGAGCGCTTCTCCGACGCCCTGACGCGGCGTGGCCTGACCCTCGCCAGCGGCTTCTTTGCCGATCTCGAGCACGGCAGCGACATTGCCGATCCGGCAGTTCGCTCGCGGGTGCTTGATCTGGTCAAACGCTATGCCGAGGTGATCGCCGCCTGCGGTGGCGACGCCATGGTGGTCGGGCTGCCGATGCGCCGCACCCGGGATGCCAACCCGCCGCTTTTCGTCGATCTGCCCTATGCGCAGCGTCTTGCCGAGGTGCTGAACGAGCTTGGCGCAATAACCCTGCGCCAGGGCGTCCGGCTCGCGCTCCATACCGAGGCGCACTCGGTCTTCTGTACCAGCCGCGACGTCGATCTGTTCATGCTGCTGACCGACCCGCTCTATGTCGGCTTCTGCCCCGACGCGGCTCATCTGCTGGGTTCGGGCGCCGATCCGGTGACCGTCACCACGCGCCATATCGACCGGCTGGTCGTGGCGCACTGGAAGGACGCCACCGGCGTCATGCCCTTCGACATTCCGATCGATGCCGGCATCCATGACAGCCACCAGCAGTATTTCTGCCGGCTCGGCGCCGGTCGCGTGGATTGGCCCGCCTGGGCGCGCATGTATCGCGACCACAACATTTCCGGCTGGGCGGTGCTCGAACTCGATGCCGCCGCCGATCCCCTGTCCGAAATGATCGCCTCGCGGCAGTTCGTCGAGACCGCTCTGCTCCCCATTATCGACTGAAGAACGGCCGCCCCGTCCGGTCTTCGCAATCCAGGAAGGACTTAATGATGCGTCGTCTACTCCTCCCCAGCTTCACCGCCCTGCTGCTGGTTTCGACCGCCCAGGCGCAGGAGCTCACCGCCGAAGTCGCCCATTCCTGGACCTCGGGCGGCGAAGCGGCTGCCGTCAAGGTCATCTCCGACGCCTTCACCGCCAAGGGCGGCAAATGGGTGGATTGGTCGGTGGCAGGCTTCGAGAATGCCAATGCCGCCTATGTCAGCCGGCTGCTCGCCGGCGATCCGCCGACCGCCAAGACCGCCGTTGCCGGTCCGGAGGTGACCGAACTGATTGCCCAGGGCCTGATGAACGACATCGACGCCGCCTTCCACCAGGCCGTTCCCGATGGGGTTGTGCCGCAGGTCGTGCTCGACGCCATCACCGTCGATGGCAAGGTCTACATGGCCCCCACGGGCATCCATGCCGGCAACTGGATGTTCTATTCCAAGCCGGTCTTCGAGAAGGCCGGCATCAGCGAGGCCCCCAAGAGCTGGGATGAGTTCTTCGCGGCCATGGACAAGATCAAGGCGGCTGGGCTGACGCCCGTAGCCTGGGGTGGCCAGTCCTGGCAGGAGGGCATCGTGTTCCACGGCGTGGTGCTGTCGACCATCGGCAGCGACGCCTTCACCAAGCTCTATACCGACAAGGACCTCTCGGTCATTGACACGCCCGAATTCGCCCAGGCGGTCAGCACGTTCGGCCGGCTGCGCGACTATGTCGATGCCGGCGCACCTGGCCGCAACTGGAACGACGCCACCGCCATGGTGATCAAGGACGAAGCCGGCGTGCAGCTGCTCTCCGATTTCATCAAGGGCGAGTTCACCACGGCCGGCGAGGTCGCCGGCACCGATTACGGCTGCGCGCTGACACCAGGCACCGACTCCCTGATCGCGCTGGCCGATGCCTTCACCTTCCCCAAGACCGGCAATGCCGACGAGGACAAGGCCCAGGCTCTGCTCGCCGAGGCCGTGCTCGATCCGGCGGTCCAGGCCCAGTTCTCCGTGATCAAGGGCTCGGTGCCGATCCGCACCGATGTCGATACGAGCGGCTTTGACAGCTGCGCCCAGGAGGCGATTGGCCTGGTCAAGGAAGACAAGCTCGTGCTCGACGCCGCCATGACCCTGTCGCCGGCCATCAATGGCGGCTTCAAGGATGCCATCGGCGCCTTCTTCGCCGACCCATCGATGAGCACTGAGACGTTCATCGAACAGTACAAGGCGGCCTTCGCCAATGGCTGACCTGCCGGCTGCGCGCTCCACTGCGTCCAGCCCGGCCCGATCTCGGGCAACCGGCGGCTTGCGGCTGCCGGTTGCCGCTCTCGCGGCGCTGGTCCCGGCCTGGCTGATCATCCTGCTCGTCTATCTGGGCACCACGATCTGGACGGTGCAGCTTTCGCTCACCAACTCGCGCATGCTGCCCTCGAGCGAGTTTGCGGGTCTGGCGCAATACCAGCGCCTGTTCGGCACCGCGCGCTGGTCGATTTCCATTCAGAACCTGATCACCTTCGGCATCGTCTATGTGCTGGGTGCGCTGGTGGTCGGCTCACTTCTTGCCATTGCCATCGATCGCCGGGTGCGGTTCGAGAGCATATGGCGCACCATGTTTCTCTATCCCTACGCGCTCTCCTTCATCGTCACCGGCCTCATGTGGCAGTGGCTGATGAATCCCGAAATCGGCATCCAGGCCACGATGCGCGCGGCGGGTCTGGGTTGGTTCACCTTCGATTGGACCACCCGCGCGGATATGGCGATCTATGCGGTGGCGCTGGCCGGCATCTGGCAGAGTGCGGGCCTGGTCATGGTCCTGATACTGGCGGGACTCCGGGGCATCGATGCCGATCTCTGGCGCGCCACCCGCATCGAGGGCATCCCGATGTGGCGCACCTATCTCTCCATCGTGCTGCCCCAGCTTGGCCCATCGGTCGCCACCGCCTTCATGCTGCTCACCATGGGCGCGGTCCGCACCTTCGATCTGGTGGTGGCGCTGACCAATGGCGGCCCCGGCCAATCCACCGAAGTGCCGGCCAAGTTCATCATGGATAGCCTGTTCGCCCGCCAGGATCTGGGGCTGGCGACCGCCGGCGCCACGGTCATGCTGGTCACCGTCATGGCGGTTGCCGTGCCCATTCTCTATGCGCGCGACATCTGGGCGCGCCGCAAGGCCGGGAGGCTTTGATGCACGATCCGTTCCCGCAGCAAGCGCGTGGCCCGCGGCCGCAGGGGCTGACCCTGCCGCGTATCGGGCTTTACGCCTTCATGGTCGTGGCGGCGCTGTTCTTCCTCCTGCCGGCCTATGTGATGCTCATGACCTCGTTCAAGAGCATGGACGAGATCCGCTCGGCGCAGATCTTCGCCTTTCCCCACGCGCTGGATTGGTCGGCCTGGATCACGGCCTGGTCGAGCGCCTGCGCCGGGGTCAATTGCGATGGCGTCAGCGTCGGCTTCTGGAACTCGGTCAAGATCACCGTGCCGGCCACTGTTCTGTCGGTGCTGCTGGGTGCCGTCACCGGCTATGCACTCTCCTTCTGGCGGCCGCCCGGTTCCAAGCTGCTGTTTGCCGCCATCACCATAGGCGGCTTCATTCCGCTGCAGATTTTCCTCTTTCCCATGGTGCGGGGCACGGCGGCGCTGGGGCTCTACAATTCGCTGGCCGGCATCGTGCTGGTCCATGTCGTCTTCGGGCTGCCGCTGACGACCCTGTTGTTCCGCAATTACTACGCCGCCATCCCGGTGGAGCTGTTCAAGGCGGCGCGGGTCGATGGCGCCGGCTTCTGGCGCATTTTTGTCTCGCTGATGCTGCCGCTATCGCTGCCCATGCTGGTGGTTGCCGGGTTGATGCAGATGACGGGCATCTGGAATGACTTCCTGCTCGGCCTGGTCTTTGCCGGGCGCGACAATCTCCCCATGACCGTGCAGCTCAACAACATCGTCACCACCACCACCGGCCAGCGCGAATACAATGTGCATATGGCCGCCACGGTACTGACGGCGCTGGTGCCGCTGGCCGCCTATTTTGTCTCCGGCCGCTGGTTCGTCCGCGGCATCACTGCCGGTTCCGTCAAAGGTTGATCCCATGCCCGTTCCCGTCTCGCTGCGCGCCATCGATATCGGCTACGGCACCACCGCCGTGGTCAAGAATCTTGATCTCGAGGTGACGCCCGGCGAATTCCTGGTGCTGCTCGGGCCGTCGGGCTGCGGCAAGTCCACCCTGCTCAATGCCATTGCCGGTCTCACCGATCTCGCCGACGGGGAGATCTGGATCGGCGGGCGCAACGTCACCTGGGCCGATCCCAAGGATCGGGGCATCGGCATGGTGTTCCAGTCCTATGCGCTCTATCCCAATATGGACGTGGAGAAGAACCTGAGCTTCGGCCTCATGGTCGCCGGCGTCCCCAAGGACGAAATCGCCCGCCGGGTCAAACGCGCCTCGGCGATCCTGCAGCTTGACGACTATCTCAAGCGGCGTCCCTCGGCGCTGTCTGGCGGCCAGCGCC
The DNA here is from genome assembly GCF_946479885.1 of uncultured Devosia sp. Next base: position 83,657 of record NZ_CAMLHM010000006.1, read on the forward strand.
AGCGCGTCGCCATTGGCCGGGCCCTAGTGCGCGATGTCGACATCTTCCTCTTCGACGAACCGCTGTCCAATCTTGATGCCAAGCTGCGGACCGAACTCCGGGTCGAGATCAAGAGGCTGCACCAGGAGCTGGGCAGCACCATGATCTATGTGACCCATGACCAGGTGGAGGCCATGACGCTGGCCGACCGTATCGCCATCATGCGCGACGGGGTGATCCAGCAGCTCGCCAGCCCCAGGGAAATCTACCACCGGCCGGCAAACCTGTTCGTTGCCGGCTTTATCGGCTCACCGGCCATGAACCTTGTCGAGGGCATGCTGCGCCATGACGGCGAGCGTACCGAGTTCGGCTCGGAGCTGGTTTCGGCAGACCTTTCGAACTACGATTTCGCCGCCGCGCCGCTCAAGGGTGATCGGGCCGTCATTGCCGGTCTCCGCCCCGAGCAGGTCACCCTAGAGCGCGGAACGGGCCTGCCTGAAGTCACTGCAATTGTCAGCGTCGTCGAGGCCATGGGGCCCGACACCGTCCTCTGGTGCACGGTCGGCAACGCCACGCTCAGCCTCAGGATGCCCGGCGACTTTACCGGGCATCCTGGCGATCGTCTCGTGCTGGGGCTGGATCTGGCGCGGGCCTCCCTGTTCGACAAAGCAACCGGCGCGCGACTGTAGCGACGCCGGATATCCAGATTGAGCGCTTGGCCTCCCTTGCCTGTTACCCGCTAACACCAGCGGGGCAGGGTCACGCTGACGTCAGTCAATTTGCTATTGCGAATGATTTGCAACTGCACTATTGAATTCTCGTCCTGATTTGGAGTGCGCGATGCATCGCAGCCTGTTTTCCGCTCTTGCCCTGTCCGTCGTATTGTTCGCGCCCATCCCTGCCTCCGCCCAGGATCGTCTCAAGGCCGTAACCACCTTCACCATCATCGCCGACATGGCGCAGAATGTGGCGGGCGATGCCGCCGACGTCGTGTCGATCACCAAGCCCGGCGCCGAGATCCACAATTACCAGCCCACCCCCGGCGACCTCATCGCCGCTCAGGATGCCGATCTGATCCTGTGGAACGGGCTCAACCTCGAACAATGGTACGAGCAGTTCCTCAGCAATCTGGGGGACGTGCCATCAGTGGTGGTCACCGAGGGCGTCGAGCCCATGGGCATCGGCGAAGGCCCCTATGCCGGCAAGCCCAACCCGCATGCCTGGATGTCGCCCGACAATGCGCTGATCTATGTCGAGAATATCCGCAAGGCCTTCGTCGCCGCCGATCCGGCCAATGAAGCGGCTTACAACGCCAATGCCGCGGCCTATTCGGCCCAGATCACCGCCACCGTTGCACCCATCCGCGCCGCACTCGAGGCCATCCCCGCCGAGCGCCGCTGGCTGGCGACCTCAGAAGGCGCCTTCAGCTATCTGACCCGCGATTTCGGCCTCAAGGAACTCTACCTCTGGCCCATCAATGCCGACCAGCAGGGCACCCCGCAGCAGGTGCGCCACGTCATCGATGAGGTGCGCGCCAACAACGTCCCGGCCATCTTCTCGGAATCGACCATTTCGTCCAAGCCGGCCGAGCAGGTCGCCCGCGAAACCGGCATCAAGTATGGCGGCGTGCTCTATGTGGATTCGCTCTCGGAACCCGATGGTCCGGTGCCGACTTACCTCGATCTGCTCTCGGTCACCACAAGCACCATCGTACAAGGTCTCACCCCATGAACGATACGTCCGCGCCGGGCCTTGCCGTCAGCGACATCACCGTCGCCTATCGCAACGGCACCACCGCCATCAAGCATGCCAGCTTCACCATTCCGCGCGGCTCCATCACCGCCTTGGTGGGCGTCAACGGCTCGGGCAAGTCGACCCTATTCAAGGCCATCATGGGCTTTGTGCCCCTGGCGGGCGGGTCGGTCGATATCCTGGGCATTCCCGGCAAGCTGGCGCTCAAGCGCAATCTCGTCGCCTATGTGCCGCAATCTGAAGACGTCGACTGGAACTTCCCCGTGCTGGTCGAAGACGTGGTGATGATGGGCCGCTATGGCCACATGAACATGCTGCGCCGCCCCCGCCCTGTTGACCACCAGATGGTCACCTCGGCCCTTGAGCGCGTCAACATGCTCGACTTCCGCCATCGCCAGATCGGCGAGCTCTCCGGCGGCCAGAAGAAGCGCGTCTTCCTCGCCCGGGCGCTGGCGCAGGAGGGGCAGGTGATCCTGCTCGACGAGCCGTTTACCGGCGTCGACGTCAAGACCGAGGATGCCATCGTCGCCCTGCTGCGCGCCTTGCGCGACGAAGGCAAGGTCATGCTGGTTTCGACCCACAATCTGGGCTCGGTCCCCGAATTCTGCGATCGCACCGTCTTGGTCAAGGGCACCGTGCTGGCTTCCGGCCCGACCTCGGAAATCTTCACCCGCGAATGGCTCGAAATCACCTTTGGCGGCGCCCTGCGCCACTTCGTCCTTGCTGGGGCAGGGCTCCACGATGACGACGACCCGCGCCACATCTCGGTGCTGACCGACGATGAACGCCCGCTCGTCATGTATGGCGAAAAGGGCAAGATGACCACCAAGCAGTCCGATCCGGTGGACGGCCAATGATCGACACCCTGCTGCTGCCCTTCTCCTACGGCTACATGATCAACGCCATCTGGGTCTCGGCCCTGGTGGGCGGCGTCTGCGCCTTCCTCTCGGCCTATCTCATGCTCAAGGGCTGGTCGCTGATCGGCGATGCGCTGAGCCATTCAATCGTCCCCGGCGTGGCCGGCGCCTATATGCTGGGCCTGCCCTTTTCCATCGGCGCCTTCTTCTCGGGTGGCCTCGCGGCCGGCGCCATGCTGTTTCTCACCCAGCGCACCAAGCTCAAGGAAGATGCGGTCATCGGGCTCATCTTCACCGCCTTTTTCGGCCTGGGCCTGTTCATGATCTCGCTGTCGCCGACCTCGGTGAACATCCAGACCATCGTCATGGGCAATATCCTGGCCGTCACCCCCGAGGATACGCTGCAACTCGTCATCATCGCGGTGGTGACGCTGGCCATCATGCTGGTGATCTGGAAGGACCTCATGGTCACCTTCTTCGACGAAAGCCATGCCCGCTCCATCGGCCTCAATCCGCCCGTGCTGCGGGTCATCTTCTTCACCTTGCTGGCCGCCTGCACAGTTGCCGCCATGCAGACCGTCGGCGCCTTCCTCGTCATCGCCATGGTGGTGACCCCCGGCGCCACCGCTTACCTGCTCACCGACCGCTTCCCGCGCCTCATCCTCATCGCTATCGCCGTCGGCGCGCTGTCGAGCCTGGTCGGCGCCTACATCTCCTTCTTCCTCGATGGCGCCACCGGCGGCGTCATCGTGGTGCTGCAGACCGCGGTCTTCCTCCTCGCCTTCGTCTTTGCCCCCAAGCATGGCCTCCTCGCCAACAGGCGCCGCGCGGCCGAGGAGATCGCTTCGTGACCGAGTTCCTGACTTACGCGCTCTGGCCGTTCCAGTTCCCGTTCATGACCTCGGCCATGGCCATCGCGGTCATGGTGGCGATCCCCACGGCTTTGCTGAGCTGCTTCCTCGTGCTCAAGGGCTGGTCGCTGATGGGCGATGCCATCTCCCATGCCGTGCTGCCCGGCGTGGTACTGGCCTATATCGTGGGCATACCCCTGGGCATCGGCGCCTTCGCCGCCGGCATGACCTGCGCCCTCTCGGTCGGCTACCTCAAGCAAAATTCCCGCATCAAGGAAGATACGGTGATGGGCGTGGTCTTTGCCGGCCTCTTTGGCCTCGGCATCGTGCTCTACACCTCCATCGAGACCGATGTGCATCTCGACCACATCCTGTTCGGCGACATCCTGGGCGTCTCGCCCGCCGACCTTGTTCAGACCGGCATCATCGCCCTGGTGGTCACATCAATCGTTCTCGCCAAATGGCGCGATCTGCTGCTCTTCACCTTCGATCCGCAGCAGGCCGGCGCCATCGGCCTGCCGGTGCGCTGGCTGCATTATGGCCTGCTGGCTCTGCTGTCGCTGACCATCGTCGCGGCCCTCACTGCCGTGGGCATCGTGCTGGTCATCGCCCTGCTCGTCGCCCCCGGCGCCATCGCCTATCTCATCAGCAGGCGCTTCGCCCCCATGATGCTGATCGCGGTCACCGTGTCGGTGGTGAGCTCCCTTGTCGGCATCTATCTCAGCTTCTTCATCGATTCCGCCCCCGCCCCGACCATTGTCCTGCTGATGAGCGCGACCTTTGTCGTGACCTTCCTCGTCACCACCATGCGACGGCCAGCCGAGGTGGTCGCCTAGCCGCCGTTCCGACCTTCCCCATTGCTATTGTCGATGTTACGCTTGGATTTTGCAGCATATTTTCAAGCGTCATAAGCCAAACCGATGGACCTCGATCAGCTTCGCACCTTTGACCGCATCGTGCGGGACCAGAGCTTCACCCGGGCGGCAGCCTATCTCAACATCACCCAGGCGACCGCCTCGATGCGCATCCGGGCGCTCGAAAACCTGCTCGGGGTCACCCTGTTCCAGCGCGGCCGGACCGTGACGCTGACCGACCAGGGCATGACCTTCCTGCCCTTTGCCCGGCGCATCATCGGCACGGCCCAGGAGGGCCGCGAGGCCCTGCGCCGCGTCGAGCGCGGCCGCATCGCCATCGCCTCGCTGCGCAGTCTCGTTTCCCCGCTGATCACCGAGCCGCTGCTGCGCTTCCAGGAAAAATATCCCGGCGTCGATGTGGTGGTGAACGAAGGTCGCCAGGCGCAGATCGTCGCCATGCTGCATGAGCGCGATGTGGAAATGGGCGTCCTCTGCTGGCCCAATCTCGATCCGCTGGTGGTGGATCTGGTGCCGCTGCTGATCATGCGCGAACGCGTGCCGCTGGTCGTGGCGCCCGAAATCGCCGCCCAGCTCTCGGCCCAGCCCTCCATCGAGGAGGTGCTGGCCTTGGTGCCGCGCGTCATCTCGCTGCGCTGGTGGCAGGCCGAACCCGAAACCGCCGCCGCCCTGGTGCGGCTGGCCAAGACCAGCGTCGAATTGCCCACCGGCCCGGCGCGGCGGCTGGCCATCAAGGGGCAGGGCCTCGGCTTCTTCGTCAATTCGGCGGTGGCCGATGATGTGAAGGCCGGACGGCTGGTCGAGATCGCGCCAACCAATTTCGAACCGCTGCATCGCGATACGGCCATGGTGGTGCGCTCGATGACGGCCCTGGACCGCGACATGCTGGCCGATTTCGTGCGCGAGATCGCCCGCGAATGCGAAAGCGTCGGGATTATCCTCGACAACAGGCTCGATGCTCTCAAGGGCGCCGCATGATGGCCTATGATTTCGTCATAGCCGGCGGTGGCTCGGCCGCATCGGTCGCCGCGATGCGCCTCGTGCGGGAATTCGGCTTCTCGGTCCTGCTGCTGGAGCGCGGACCGGCCACCACCAATCGGCTCATGGCCATGCCGGCGGGCTACATGAAATACCTCGCCCGCGAGGACTTTCTCGAGATGCACAAGACCGTGCCGCAGCCACAGCTGGGCGGCCGCGCACCCATCGTGCCCGTCGGCAAGGCGCTGGGTGGCGGTAGCGCCGTCAATGCCATGGTCTATATGCGCGGCCAGGCCGAGGACTATGACGGCTGGGCCGCTGGCCTGGGCAATGACGGGGAATGGTCCTACCAGGACATGCTGCCCCATTTCACCGGCATCGAGGCCAATAGCCGCTTCAACGACCAGTATCACGGCATAGCCGGCAACCTGCGCGTCTCCGATCCCGGCATGATCTCCCCGACCACAGAGGATTTCCTTCTCGCCGCGCAAGGCCTGGGCCACCCCTACAACCCCGATTTCAACGGTGTCAGGCAAAACGGCGTCGGCATTATGCAGCACACCTACGGCCAGTGGGGCCGCTACAAGGAGCGCTCCGACGCCAAGAAGGCGTTTCTCGACGATCTCCAGGGCGACAAGCGGCTGACCATCGTCACCGGGGCGCGGGTGGACCGCATCATCGTGGAACAGGGCCGCGCCGTGGGCGTGGTCTATACCAGGGGCGGCGCCAGCCATACCGTACACGCCGAGCGCGAAGTGCTGGTCGGCGCGGGCACCTATAACAGCGCCAAGCTGATGTTGCTGTCAGGCATCGGGCCGGCCGATCACCTGCGCGCGCATGGCATCGGCGTGGTTGCCGATATCGCCGGCGTCGGGCAGAACCTGCAGGACCACCATGAAGTCCCCGTCATCGCCACCACCAGGGCCCCGTCGGGCTATTTCGGCCAGGACAAGGGCTGGAACATGGTCCGCAATGGCCTCCAATACCTGTTGTTCAATTCGGGGCCCGTGACGACGACCGGTATCGAGGCGTGCCTGTTCTTCGACCCCGATGGCGGCGAGCGGCCCACCATCCAGCTCTACTGCGCCCCCGTCGTCTATCTCGACCGCGACGTCAGCGCTGCCAAGCCGACCTGGGGCGTCACCTTCACCTCTTGCCTGCTGCGCCCCAAGGCGCGTGGCAGCGTGACCCTGCGCTCGGCCGATCCGGGGGATCAGCCGCTGGTCGATTGCAACTTCTTCGGCCATCCCGACGATCTGCGGCTCACCATCGCAGCGCTCGAGACCGCGCGGCAATTGCTGCACACCGCGCCCTTCAAGGGCAAGATATCAGAGGAACTGCTCCCCGGCGCCGCCGTCATGGGCGACCCCGAAGCGCTCCAACGCTATTGCGGGCAGACGGTCAAAACCAACTACCACCCGGTGGGCACGCTGCGCATGGGCCGCGATGACGATCCGACGGCCGTGGTCGGGCCGGACCTCAAGGTGCGTGGCATCGACGGCCTGCGAGTGATCGACTGCTCGATCATGCCGGCCATCGTCTCGGGCAATACCAATGCCCCGGCCATGGCCATCGGCAGCAAGGCTGCGAGCCTGATCGCAAGTGCGTACTAAGATCGCGCCACCACCTCCCGGTGAGACAAGCCCACCATGAGGGCTACCTTGAACCACCAGTAGACCTCATCCTGAGCGCGTCGAAGGACCAGGTCGTGGACGCCGTCCCCCAGAACTCCAGCAGCGCCGTGCGCCAGGCCAGCGTCGCGTCGAGGTTGGCGCAGTGGCCGCCCAGCGGCAGATCGATGACCGTCCAGTTGGGCCGCGGTGTGATGCGCTTCAGCGCCGGGCGCAAGGCCAGGTTGACGGCCGTATCGCGCCCGCCCACCAGCATCAGCACCGGCCCGCCATAGGCCAGGGCATTGTCCAAAAGGTCGTAGCGCCGCACATGTGCGCTGACGGCTGCGCCGACACGCGGATCGAAGGCCTGCGCCATGGCCGCGATTACCGGCCGGGCCGGCTTGTGCTGGGTGGTGTTGAAGGCGGTGATGCGCGACAGCAGGTTGCGGCCCAGCACCCCATAGAGCAGCGGAAAGACCGGGCTGACCAGCGCGGGAAGGTTGAGCGCGAAGGCGGTTCCGAACAGCGAAAGCGAGGCGACGCGCTGCGGCTGGCGTCCGACAAGCTCGAGGGCGACAATGCCGCCCAGCGAGTTGCCCACCCAGTGGACCTGCTCGATCCCGGCATGGTCGAGCATGCTGCTCATATCGGTCGCCATGGTGGCGATGGAGAAATCGTCCTTGAGGTTGGTCGCCGGCGCCGCGGAGCGACCATGCCCGCGCAGGTCGGGCACCAGCACGCGAAAGCCGTTTGCGGCGAAATGCTCGGCATCGGCGGCAAACTGGCTGCCGCCCGCCGCCAATCCGTGGCACAGGACGATGGCCGGCCCCGTGCCGCTGTCAGTATAGCTCAGCAGGACGCCGTCTGGCGCGTGGTAGCTCTTGTGCTGCAGGCGCCGTTCCTCCCTCAGGCATTGCCGATCAGGATACCGGCGGCAAAGACCAGCGATCCTCCCAGCACCACCTGCAACACGGCCCGCCAGAACGGGGTCTGCATGTAGCGATTCTGGATGAAGGCAATGGCCCAGAGTTCCACGAGAACCACCGCGATGGCAACTGAGGTGGCAACCGTGAAATCGTGGATCAGGTAGGGCAAAGCATGCCCCAGCCCGCCAATGGCGGTCATAACGCCGGCCGCGAGCCCGCGCTTGATCGGCGAACCGCGCCCGGTCAGCTTGCCATCGTCCGATGCCGCTTCGGTAAAGCCCATGGAAATGCCGGCGCCGATCGCCGCGGCGAGGCCGACCAGGAAGGTCTGGTGCGTGTCGCCGGTGGCAAAGGCGGCGGCAAAGACCGGGGCGAGGGTGGAAACCGAACCATCCATCAGCCCGGCCAGGCCCGGTTGCACATAGGTCAGCACGAACTGGCGGTGGGATTCGTGGCTTTCGCTGTCGCGCCCCTCGGCCCCCAGCACATTCGCATCGATGCGATCCGCCGCATCGGCATGCTTGCGCTCCTGCGCCGCCAGGTCCCCGAGCAGCTTGCGGACGCCGGCATCACCGGTCTGCTTGGCCGCCTCCATATAGAAGCGATAGGCGCCTTCCTCCATCTCCCACACCTGCTGGCGCACCGCCTCCAGCGTCAGCGACTTCATCAGCCACAGCGGCTTGCGGGCGACAAAGCCCCGTACATGCTCGCGCCGGATCGGCACCAGCCGCTTGCCGAAGCGCTCGACATACAGGTCGAGCAGCCGCCGGCGATGCTCATCCTCCTCGGCCGCCATGGCTTCGAACAACGCCGCCGAGCCCGGATAGGTCTGGGCCAGCCGCGTGGCGAATTCGGAATAGATCCGCCCATCCTCCTCCTCCGCGGCGACGGCCAGGGCGAGAATTTCGCGCTCCGAGAGCGAAGAGAACGCGCGGCGGCTATCGGGCAGAAGCGAGAACATGGCTGATCATACCTTGGAATGGTTCTAAACAATGATTAGAACGGTTCTAAGGTTGTGGCAAGAGTGTGTGCCATTGGAATGGGTTGGGCGGGGTAGCAAGGGGAACGGGAGGCATGAGGTTTCAGTCGTCTCCCTCCCCCTTGTGGGGAGGGAGCAAGGGTGGGGGTGAGTCAGAAACGCCAGGCTCGCGGAGCCATACCCCCCACCCTGCTCGATCACGGACTTAGCGAGCTAAGTCCTATCTCGCTTCCCTCCCCACAAGAGCGAGGGAGAAGGCAGCCAATGCTGGCCACCCCCTCACACCAGCATCGACTGCTGCGCGAAAATCCCCGCCATCGCGCCGTGTGACGAGGCCAGCGTCACCGAGGCCATCGGATTGGCCAGGTCGCCGGCGGCATAGATGCCGGGCATACTGGTTTCACGGCGATCGTCCACCTTGAGCGCGATGCCGACCGGCGTATCCACCGTCTCAAGGCCCAGCGCCTCATGCAGGTTCGATGATGGCCTGTTGCGCGGATGGGCAAACAGCACGTCGACGGCGGCGTGGATGCCGGTCTCCAGATTGATCGTGGCGAGCTGCCCGCCGGCATGCGCGATCTCGACGATCCGGCCATCGATGACAGGCGTATTGCGGCGCGCCAGGTCGGCCCGGATATCGGCGGCAATCTCGTGTCCATCGGCAAACACCGTCAGCCGATCCGTCCAGTCATGGAACAGCGACACGGCATGCTGCGAATGCGGCCCCGACCACACCAGGCCCCAATGCTGGCCGGCCACTTCGAAGCCGTCGCAATAGGGGCAGGGCACGATCGACTTGCCCCAGCTCTCGGCAAAGCCGGGAATATCGGGCATCTGGTCGGCCACCCCATAGCTGAGGATCAGGCGCCGGGCCTTGAGGCTTTTCCCGTCCTGGGTGCGGACGGAAAAATCGTCGATGGCGCCCGATATGCTGTCGGCGCGGGCATTGACCAGCTTCACCGTGGGATAGCGGCCCAGCTGCTGGCGCGCCTGGGCAAGAATGTCGAGCGGCGGCCGGTGGTCGTGGCCGAGCAGGCCGTGCGAATGCCCGGCGAAGCGATTGCGCGGCAGGCCGGTATCGAGAACGGTGACCTTGCGGCGGGCGCGACCGAGCTGCAGCGCCGCGGCGAGGCCGGCAAAGCTCCCGCCGATGATGAGGACGTCATCCATGGTTGATGGCTCCGTGCGGGTGGAGGGGATTGGGAACGGCCTGCCGCGCGATATCGTCGAGCGAGACGCGCTCGAGCCGGGCCGCCAGCAGCGCCTCGGCATCGGCGAGAAAATCGCCCATCACCGAATTGACCGTGCGGACGATGCCGCATTCGATATCACCCGGATCGCTTTCGGTGCGGATGAGCAGGCTCTCGCCCATCGCCGCATAGACCTGGCGCAGGCTGATCTCGGCCGCCGGCCGCAGCAGCCGCCAGCCGCCGTCATGCCCTTTGCTGGCCGCGACGATGCCGGCTTCGCGCAACTCCCCGAGCACCCGGCGGACGACGACGGGGTTGGTCATCAGGCACTGGGCCAGCGTGGTGGATGTGATGGCCTCGTTCGGCTGCTTGTGCAGGTGGACGAGGGCATGAAGGGCGAGCGAGAGGCGACTGGAGCGTTTCATGTAACTTTTATTGTTACATTAATCCAGCTTGTCAACCCTGCTCTGTCATCCTGCTTTCGCCGCAATGGCAGAATGCTATGGTCGGCGGTCTGCGGAGACCGGAGAGACATTCAATGAAGATGCTGCTTGCCGCCATGGCGATCATGCTGACCACAGGCTCGGCTGCCCTGGCCTTCGACACCGACACCCAGGCGGTCATCGACCGCCACAAAGCCAACAAACCCGTATCGATGAACGATGTAGCGACCCTGATGCGGTCCAGCGAACAGTGGTGCTACATCAGCCAGGATCATAGCTGTGCCTGGACCGATATCTACCTCGATGTGACCAATAAGGGTGTCACCTACGAGATCGGCAATGCCTGGGATGCCGAGACCGACGTCGCCTTCACCGATGAAGGCGTGTTCAGGGATGACCGCTATATCTGCGAGACCGGCAAGGATTGGGTACCGACCATCCGCGCCACGCGCCGCAGCGACGACAGCGTCATTGCCGGGCGCCAGCTCTGGGAGCTCAGGAAGGCCATCTACGCCACCCGCGACGGCGATACCCTGGATTGCTTCGATTATCTCTATCTGCGGTCCGACGCCAACCAGCAGACCATCACCCTGCTGCAGCGGCAATATACCGACGACGCCCATGTCGAAGGCAATGACGTCGAGGTGACCCTGCATTTCGACGCCGAGGACGCCGCAGGCCTGACCTGGCGCTGGTGAAGGAAGAGTACCCCCTCCTAACCTCCCCCTGAAAAGGGGGAGGAACAGATCGGGGATTTGGCACGATCCCGCCTACGCACCGGCCGGATTCCTCCCCCTATCAGGGGGAGGCTAGGAGGGGGTATCCCCTGACAAGCGAACCCTAAATCCGCCCGCCCTTCAGCGACGTCGCCAGCGGCTCCGGCCGGGCCACCGGCGTCTTGATATCCACTGTGCGACCTTCGGCCGATGCGGTAGCAAAGGCTTCCATCACCTCCAGCACATGCAGCGCCAGATCGCCATTGGCGCGGTGCGGGCGATTGTCGAGAATGCCCTGCGCCATGTCGGCCACGCCAAGCGAGCGGTAATTGCCATCCGCATAGGGCTGGGTGACCTCGACCTTGGTCCAGGTCTCGTCCCGCCCGCGCTTGCGGATTTCCACGTCCCCGCCGAAGAAATTCGGATCAGGCACGATCAGGCTCGCTTCGGTGCCATAGAGCTCGAGCGGCACATGCTTGTGCGCTGCCACGTCGAAGCTGAGGCCGACCTGGACGATGGCGCCATTGGCAAAGCCGAGCGAGGCGGTGGCATGGGTATCGATCTTGACGTCCATGATCTGGCCCTGCTTGGGCTCGGACAGCACCGGACGCTGGTCGCGCAGGCGCGACGCCATGGCCGAGACGCGGGCCACGGGGCCCAGCAGGTTGACCAGGTCGGTGATGTAGTAGGGGCCCATATCGAGCACCGGGCCGCCACCGATATCGTAGTAAAACGCCGGATCGGGATGCCAGGCCTCGTGGCCGGGGCACATGAAAAAGCCTGATCCGCCCACCATCTGGCCCAGCACACCGCTATCGACAATGGCGCGCGCCTCCTGGTGCGAACCGCCCAGGAATGTGTCGGGCGCCGAGCCGATGCGCAGGCCCGCTCTGTTGGCGGCGTCGAGCAGCTTGCGGCCTTCGGCATAATTGATGCCAAGCGGCTTTTCCGAATAGACGTGCTTGCCTGCCGCCAGCGCCCGCAGACCGACATCGACATGCGCGCGCGGAATGGTGAGGTTGATGATCAACTGGATGTCGGAGCTGGCAAGCATCTCGTCGATGCTCATCGAGGCGAGGCCGAACTCGGCCGCACGGGCCTGCGACGCCTCGGGCCGCATGTCGGCGAGCCCCTTGATGTCGAGCACGGGAAAGCCCGCCATGTTCTCGTGGCCGGTGATGGCCCGCAGATAGGCCGACGAAATATTGCCGGTGCCGATAATGCCGACACCCATGCGCCTGGTGGTCATTGGCGCGATCCTCCCTGAAATGTTAGCGGCAAACTAACGGGGAGAATCGCGCCGCGCCAGACGGTTCGGCTAATTTATTTGGATCACGGAGAATTTGCCGCAAGCCAGTCCGGATCGGGTTCGATCGGGGTGATGATGTCGAGCAGGATGCCATTGGGGTCGACGGCGATGAAGTGCCGCTGGCCAAAGACTTCGTCGCGCAGCGGCTGCACCACCTCGACGCCTTCAGCCCGTAGGCGCGCATGTTCGGCGGCCGCGTCCGCCACCTCAAAGCTCAGCAACAGACCCGATGTCGGCGTGCGGCCGCGTTCGGGAATGGTCTCGTGGTCATAGGCGATAATGGCCAGTTCATAGACCTGATCGGCCGGCGAGCGCAGATGCACATACCAGTCCGTCGAAAAGACGCGGGTGAAACCGAGATGGCGCTCATAGAACTGCGCTGTGCCCTCCACATCGGTCACCAGCAGCAGTGGATAAAGGGCGAGCATCTTCAGCATCGCGGATAACTCCTTGCCAGGTTCAATTGATAAATACATACTGCATGTATCAATCATGTAACATGCAGCGTGTATGTAATGCAAGGGCGCAAAACCCAGGAAGAGCGGCGCAGCCAGACCCGGCGGGCGCTGGTCACGGCGGCCCGGCGACTGTTCGCCGAAAAGGGCTATGCCGGAACCGGCACGCCCGAGATCGCCGTCGCAGCGGGCGTCACCCGCGGCGCGCTCTATCACCATTTCGCCGACAAGGAGGCTTTGTTCGCCGCCGTGGTGGAGGAGGAGCATCTGTTGATGGCCATGGCGATCAATGCCGCCGGCGAGAGCGACGAGGAGCCGGGTCCGGTCAAGGCGCTGGTATCAGGTGGTGACGCCTTTCTCGATGCCATGCAGGATCCCGGACGCCGGCAAATCCTGCTGGTCGATGCTCCGGCGGTGCTGGGGCGGGCCGCGGTGGACGCCATCGACGCCCGCCACGGGCTTCAAACGCTGGTGGCGGGCCTGGGCGAAGCCATGGAGGCCGGCGCCATCAGGAAGCTTCCGGTCGAAACCCTGGCCCGGCTCTTCGGCGCCATGTTCGACCGCGCCGCCCTGGCCCCGCCGGAGGAACTGGCCGACTACCGCAAGTCGATCAAGGCACTGATCCGCGGCCTCAAGACCTGATCACAGCCGGGCCCAGCGCATGGGGTTCGCCGTGCTGATGCTCCTTATGGAATAGCCGGACTGCGCCAGCGTCTTGATCGAGCCGGTCAGATTGTCGAGGACGATGTCTCCCGCGCTGGTCCGCACCACCAGGATGGCGTGGGAGAGCCCGCCCCGGGTTCTGGTGATGGCGAGGCGCAATGCCCCGGGCGGCACGCCGAGCCGGATCAGGCGGCTGCGCTTGCTCACGGCATAGTCGTTGCAGTCGCCAAAGGCCGGGTTGACCTCCCAGGCGCCACCCGGGTCCGCCCGCGGCCCGATATCCCTGTTCACCCGGGCATTCGTTTCGGTGATGAGGGCCGCCAGTTGCGGCGTCCACTCAACCACCGCGTCCTGCGCCGGGCGGCACTCTCCCGGCCGGTTGTGGCAGAAGGCCTGCATGGCCAGGGGCGCAACCGTAGTCCCCGGGATATCGGCCGCCATCGCCATGGGCCCCGAAAGCAGGGGCAGCGCGATGGTCCAGGCGAGAATGAGGACGGCATAGGTCATGGTCAGCGACCCCTCAGGTCACCGCCATCTTCCCGCTCTGGTCTTCGCTACATAACGGGCAATGGTCGCTCGATTTGCGCGACCATGGGGACGGACCTAGGTCGCCTGCCGGCCGCCCTAATGGCCCTGTCGCTCTAGCTCTCCGACGCGCGCCGCAAGCTCCTGCACGGCCCTGATCAGCGGCGCGATGAAGGCGTCGTAACGCAGGCCCTGCTCGCTTTCCCTGTCGGCAGCGTCGGCCAGCACATGCCCGGCAAAGTCCCGGCCATCGAGCACGGCCTCCACCTCCTGCGCCAATAGGCCATAATGCATGCGCCGGCCCGGCCGCGCCCGTCTCCCTGCCGCCCACCACCCAGCGATACCGCACCGGATTGAGCGCCAGGATGAAATCGAGCCCGAGATCGCTCGGCGCGATATCGGTCTTCTGCCGCGCGTCCGATGTCTGGATCGTGCCCGTGGCCGCCCACACCGCCGACCAACGCGCGCCCGAGCCGCCCAGCGTCACCGCATTGTCGGTGGCGGGCCGGAAGCTGGCGGCAACCGTCGCCGCCCCGGTCGTCGCATTGATAACAAGCGCGTTGACCCAGGCCGAGCCATCGGGGCTCACCTTGAGTCGCCAATGGTCGTCACCGGCAAGGCCCATTTCGGCCCGTCCCGACCAGTTGGTCTGGTAGAGCAGGCTCGCCGTATCGCCCGCCGCATTCTTGTTGAGCTTGAGCTGGTGGCCATTGCCCGCATGGGTCAGCAGCGTCGCGGCTCCCGCCACCGCGAGGCGATTGGTGCTGTCGGCACTGGTATTGATACCCAGTCGCGGCAGCGCCGAACCGAGCGAGGCCAGCGGCGTCCAGGCGCCGGCATCGAATACCAGCTGCGTCTTGTCGGACCGGTCAAAAACCTGCCAGCCCGGGGCCGGATCGAAATAGTGCCAGGCGCCCGACTGAAAGGCGGCAATCTCCCCGCCATGCCCGGCCCACGCCCCCGTGGCGCCAACAGGCACGATCCAGGCTTCGCCCGCCAGCGGCGTCAGCGGCGGGGTGGCCAGCACGCGGCTTTCCACCGCCGGCTGCACCAGCACATCGAGTGCCTCGATGGCCTCGTTATGGGTAATGTGCTTCTGCGCCTGGCTGGGCATGATGAAGGGCAGGGTGAGGCGAGCGGTATGGTCCATGACGGTCTCCTTTGCCGGAGACTCTAGGTCCACTGCCGCAGGCGGGGATAAGTGGGCGCCAGGAGCAGTCGAGATTCAGCTCAGGCTGAGCCGAAAATGTCGGTTTTCGAGAACCGGACCGGAGCGTACGTTGGGTACGTGAGGACCGGAAGCGCAGGAAACCGGTATTTGCAGGCCAGCATCAGCTGAATGTCGACTGCTCCTAGCCGGCCTTGTTGCGCGCCCGTGACGCCTCGGCCAGTGCCCGCTTGGCCGCCTTGCGCTCGGCCGCGACGCTCGCCGCCGCATCGCCGAGATGGGCCACGCCATGCTTGCGGCCCAGTTCCATCTGCCGTTGCCGCTCAGCCGCCGCCGCGTGCTTGCCGGCCTCATCAGCGCAGTGGGGGCAGCTCACGCCCTCGACATAGTCGGGCGCCGCCCGGTCCAGGATCGTCAGCGGATGCCGGCAGGCCCGGCACAGCGTGGCATCGCCCTCGACCAGCCCATGCCCGACCGAGACGCGCTCGTCGAACACGAAGCATTCCCCGGCAAACCGGCTTTCCGCTTCCGGCACCACTTCGAGATATCTAAGGATCCCGCCCTTGAGGTGGAACACCTCCTCGAAGCCCTGGCTCAACAGGTAACTCGACGCCTTCTCGCAGCGGATGCCGCCGGTGCAGAACATCGCCACCTTCTTGTCGCGCGCCGGATCGAGGTGCTCGGCCACGTAGTCCTTGAACTCGGTGAAGCTCTTGGTCGCCGGGTCCAGCGCCCGCTGGAACGTCCCCAGCCCCACTTCGTAGTCGTTGCGCGTATCGACCAGCACCACGTCATTGCGCGCGATCAGCCCGTTCCAGTCCTCGGCCTCGACATAGGTGCCAACAGTCTTGGCCGGATTGGCCTCGGGCGCCCGCAGCGTCACGATTTCGGGCTTGAGCCGCACCTTCATGCGCAGGAACGGCATCTCGCTCGCCGTCGAATACTTGACCTCGGCGCCAGCGAGCCGCCCGGCGAAAACCTCGCCCGCGAACAGCCAGTCGGCCAGCGCATCGATGGCCTCGTCCGTCCCCGCCACCGTGCCGTTTATGCCTTCAGGCGCCAGGATCAGCGTGCCCTTGATGTCCCGCCCACAACAGAAGGCGGCCAGCTCCGGCTGGATCGCCTCGGCATCGGGCAAATCGGCAAATTTATAGATCGCCATCACCTTGTATGGTTGATTGGCTTGGGGCAGATTAGCGCTCATATCGGATTCATGCGGCCTCATCGGCCCGCTCATACCATTCGCTGCGCTCAGCGTCACGCGCCGCCAAATCGCAAATCTTCGGGAGAATACCCATGACCTATCGGGCCGATACGGCACGCTATGACACCATGCAATACCGCCGTTCCGGCAAGTCCGGCCTCAAGCTTCCGGTGGTCAGCCTCGGCCTCTGGCAGAATTTCGGCGGCACGCGGGACTATCCCAGCGCCATGGAAATCCTCGGCTATGCCTTCGATCAGGGCATCACCCATTTCGACCTCGCCAACAATTATGGTCCGCCCGCCGGTTCCTCCGAAGAGCTGTTCGGCCAGGTCATGGCCCGCGATTTCCGCCCCTATCGCGACGAGCTGATCCTCTCCACCAAGGCCGGCTACACCATGTGGCCCGGCCCCTATGGCGATTTCGGCAGCCGCAAATATCTCCTCGCCAGCCTTGACCAGTCGCTCAAGCGCATGGGGCTCGACTATGTCGATATCTTCTATTCCCACCGCTACGACGCCGAGACCCCGCTCGAGGAAACCATGGGCGCCCTGGCCCATGCCGTCCACTCGGGCAAGGCGCTCTATGTCGGCATTTCGAGCTATCCCGAAAAGGAAACGCGCGAGGCCTATCGCATCCTCAAGGACATGGGCATCGCCACCACGATCCATCAGCCCAGCTATTCCATGATCAATCGCTGGATCGAGAATGACCACACCATCGACGCCTGCGGCGAGCTGGGCATCGGCATGATCGCCTTTTCCCCGCTCGCCCAGGGCGTGCTGTCGGGCAAATACAATGCCGGCGGCACAGAAGGCACCCGCGGCGGCAATCCCAATGGCACGCTGCGCGCCAGCCATATCGAGCCGCGCGTGCTCGCTGCCGTCGACAAGCTCGCCCAGATCGCCCGCTCGCGCGGCCAGTCCATGGTGCAGCTGGCTCTGTCCTGGGTCCTGCGCCGCCCGGAAATGACCTCGGCGCTGATCGGCGTGCGCAATCTCGACCAGCTCAAGGACAATCTGGGCGTGCTCAACAATCTCAGCCTCTCGGCCGATGAAATCGCCGCTATCGACGCCGCCACCAGGGACGGCCAGATGGAGCTCCATCCGCGTCCCAGCGGCTGGCTGCGCTGATATCGCGGGCAGGGGCTGGCTTGGCCGTCCCCTGCCTGCACTTGCCGCAATTGCGGTAAACGCGCGTTAACCGCGCTGTCGACTGTGTTGCACCCCATCTGCCGAACCGACGTTGGCCCTCCAGCACTTTCAAGGAGCGGACCAATGCAGACCACGAGCTATATCTCGGCCGCCGCACTCGCAGCCGCCTTGCTGATCACCCCCCAGACTGCCCAGGCCCAGCTGCTGGGCCTCGACGTTGACCTCGATGTTCTGGGCGTAGAAGCCGATGCCGACGTCAATGTCGGCGGCGGTAGCCTGCTCGATGCCGATGTTGATGTCGGCAGCAGCACCGGCAACGGCTCCACATCGTCCGGCAACGGCGGCCTCGTCGATGTCGATATCGACATTGGCCACGGTCCGGCCACCGGGCCCAATGGCGGCACCCTGATCGACCTCACCACAGGCGGCTCGCACAATGCCGCCCTCGATGCCGATCTCGACCTGTTGAACGGCAACCCGCCCAAGCCCGGTTCTGCTCTCGTCACCGGTGATATCCGTATCGCCGCGCTCGAGCAGGGCGCCCGCAAGCCCGCTTTGCTCGACCGTATCGATCATCCCAACCTTGCCGGCATCGATCTCGATGCCGCCATTGACGATCGTCAGGTCGCCATCCTCGCGGCGGTCGACCTGCTCGGGCCCGACAACCTCGCCGATATCAGGGCTGCAATTGGCCTCGGTGGCGATGGCCGTACCGAGCTGCTCGATGCCATCGCGGCCAGCGCCGAGCTCAACGCCATCCTGGACAAGCAGGGGATCGACCCCAATGACGTCCTGGCCGTGCAGGTCGCTGAAAACGGCGCCACCGAGGTGATCGTGCTCGATGGTCTGGTCGAGGTAGCTCTTCTGGGTGATGGCGGCGACCTCGCCGACCTCACCGCCGGCGAACTGGCCAATCTCGATATCGACCTCCTGTCCCGCGACGAGCTGGCTGAGATCGACCTCGATCTGCTGCCCGATGACCTGCGCACCACCGCGCAGCTTCGGCTCCTGGGCAGTGATAGCGACGATGCCGACCTGACCCCGGCCGAACTGGCCGCCATCGACCTCGACCTGCTCTTTCAGGATGAGCTGGCTGAGCTTGATGTTGCGCTCCTGCCCGCCCCGCTGGGCGCCGCAGTCAGTCTGCGCCTGCTCGAAGACGATGGCGCTCTGGCCGATCGCACCGTCGGCGACCTCGCTGCCCTGGACCTGAGCCTGCTTCCCGGCGCCGGCAACACCGGGGGCACCAATGGCACGGGCAATGCCGGCGGCACTGGCAATACCGGCAGCACGGGCGGAAATGATGACAGCGGGTCCACGCCCTCGCGCGGGACCGACATGACCACCACCGGCAGCACCTCGGGTGGCGGTGACGGCAGCGGTGGCTCCCCGCAAACCGGTGGCGCCATGCCCGAACCCGCCGGTAAGGTGCAGGCCGTCGCGGCCAATGGCGTGGCGCCCGCCCCGGTCATCGGCACCACGCCGCCGGCCCAGCTGGGGGCGGGCTTCAACATTGCCACGCTTGGCTGCGATATCGGCGTGCTGGCCCTGGCCTCGGGCGCCGATGCCACCCCGCAGGCCATTGCCAGCGCCGACACGCTCGAACTGGTCCGCATCGATGGCTGCGAACGTAGCCTGGTCGATAGCGACGTGGCCAGCATCCGTGCCGCGATCGACAAGAATCCGGCCATATCTGGTGTGCTCGACGACGCCCAGATCCCGCTCGATCAGGTCATCGGTGCCACTATCCAGGCCGATACCCTGACCCTGTTCATCGCGCCGTCGCTCTCCTGACTGCAACCAGACCCCGGCCACCAGCCGGGGTCTTGCTTCGTCAGGCGGCCTTGGCCCCGAACCGCGCCACCAGCCGGTCGATCGTCATGGCCATGCCCGGTTCGAGCCCCTTGTCCAGCCAGCCCTGTACCTCTGCCGCGCTCAGCTGATCGGGCAGGTGCAGCGCCACCACCATCCTTGTGCGCTCGCCTTCGGGCGTCAGCTCCACCGTCACCTGCGGTCCGTCCCCGGCATCGGTATCGGGCCAGCCGCCGCTGGCGCCCCAGGCGAAGACCAGCTTCCGATGCGGCACGATCTCCTTGTAGATTCCGCCCGTCACATACTGGCGGCTCTCGCTTTCCACCATATGCTGCCGCCACGCCCCGCCGACCCGCAAATCGACGCTGGTGGGGTGGTCCGGTCGTGTCTCGGGGTTGAAGAACCAGTCGAGATATTTGGGGTCTGTCCAGGCCTGCCACACCACTTCGGGCGGCGCATCCAGCATTCGGGTCAGCACGAAGCCGCGCTCCTGTTGATAGGTCGTTGCCATCACTGGTCTCCTTGCTTGGGGTTGGCCCGTTCGGCCATCATCGTCTTGAGCTGCTCTTCCAGCCGGTCGAAGCGTTCGCTGAAGAATTGGCGGTATTCCCCCAGCCAGCTATCGGCCGCCTCGAGCGGCAGCGTTTCGAGCCGGCACGAGCGGAACTGCGCCTCGCGCGCCTTGCTCACCAGCCCCGCTTCTTCCAGCACCTTCACATGCCGCGACACCGAGGGCAGGGTCATGTCGAACGGCTCGGCCAGCTCGTTGATCGTCGCCGGGCCATGCGTCAGCCGCGCCAGGATCGCCCGTCGCGTCGGGTCCGCCAGCGCGGCAAAGGTGGTGCTGAGGAGGTCTGTCATATTTGCGTACTTTGCTAATTACGTAATTAGCTAAATACGCTCGAAGACACCGCCTGTCAACCGATCGTGCAGGAGCTCTCCGCAACAACTGAACGGCACCTCCCCTTGATGGGGAGGGAAAACTGCTATTCCGGAAACACCCGCGCCAGCCGCCGCGCCGCGATCACCGTCGGTCGCCGCCGCCGCTCCACCGCCTTGCAGGTCTTGATGATGCCCCGGATGCGCTTGACCACGCCGATGCCGACCCCCGGCAGTTCCAGCAGGGCCGGGCCCTCGATCTTGTCGATCTCGCCCAGCGTGGTGAGGCCCGCCGTCTGCAGCAGCTTGCCGATGCCGTCCTGGTCGCGCAGGTCGATCACCGTGATCTGCTGCCATTTGACTGCGCCACGCAGCCACGCCCGATAACTATCTGCCATGGGCGATGCTATATCGGTTCGGCGTCGCCAAAGCCACCTACCGGCCGATAAACCGCTCCATGCCGAACGGCTTGACGTCGATGGCCGGCGCTTCCCCGGTCATCGCCTGCGCCAGCAGCTCGCCCGTCGCCGGCCCAAGCGTAAACCCGTGATGGGCGTGGCCAATGCCGACATAAAGCCCGTCATGCCGCGGCGCCTTGCCGATAATGGGCATCATGTCGGGCGTGCAGGGCCGCGCGCCCTTCCACGGTTCCGGGTCGAGCCGCTCACCCAGCGGGAACAATTGCTTGGCCGCGCTTTCCGCGCGTCCGAGCTGGATCGGCGTCGGCGCCGCATCGCGCATGGCAAACTCCGCCCCGGTGGTGAGGCGGATGCCGCGCGCCATCGGCGCCAGCACATAGCCCACTTCCGCGTCGAGGATCAGCTGGTTGAGCTTCGCCCCGCCCTCGGTGCCGTAATGCATGTGGTAGCCGCGCTTGACGAACAGCGGCAGCCGGTAGCCCAGCCTGTCGAGCACATCGGGCGCCCATGGCCCCAGCGCGATCACCGCCTGCTTGCCGCTATGGCGCACACCACCGACCTCGGCGGTCCACACCCCGCCATCCTGGGTCAGCCCGCTCGCCGCGCCCGAAACGAAGGTGCCGCCCAGCCGCTGGAACAGCTTGAAATATTCGCCCACCAGCGCCCCCGGGTCGCGCACCGTCCACGGATCGGTCCACAGGATCGCCCCGGCCAGCCCACCCTTGAGGCTTGGCTCCATGGCCTTGAGTTCGGGCCATTCGACCACCTTGTGCGAAATGCCGAACTGGATCGCATCCTCGCGTGCCTTCTCGGCCTCGTGGCGCAATCCCTTGTCGCTGCGGAAGGCCAAAAGCCACCCGCTCTTGCTCACCAGCGCCTCGGCCTCGGGCCCGGCCTCGGCCATCAGGTCGGCATGGGTGATGATCGATCGCCCGATCAGCGGCGCATAGCTCTGCACCACCTTTTTGTAGCTCTCGGGCGACGACGCCCACCAGTATTTGAGCAAAGCCGGCGCCAGCCGCGGCAGCGCCAGCGGCTCGTAGCGCGCCGCCGTGCTCAAATGCAGCCCCACCTGCATCAGCATGGCCAGGTCACGCGGAAACGGATGCGGCCGCACCCCCTCGCGCTGGATGATGCCGGCATTGCCGAAACTGGTCTCGCGCCCCGGCTGGTTCTTGTCGATCAGCGTCACGCTGCGCCCGCGCCGCAGCAGGTGAATCCCCGTCGCCACCCCGACAATACCGGCCCCCAGAATGATGACGTCGTCCATGCCTGCCTCGCTGCGATAATTGTGGCGATGCTAGCATAGCCCATCCGGGAGTTTCATGCTTTCCGCGAGCCTGTGCCCTGCGTCACGCAATGGTATTC
This sequence comes from uncultured Devosia sp., assembly GCF_946479885.1. Next base: position 105,766 of record NZ_CAMLHM010000006.1, read on the forward strand.
GGAAAAACGCTGGGACCACGCAATGGCGTCCCGTTCTCGTCGCAGGAGTGGAGCGGCACCTCCCCCCCGACGGGGGAGGTTGGGAGGGGGTGTTGGGAGCCCCGATAGCAGCGGTAACGTAACGTCGCGTCGCCACACGCCCCACATTGTCGGATTCCTTCAATCCCCCCGCGACACTCCCGGCTAAAACTTGGTCATCAACCCAAGGAGTTCAGCCATGACCACCACCGCAAAGATCATCACCGCCTCCCTCCTGGCCCTATCAGCGGCCCAGCCCGTCCTCTCAGCCGAAACCATCGTCACCCTCGATCAGGGCATTGTCGGCACTTTGTCCGTCCCCGAAGGCGGCGCCACCGGCCCGGCCGTGGTGATGCTGCATGGCTTTGCCAGCTCGCGCGACGAAATCGGCGGCATCTTCGCTGCCCAGGCCGCCGCGCTGGCCGAGGCCGGCGTCGCCTCGCTGCGCATCGATTTCCGCGGCTATGGCGACAGCACCTCGGTCACCGAGGCCTCCATCACCATCGATCGCATGCTCGAAGATTCCGCCATTGCCCGCACCCATCTGGCCTCGGTCGACGGCGTCGATGCCGACCGTGTCGGCGTCATCGGCTACAGCTTCGGCGCCGCCATCGCCATGCTCGACCAGCAGAACTATCCCGCCATCGTCACCTGGGGCCAGATGGGCGATCTCAAGGGCGAGTTCCTGGAATTCCTCGGCCAGCCGGCCTTCGACACAGCCCGCGCCACCGGCAATTTCACCGTCGATCTGGGCTGGCGCGTCATTTCGCTCGATGCGCCCTTCTTCGACAGCGTCGAGAGCCATGACCTGGCCGCCGCCTTTGCCGGCTTCGATGGCCCGTTCCTGACCATTGCCGGCGCCGACGATCCGGCCGTCACCTACTTCGAGCAGTATCTTGGTCTGGCCAAGGGCCCCAAGTCGTCGCTGGTCATCCCGGGTACCGATCACATGCTGGGCGTCTATAGCGACCAGCCCGAAATCGGTGCTCAGGTCGTGGCCGAAACCACCACCTGGCTGGGCGACAATCTCTAGGCGCGGGCCTCAGGGACCCTCGATCGGCGCGGCGCCGGCCGGCTGGTAGCGCTCTTCGGCCGGCCGGCACCGTCGCCAGATTTCGGCAAAGACGGCGACGCAGAGCAGCCCGGCCGCTGCGAGGGCCCAGAGCGATGGCTTTGGGCCCACCGCGCCCAGTGCCACCGACAGGGCGAACGGGGCCAGCGCGGATAGCCCGAGCCGGCCCAGCCCGATCCAGCCGAGCCGCCTGCCGAAGCCGACCCGGCCGAATATGGCCAGCGGCAAAGTGCCCGATACGATGCTGAACAGCCCGCTGCCCAGGCCGAACACGATTGCGAAGGCTCCGGCGCCGGCCACGTTGGGCGCCGACAGGGCCAGCGTCGCCAGGGCCAGTGGCGTGGTGCTCGCCGCAATCAACGCCAACACCGTGGCCGGTATATTCTGGCCGAACGTCATGTTGATCAGGCGGCTGGTCACCTGCGCCGGTCCCAGCAGGGAAGCCACCCAGACGCTGGCCGTCCCGAGCCCCAACAAGCCCAGCATCGGCACCATGTGGAACAGCGTTGCCGCCGAGACGAAACCGGCCAGCGAAAAGCCCACCACGATCAGCACGAAGACCAGGGTGCCGTTGGCGTCCGCGAGTGGGGCCGGCGTGGCGACAGGTTCCTCGGCGCGGGCCGCGGCTTTCCGGGCGAAGCGGGACAGCCAGAGGTGAAGCGGCAGGCAGACCATCAGGTGCAGCCCCGCAAACAGGAAATAGACCTGGTGCCAGTCCAGCCCTTGCAGCAGCCAGCTGGTCAGCGGCCAGAAGATCGTCGAAGCGAAGCCGGCGATCAGGGTCAGGTGCGTTATGCTGCGCTGCGCCCGCGCGCCGCTCGTCTGCGCGAGGAAGGCGAAGGCCGTGGCATAGAGCACGAAGGCGGAAGCGAGCTCGACCAGGATCGTGCCGAACAGGAACATCGCCGTGTTGCCGGCAAACCCGCATGCCGCCAGCGCCGCTGCCGCGCCGATCGATCCGATCGACATGAGCCGGCCGGCGCCGATGCGGTCGGCCATGCCGCCGGCCCAGGGCGAGACGAGACCACCGGCCAGCAGCGCCAGCGACACGCAGCCATAGATCCACTCCGCGGCTACGCCCAGTTCCCCGGCAATCGCCGGGGTGAGGATGCTGAAGCTATAGTAGAGCGTGCCATAGCCAATGATCTGGGTTACGCCCAGGGCCCAGATAGCCGCGGCATTGGACTGTGGGGCGGCAGCCATGGGCGCGTCTCCTCGTGGGCGCGATCAGCTCTGTTTGGCCGGACCCGCCGGAGTGACGACCTCGCCGTCTTCCTTGGTGAAGCCGCCGATATCAGGGTTTTCGAGGATTTCGAGCACCACCTCGCTCGGCCGGCACAGCCGCACGCCCAGTGGGGTCACGACAAACGGCCGGTTGAGCAGGATTGGATGCGCGCCAATGGCGTCGAGCAACGCGTCGTCGGTCTTGCTCTCGTCGCCCAGCCCGAGCGCCTCGAACGGTGTATCCTTCTGTCTCAGCGCCTGCCGCACCGTCAGCCCGGCATCGGCGATGAGCTGGATCACCGTGGCACGATCCGGCGGCGTCTTGAGATATTCGATGACCCTCGGCTCGACGCCGCTCGCCCGGATCATCGCCAGGGTGTTGCGCGATGTGCCGCAATCGGGATTGTGATAGATGGTCGTGGTCATGCTGCTTGCTCTTTTCCGAGGAGCCAACGGCAGAGGCCGAGGGCGAGGAGGGCGCCGGCCAGTTGCGCGGCGATGAAGGTCGGAACGTCCATGGGTCGTATGCCGGAAAATGTATCGGTCAGCGCGCGTGCCACCGCGACGGCGGGATTGGCAAAGCTGGTGCTGGCCGTGAACCAGTAGGCGGCCACGATATAGCAGGCGACCAGCGCCGGGATGGCGGTCGGCCGGTGGCGGACGCCCAGTATGATGGTCAGCACCAGGCCGAATGTCGCCACGCCCTCGGAAAGCCACTGCGCCCCGCCCGTGCGCACATGCACACCCATTGCCAGCGCCGGCGCCTCGAACATCAGATGCGCCACCACCGTGCCGGCCACGCCGCCGGCCAGCTGGGCCAGCCCATAGAGCCCGGCCATGCCCCAGCTCAGCTGGCGCTGCACCGCCATGATCATGCTGACGGCCGGGTTGAAATGGGCGCCCGAAATCGGCCCGAGCAGGGTGATGAGCACGAACAGGATCGCCCCGGTCGGGAGCGTATTGCCCAGCAGGGCCAGGGCGATGTCGTCGGTCAGGCGTTCGGCCATGATGCCCGAGCCGACCACGGTGGTGACCAGCAGGCCCGTTCCAAGCGCCTCGGCGGCCAGCGCGCGGCGAAGGTCAGTCATCGAGGCGGCGCGCCAAAAGCGTGGCGGATGAACAGATCGAGGTCGCCTGCCTGGTGTTGAGGATCGCCAACGGAGCGTCGGCCCTGTCCAGCGCCGCAAAACCGAGGTGACGGAAAAATGCCTCGGCCGAGGTGGTCAGCAGGAACGCCTCCCGCGCCCCGGCCTTGCCGGCTTCACGCATCACGGCTTCCGCAATGCTGCGGCCATAACCCTGTCCGACCAATGCCGGCGCCACCACGATTGAACGAACCAGCGCATGGTCGCCATGCGGTTCGAAGCCGCCATAACCGACAACCTTGCCGTTGTCGTCGAAGCGAAAGAACCGGCGCCCGTCTTCACCGATGTCATCGATCGGAAGGCCGGCGGCAGTCAGCGTCGCGGCCAGTGCCGCATCCTGCCCGGAAATGGGGACATAGCGCAGCTCAACAGGCACAGGCGGCCTCCTTCGGCGCAGGGGCACAAATCTCGGGGCGGCCCTGGCAGCAGTCCATCATCAGGAATTCGACCAGCCCGGCCAAGCCGTCGAAATTGGCGGAATAGATGATTGAACGCGCCTCGCGGCGGGATTGCACCAGGCCTGCGCGCTCGAGATTGGCGAGGTGAAACGAGGCGCCTGACGATGACGCACCGACCTTTTCACCCACCATTCCAGCCGACAGGCCTTCCGGCCCGGCCACGACCAGGGCGCGCACCATTTGCAGGCGCGTTTGTTGCGACAACGCGCCAAACGCATCGAGGGCTTGCTGTTCGTCCAATTTCATTTCAATATCTCAATGATTATTGAAATGAGGATAGCCCACGATGAACCTTCATGCAACCGCCCCCTATGGTGACGTTGAAAGCACCCTTGCCCTTGTGCTGGACGGGCTGGCCGGGCACGACGACCTGCCGCTGGCGATCGCCTACGATGACCGCCTCGTCCAGCCCGGCTACCACATCACCGAGGTCAAGGCCGGCTCGTTCACCACCCTGGACTGCGGCGGCAACCCTGACGCCTGGCAGGAAACGGTCTTGCAGGTTGAGGACATTGCGGCCTCCGACGAGCGGCCGATGATGACAGCGGGCAAGTTTCGCGCGATCCTCGCCCAGGTCGACCGCAAGCTGCGCCTGAACCACGGCGCCCGCCTCACCATCGAGATTGGTCGGCCGGGCGAACCGATGCGCGTCTTCGACATAGCGGACCTCGCCATTCAACCCGATCGGGCCGTCCTGGCGCTCGGCATGCGGGCAGCGATCTGCAAGCCGCGTCATCGCGCCGAGCAAGCCGCTTCCGCGTGCTGCTCGCCAGCGAAACCGTCAGGCTGCTGCTAGTTACGCCGACGGCAATGGGGTGGGTAACGGACCGGCAGGTTTCAGACATGAAGTGAACGAGGCAGACGCGTACAGATAGCTCGGCTCTGGTCGCGGCCATCAATGGCTACCCCATAATGTGCCGGAGACTCCCTTCCATTGTCGGTGCACCAAGATGATCCACCGCGCTGCGGGCATTCAGATGGTCCGGCGCGGCGATGTCCATGCGGGTCAATGACCGTAGGGGCAACGTCGGCGCCGGCATCGACGTGCCTTCGGGCTAGATTGGCGGAATCTTACAAGAGGGGGCCCACTGATTTTGGGAAATTCGGGACGTCACCAACGCCATCTGGAGCGAACCGATGTCCTCGATCACCGAATTCAAGATTGCCATCCCCCAGTCCGAACTGGACGAGCTCAATGCGCGCCTGCGCCAGACGCGCTTCGTCAACGAACTGTCCGACGGCAACGACGATGCGGGCCTGCGCCTCGACTATATCAAGCGTCTCGTCGATTTCTGGCGGGATGAATATGACTGGCGGAGCGTCGAGGCCCGCCTGAACCAGCTCCCGCAATTCACCACCCTCATCGATGGTCAGCGTATCC